>NZ_JBEYVO010000007.1:0-349385 GCF_040644055.1 Streptomyces sp. NPDC047043
GCCCGCCGCCGAAGACCGCGTCGAACTTCTCCGCCTGGATCTTCTCCGTCAGCGGCAGCGTCTGCAGCGGGTTGCGCGTCCCGTCCGGACGCTCCCGCAGCACACCCCGGTCGATGTAGTCCTGCACGGAGGCCACATGGAGCCGCAGACCGTGCTGCGCCACGGTGCGGTCGCGGTACTCGATGACCTCGGGGAAGTTGTGCCCGGTGTCGACGTGCAGCAGCGAGAAGGGAACCGCCGCCGGGGCGAAGGCCTTCAACGCCAGGTGCAGCATGACGATGGAGTCCTTGCCGCCGGAGAAGAGGATCACCGGCCGCTCGAACTCGCCCGCCACCTCGCGGAAGATGTGCACCGCCTCGGACTCCAGAGCGTCCAGATGCGAGAGCGCGAAGCCATGCGTGCTCACACCAGCCCCCGCTCCGCCAGCACCGCGTACACCGCGTCCGCCGACTCCTGGGGCGTCTGGTGCTGCGTCGGCAGTACGAGCGAGGGGTCGACCGGCGGCTCGTACGGATCGTCGACGCCGGTCAGCCCCGTCAACTGTCCCGCGGCCTGCCGAGCGTAGAGCCCCTTCACGTCCCGCTCGCTGCACACCTCGACCGGAGTGGCCACATGCACCTCGATGTACGGCGTCGAGCTGGCCTCGTGCCGCTTGCGCACGGCCTCGCGGCTGTCGGCGTACGGCGCGATGACGGGCACGACGGACAGGACGCCGTTGCGCGCGAGGACCTCGGAGACGAGGCCGATGCGCTGCACGTTCGTGTTGCGGTCCGCTCTGGAGAAGCCCAGACCGGCGGAGAGGAAGCGGCGTATCTCGTCGCCGTCGAGAACCTCCACACGGTGCCCCTCGGCCTTGAGCCGGTCGCCCAGCAGTCGGGCGATGGTCGTCTTGCCCGCGCTCGGCAGTCCCGTGAGCCAGACGGTGGCTCCCTGAACCTTGGCCGTGGTGGTCATGCGAAACAGTCCTCTTCTCTACCCGGCGGTCGGCCCGTTGAACGCTAGGTAAGAAGCTTGAGAAGAGGGAAAGAACAACCTGAGGGTTCCGTTAGTGACCTGTGTTGTGCCTGAGGTCACACGCCGACGAACTCGGCGCCCGTGTCCCTGAGCCGCGCGTGCAGCCCGTGGAAGACCGCCGCCGAGCGGACCCCGGGCCAGTCCTCGGGCAGCAGGCGGGCGGGCAGGCCGGGGTCGGTGTAGGGGAGGTGGCGCCAGGAGTCCAGGGCGAGCAGGTAGTCGCGGTAGGCCTCCTCCGGCGGGGTGTCGCTGCGCTGCTCCCACTCGTGCAGCACGGGCCCGTGGCGGTCGAGGAACTCCTCGTGCTCCTTGGCGATCGCGGCCAGGTCCCACCAGCGGGCGACCGCCTCCTCGGTCGCCGCGAAGCCGAGGTGCTCGCCGCGGAACAGGTCGACGTACGGGTCGAGGTGCAGCCGCCGCAGGGTGTGCCGGGTCTCCTCGTACAGCCGGGCCGGGGCGATCCACACCCCCGGGGTCGCCGTGCCGAAGCCGAGTCCGGCCAGGCGCGAGCGCAGCACGTGCCGCTTCTGTCGCTCCGACTCCGGCACGGAGAACACGGCGAGCACCCAGCCCTCGTCCTCGGGTGGCGTGGTGGCGTAGATCCGCCGGTCGCCGTCGTCGAGCAACTGCCGGGCGTCCGGCGAGAGTTCGTACCCAGCCGCGCCCTGTGCCGTACGGGCGGGGAGCAGCAGCCCGCGGCGTTTGAGACGGGACACCGAGGACCGCACGGAGGGCGCGTCCACGCCGACCGCGGCCAGCAGCCGGATCAGCTCGGCGACGGGCACGGGGCCCGGTGCGAAGCGGTCGTAGGCGCCGTAGAGCGTGACGATGAGAGACCGTGGTGCATGCTGGTCGGACACGTTGATCATCTTAGGTCTTCGGCATCAGTGCTGGTCACCATCGGTATCACCTTCGCTGCCACGTTCGACGGTGGCTTCGGCGCTGCGTTCGGTGCGCAGTCGGAAGCGCTGCAGCTTGCCGGTCGCGGTGCGCGGCAGTGCGTCCAGGAAGACGATCTCCCGGGGGCATTTGTACGGCGCCAGCTCGGACTTGACGAAGGCGCGCAGGGATTCGGCGTCCCGCTCGGCGCCCTCCTTGAGCACGGCGAAGGCCACGACGACCTGACCGCGGGCCTCGTCGGGCCGCCCCACCACGGCCGCCTCGACCACGTCCGGGTGGCGCAGCAACGCGTCCTCGACCTCCGGTCCCGCGATGTTGTACCCGGCCGAGATGATCATGTCGTCGGCGCGGGCGACGTAGCGGAAGTAGCCGTCGGGCTCGCGGACGTAGGTGTCGCCGGTGACGTTCCACCCGTCGCGCACATAGACGCGCTGCCGCGGGTCGGTGAGGTAGCGGCAGCCGACGGGTCCCTGCACGGCGAGCAGGCCGGGCTCGCCGTCGGGCACGGGCTGCCCGTGCTCGTCCTGCACGCGCGCGTGCCACCCCGGTACGGGCACCCCCGTCGCCCCGGGCCTGATGCGCTCGTCGGCGGCGGAGATGAAGATGTGCAGCAACTCGGTGGCGCCGATGCCGTTGATGATGCGCAGACCGGTGCGCTCGTGCCAGGCCTGCCAGGTGGCGGCGGGCAGGTTCTCGCCGGCGGAGACACAGCGGCGCAGGGACGAGACGTCGTACGCGTCGATCTCCTCGAGCATCACGCGGTAGGCGGTCGGCGCGGTGAACAGCACCGAGACCCGGTGCTCGGCCACGGCCGCCAACAGCTGCTCGGGATGGGCCTGTTCGAGCAGGAGCGCACTGGCACCGGCCCGCATCGGGAAGACCACAAGGCCGCCGAGGCCGAAGGTGAAACCGAGGGGTGGACTGCCCGCGAAGACATCGTCCACATCTGGTTGCAGCACATGCTTCGAGAAGGTGTCGGCTATCGCGAGCACATCCCGGTGGAAGTGCATGCACCCTTTCGGTCGACCGGTCGTGCCCGAGGTGAACGCGATCAGCGCGACGTCGTCGGCCGCGGTCGCGACGGCCGGATACGGGGTGTCGGGCGCCGGGCGGTGCAGGAGGTCGTCGGGGGCGTCGCCGCCGTATGTGCTGATCCGCAGGCCCGGTATCTCGGCTTTGACGAGGTCGTCGATGGACCGCACGTCGCACAGGGCGTGCCGGACCTGTGCCATGTCACATATCACTGCCAGCTCGTGCGGGCGCTGCTGGGCCAGCACGGTGACCGCGACCCCGCCCGCCTTCAGCACCGCCAGCCAGCAGGCCGCGAGCCAGGGTGTGGTCGGGCCGCGCAGCAGGACGCGGTTGCCGGGGACCACGCCGAGGTCGCGGGTGAGGACGTGCGCGAGACGGTCGACGCGGGCGCGGAGCTCGCCGTACGTCCAGGAGGGGCCCGCGGGGGTGCGGAACACCGGGCGGGCCGGGTCGGCGCCGGCGAGGAGCTCGGCGGCGCAGTTCAGCCGATCGGGGTACTGGAGCTCCGGCAGGTCGAACCGGAGTTCGGGCCGTTCTTCGGGCGGCGGGAGGTGGTCGCGCGCGAAGGTGTCGACGTGGGCCGAGACGTTCATGGCGGTGCGCCCCCTTGCCGTGTGGGCGTCGTGGTGGGCTCGCGATTCGAGCGTATCGTGTTGGTGACGACAGTCAACGGTGCGCGATATCGTCGGGAGAGACACGGCAGAGAGGCGACCGGCAATGCCCGCATTCTCGCTCGAACCGTCACAGATCGCCTGGTGTGCCCAGTTGCGCACCCTGGCGGCGGATCGGCTGCGCCCGCTCGCGGAGAAGGGCGAGCCGGGGCACGTCAACCGCCCGCTCGTCGCCGAGCTGGGGCAACTCGGCCTGCTGGAGCGGCTGTTCACCTCGGGCGCCCTCGACCTGTGTCTGATGCGGGAGTCGCTGGCCTACGCGTGCACGGAGGCGGAAACGGCCCTCGCCCTGCAGGGCCTGGGCGCCCACCCCGTGTACGCGTACGGCACCCCGGCCCAGCGGGAGCGCCGGCTGCCCGGCGTGACGGACGGGACGACGGTCGCCGCCTTCGCGCTGAGCGAGCCCGGGGCGGGGTCGGACGCGGCGGCGCTCTCCCTGACGGCACACGCCGACGGCCCCTCCCGCTGGCGGCTCACGGGTGAGAAGTGCTGGATCTCCAACGCCCCCGAGGCCGACTTCTACACCGTCTTCGCGCGCACCACCCCGGGCGCCGGTGCCCGGGGCGTGACCGCCTTCCTCGTGCCAGCCGACCGCCCGGGCCTGAGCGGCAGGGCCCTCGACATGCTCTCGCCGCACCCCATCGGCACCCTCGGCTTCGACGCCGTGCCGGTCACGGCCGACGACGTGCTCGGCGAGGTCGACCGCGGGTTCCGGGTCGCGATGGGCACCCTCAACCTGTTCCGCCCGAGCGTCGGCGCCTTCGCGGTCGGGATGGCGCAGGCAGCGCTGGACGCGACCCTCGCGCACACCGCCCGACGCGACGCGTTCGGCGGCAAGTTGAAGGATCTGCAGGCCGTCGCCCACCAGGTCGCAGAGCTGGCCCTGCGTACCGACGCGGCCCGCCTCATGGTGTACGCGGCGGCGACGGCGTACGACGAAGGTGCCCCGGACGTCCCGAAGCGCGCGGCGATGGCGAAACTGCTGGCCACCGAGACCGCGCAGTACGTCGTCGACAAGGCCGTCCAACTGCACGGCGCACGGGCGCTGCAGCGCGGCCACCTGCTGGAGCATCTGTATCGCGAGGTGCGCGCCCCGCGCATCTACGAGGGTGCGAGCGAGGTCCAACGGGGCATCATCGCAAAGGAGTTGTACGCCGACATGGAGAGTGACGCGGAGACTTCCGAGACCCTGGGGGCCGCCGAGTGAGTACCGAGCGCGTCAACCCGCCCGAGCTCTCCCCGGCCACCGGCTTCTCCCACGCGGTCGTGGCCACCGGTACCCGCGTCGTCTTCCTGGCCGGTCAGACCGCTCTCGACGCCGACGGCAAGGTGGTCGGCGACACCCTCCCCGAGCAGTTCGAGAGGGCCCTCGGCAATCTGCTCTCGGCGCTGCGGGCCGCCGGGGGTGCTCCCGGGGACCTGGCCCGGGTCACCGTCTACGCGACGGACATCGCCGCCTATCGAGTCCATGCCCCCGAACTCGGCCGTATCTGGCGGGAGTCGGCCGGGCGGGACTATCCGGCGATGGCGGTCGTCGAGGTCGTACGCCTGTGGGACACACAGGCGATGGTGGAACTCGACGGTTTCGCGGTGCTGCCGTAGCACCACCGCGCAGAGCCGGTCAGGCTGCGATGGCGAGGCGCTCGGCCGGCATCCGGTGCGGCGCGACGGCGCGGCCGTCGGGCGTCAGCTCGCCGGTGTCGTCGAAGACGATCGCCCCGTCGCACAGCAGGCTCCAGCCCTGCTCGGGGTGGGCGGCGACGACGTGCACGGCGCTGCCGTCCAGGGAAGGGCACGAAGACTGGTGGGAACACATGTCGCACCTCCACGTCGGTCGGGACCGTCCGTCCGGTCCCGATAGATAGACCATGCTCCCGACGCGAACTCATCGGAACGCCCTGCCGTGAAGCGTGACAACACGCGGACAACACCCGGACGGTTCCACGAAAGTTTGCCTCGCGATGTCCGCGCCGGTCACGCCGGCCGGCCTGCTTTTCTGCCGGGGGTCCGGGGGCCCGCGGCGAAGCCGCTGATGTCACGGCCCCGGGACAATGCAGCACGACCGTCGGTGCGGACTCGCCACCGATGGGGTGACGATGACGGCCGCCGGCGGGTGCGGCGGGTACCCCTGGAAGCCCCACCCTCGAGGAGGTTTCCGATGTCCAGACGCCCCGCGCTGGCCCTCGCGGCCGGTGCCGCGCTGTTCCTGGTGGCCGCTCCCGCCGTCCCGGCGGCCGCGGCCACGCACCCCCGCGCCCTGGAGCAGACCGTGACCGTCGACCCGACGGGCCGCGTCACCGACGACGGCACCGTCACCCTGACCGGCACCTACCGCTGCACCGGCAGCGAGGGCCTGGCCTTCGTCAGCTCCTCGCTGAGCATGAAGGACAACCCGAACCTCCACCAGGGCGTCGGCGGCACCCTCGCCGTGTGCGACGGCGCGGAGCACCGCTGGGAGAACACGGCCAAGCCGTTCCCGCGCCTCAAGCCGGGCGAGGCCACCGTCGAGGCCTCGGTCACGGAACTCCGCGGCGTGGGCCTGATCCCGCTGCCCGCCTTCCACGCCTACGACGTGTACGACGTCACCCTGACCAAGGCCTGACGGGCGGTCGGGAGGCCGGGACGCCGTGCTGGACACGTGGTCCCGGCCGCCCGGTCCCGGTCGCCGAGGGGGGCGACACTCTACTGATAGTTCGCGCTGCGACAAGATATTGTGTACGTAAGTTAGGCGGCGAGGGGGTGACGGGGCATGGCGAAGGACGCGGCCGCACGGCCGGTGGTCAGCCGGCGCCGGGAGGTCGGTGACGCCAGTGCGCGGTCGCTGCTGATGACCGTCCTCGGCGAGTACGTCCTGCCCCGCGGCCGCCCGGTGTGGACGTCGGCCCTGGTCGAGGCGCTCGCGCTGTTCGGCGTCGAGGAGAAGTCGGCCCGCCAGTCGCTCGCCCGGACCGCCGCGGAGGGCTGGCTCGCCTCGGAGCGGGTGGGCCGCCGGACGCGCTGGGCCCTCACCCCGCCCGGGCGGCGGCTGCTGACCGAGGGCGCACAGCGCATCTACGACTTCGGCAGCGGGCAGCGCGTCTGGGACGGCAACTGGCTGGTGGTCCTCGTCTCCGTGCCGGAGGCCAAGCGGGACCTGCGGCACCGGGTGCGCACACGGCTCAGCTGGGCCGGCTTCGGCTCCCCGGAGCCCGGCGTGTGGATCACACCGCGGGCCGACCGCGAGACCGAGGCGCTCGGCGTCCTGAAGGAACTCGGGCTGGCCGACGACGCGATGTCCTTCACCGCGACCTACGGCGCCGTCGGCAGCGAGGCAGCCATGGTGGCCCGCGCCTGGGACCTGAGCGAGGTGGAGGACCGCTACGAGGCCTTCATCGACGAGTTCACCGGCCTGCACCCGGCGGACGGCGACCCGGTGCTGCACGCCTTGACCCTGCTGGTGCACGAGTGGCGCCGCTTCCCGTTCCTCGACCCGCGGCTGCCGCCGAAGCTGCTGCCGGCGGGCTGGAGCGGGGCCAGGGCCACCGAGCTCTTCCACGGCAGGCACGCCGAGTGGACGATGGCGGCGCAGCGGCGATGGGACGAGCTGGCGGCCGACTGACGCCCCACCCCCCTCTTGCCCTGCCCGCTCACACTCCCAGTCCGGGAAACACCTTGGCCGCGTTGCCCGACAGCACGCCCCGCAAGGTCTCCTCGGGCAGGCCCAACTCCCGTAGCGCAGCAACGTTGTTGGACGTCCCGGGCACGCCCGGCCAGTCCGTTCCGAAGATCCAGCGGCCGGCCAGCCTCGGCAGGTCGAACCGGGCGTAGTACTCGGGGAGTTTGCGCGGTGGCAGCCCGGCGAGGTCCAGCCAGACGTTCGGTCTGGCGAGGGCGAGGAAGGCCGCGGTGTCGTACCACCAGCCCCGCCCGCCGTGCGCGAAGACGAACTGCACGTCCGGGAAGTCCTCCACGGCGTCGAGCATCAGCTGCGGATCGCCGTACCGCGCGCGGGCGCCGGGGAAGCTGGACGTACCGGAGTGCACGACGACCGGGACCCCGCGCTCGGCGCACAGGGCGTACAGCGGGTACAACTCCTTGTCGGCCGGGTCGAATCCGCCGTGCACCGGGTGGAGTTTGACGGCCACGGCCCCCAGGTCCAGCTGGCGTTCGGCCTCCGTTGCCACCGGGTGGTGCAGGTGCGGGTTGACGTTCGCCACGAGCCGGAAGCGGACCGGGTTGTACGCCACGATCGGGAGCAGGTCCTCGATCGGCTGGATGCCCGTGGCGCGCGGGCTGTACTCGCAGAACAGCAGGGCGCGGTCCACGCCCTCCGACTCCAGCAGGGCGTCCAGCCGCTCCGGCACGGGGTCGCCGTGTCCGTCGTAGGCATCGCGCCAGGGATGTCCCCGGCCGAAGGCCTGCGCCCACTCGAACCAGGACGGCTTGAGCGTGGACAGCCTCGGTACGTGGACGTGCGCGTCCACCACGGTCTCGCCGCCGATCACGGCTCCCCCTCGGAGTCGTCGCGGACCATGCCGCGCAGCACATTGCGGCGGATCTTGCCGGTGGGCGTGCGGGGCAGTTCGGGCAGCCCGATGACCGCGCGCGGCCGTTTGAAGGCGGCCAGGCCCTCGCGGCACCAGGCGACCAGGGCCTCCGGGTCGACCTTGTGCCCGGGTCTCGGCACCACGCAGGCGACCGGCTTGTCCAGGCCGTCCGCGTCCCGTGCGCCGACCACGGCGACCTCGGCGACGTCCGGATGCGCCAGCAGCCGTTCCTCGACCTCGGCGGGCGAGACCCAGATGCCGCCCGCCTTGAGCAGGTCGTTGGTGCGGCCCATGCAGGTGTGGGTGCCGTCGGCGTTGCGGACGTAGGTGTCGCCGGTGCGCACCCAGTCGCCGAGGAAGACCTGCCGGCTGGTCTCGGCCCGGCACCAGTAGCCGGTGGCGGCCGACTCCCCGCGGACGTAGAGCTCGCCGGGTGTGCCTTCGTCCTCCACCACGCGGCCCTCGGCGTCCCGCAGCTCCACGTCGTACCCCGGAACAGGCTCGCCGGAGGAGCCCGGATGCACGCGCCCCTGCCGGTTGGACATGAAGATGTGCAGCAGCTCGGTCGACCCGATGCCGTCGAGCACCTCCACGCCGAACCGCTCGAGCATCCCCCGGTAGATCCGCGCCGGAAGCGCCTCACCGGCCGAGACGCCCACCCGTACGGTCGCGAAGGCGTCGTCGGGTATGTCGAGGCTCGCGAGCAGCGCACCGAGGAACCCGGGCACCCCGAACAGCACGGTGGCCCGGTCGGCGGCGGCGCGCTTGGCGAACAGGGCGGGGGAGGGCCGGGCGGGCTCGAGGAGGGCCGTCCCGCCGACGGCCAGCGGGAAGAACATCGAGTTGCCGAGGCCGTACGCGAAGAAGAGCTTGGCGACCGAAAGACAGCGGTCGTCCGGGCCGATGCCGAGCACCTGCCGCCCGTACGTCTCCGCCACGAACCTGATGTCGGTGTGCCGGTGCATCGCCGCCTTGGGCGTGCCCGTGGTGCCGGAGGTGTACAGCCAGAGGGCGGGGGAGTCCGGCCAGGTGGGATACGGCTCCTCGTCGGGGCCCGCGTCGAGCAGGCGCTGCCAGTCGTCGCCCAGCAGCAGGTGCTCGACCTCCGCAGCCTCCTGCACGGCCGCCCGCACCACGGGCGCGAACTCCTCGGATCCCAGCACCACTCGGGTACGGCAGTCCGCCACCAGCCTGCCCAGTTCGCCGCCCGTGAGCATGGTCGACGCCGGTACGGCCACCGCGCCGATGCGGAAGGCGGCGAGGATGCCGGTGAACAGCTCGACGTCGTCCGCCATGCAGAACAGGACGCGCTCCTGGGGCCGCACGCCGAGGGCGCGCAGCCCGGCGGCCACCCGGCGGACCTCGCCGGACAGCTCTTGGTAGGTGAGGGTCCGGGCGGGGGTGACGACGGCCGTGCGGCCGCCGTTCCCGTCTCTCACATGCCGGTCGACCAGCCAGTCCGCAGCGTTGAACACCTCGGGCATCCGGACCGCCTCACACCAGTCGGACGTACTCGTAGTCGAACGGTTTGCCGTTGATGCCGCTGACCGGCGGCGCCACCCAGCTCGCGATCTTCCCGCGCTCGTACACCGGCTGCATCAACGACCGTACGAACGCCAGGTCTTCGGCGGTCGGCAGCCAGTGGTGGTGGCAGACCCGCCAGGTCTCCTCGTCGACGATCGTGCCGTCGGGGGTGACGTGGTGGCCGGAGGCGAGGCCGACCTGGCGGTTGAAGCCGGGGTGGGGGAGCTCGAGGCGGAAGTCGATGCCGTGCTCGTCGAGGATGCGGTTCCAGCGCTTGACGCCGGTCCGGCAGTCGGCGATGTACTCGTCGCGCAGGTCCAGGTTGAGGGCGAGCAGCGCGGGCACCTCGTCGACGGCCCAAGTGCCGTCGTCGGCCGGCTTGTCCAACAGGACGCCGTCCTCGGTGAGTTGGTGGTCGTCGCCGCGGCGTTCCTCCTGCCAGCGGCCCTTGAGGCCGGCCGTGTAGTAGTTGGCCGCGTTGGTGGAGGTCTCGCTGCCGAAGAGGTCCAGGGAGACCGTGTAGTGGAAGTTGATGTACTTCTGGATGATGTCGAGCGGGATGCCGCCGCACGCGGCGATGTCCAACGTGTCGTGGTCCCTGATCAGTTGGGCACTGCGCGTCACCACGCGGTCGACACCCGTCGTACCGACCATCATGTGGTGCGCCTCCTCCTTCAGCATGAAGGTGCAGGTCCGCGACAGCGGGTCGAAGGCGCTCTCCTTCAGCGAGCCGAGCTGGTACTTGCCGTCCCGGTCGGTGAAGTACGTGAACATGTAGAAGGCCAGCCAGTCGGCGGTCTCCTCGTTGAACGCGCCCAGGATGCGCGGCGAGTCGGGGCTGCCGGAGTTGCGGTACAGCAGCGCCTCGGCCTCCTCGCGGCCCTCCCGGCCGAAGTAGGCGTGCAGCAGGTACACCATCGCCCAGAGGTGCCGCCCCTCCTCGACGTTGACCTGGAAGAGGTTGCGCAGGTCGTAGAGGCTCGGCGCGCTCAGCCCCAGCAGCCGCTGCTGCTCGACGGAGGCCGGTTCGGTGTCGCCCTGGATCACGATCAGGCGCTGCAGGTCGGCACGGTACTCGCCGGGGACCTGCTGCCAGACCGGCTCGCCCTTGTGCTCACCGAAGGCGACACGCCGGTCGGGGGTGGGCTCGGCGAGGAAGATGCCCCAGCGGTAGTCGGGCACGTTGACGTGGTCGAAATGGGCCCAGCCGTCCCGTCCGACGGACACGGCGGTGCGCAGATACACGCCGTGGTTCTCCAGCGAGGGGCCCATCTCGCCCCACCAGCCGAGGAACTTGGGCTGCCAGCCCTCCAGCGCGCGCTGCAGCCGGCGGTCGTCGGCGAGGCCGACGTTGTTGGGGATCTTGGCGTCGTAGTCGATGGCCGTGGGCATCGGTTCACACTCGCTTCCGGTCGTAGACGGCCCGCTGCCCGGTGCCGTAGCGGCTCAACGCGCCTTCCGGACCTGATGCGTTGGGCCGTACGAAGATCCAGTTCTGCCAGGCGCTGAGGCGGCCGAAGATCTTGGTCTCCATGGTCTCCGGGCCGACGAACCGGTGGTTGGCCTCCATCCCGGTCAGTGCGTCCGGGCTCAGCGCGGCCCGGTTCTCCAGGACGAGACGGATCTCGTCCTCCCAGTCGATGTCGTCGGGCGCGTCGGTGACGAGGCCGAGTTCGCGGGCCTGGGCGGCGCTCAGGGGCCGTCCGGCCTCCCGGTGCAGCCAGTCGAGGTGGTCGTCCTGCCGGAAGAAGCGGGACTGGAGACGGGAGAGGCCGTTGCCCATGGGAAAGACGCCGAAGTTCGCCTCGGTCAGGCTGACTCGGGCACGCTCCTCGCTGTCCGGGTCCTCGATCGGGGGTCCGTCCAGCATGTACTGAAGATCGCAGGCCAGGGCCAGCTCCAGGAGCAGTCCGGCGAAGCAGCTGCCCGGTTCGATCAGTGCGACCAGGCTGCGACTGGTGACGTCGAGACGTTTCAGGGTGCGCTTGTAGTAGTGCAGGATCTCGTTCGCCAGCCAGTCGTCCTTCGTGCTCAACAGCCGCTGTTCATGGGCGAGTACGAGCGCGGGGTCGCCCTCGGTGCGCAGCACCCAGGTCCCGAGCTCGGGTTCGTTCGTCCTCAGGAGCAGGATCAGGTCGTCGAGTTCGCGGGTGAGGGCGAGCAGCCAGCCGTCCCCGCCGTCGTCCTCGGGTCCTCGTACGGTGATGCGGACCAGCCCGCCAGGACGGTCGAACTCGGCGCGCACATACCGGTAGGAGAGCCCCCGCTCGTTGATCTCCCGCTCCAGCGGGGCGAGTCGGATGCCTTGGACGTCCGCCGGACGTGGATCGAGCGCCGCCGCCTCCCTCGCCCGCTGCTCGACGACCGCACGGAAGTCCCGCCGCGGCACCACCTCGTCCACCAGCCGCCAGTCCACGGCCGTCTTGCCCCGTACGCCGTCGGGGCGGGTGGCGAAGACGTCTGCCAGGTCCTTGCGCACCCGGCGCTTGTCCGTCAGCCGGGTCAGGCCGCCGGTGCCGGGCAGCACGCCCAGCAGCGGCACCTCGGGCAGCGCGACCGACGAGGAGTTGTCGTCGATCAGCAGGATGCGGTCGCAGGCGAGCGCGAGCTCGTAGCCGCCGCCCGCGCAGGATCCGTTGACGGCCGCGATGAAGGTGAGGCCCGAGTGCTCGGAGGCGTCCTCCATGCTGTTGCGGGTCTCGTTGGTGAACTTGCAGAAGTTGACCTTCCACTCGTGCGCGGAGGCCGCGAGCATCCGGATGTTCGCCCCGGCGCAGAAGACCTTCTCCTTGGCGCTGGTCACCACCACGGACCGCACTTCCGGGTGCTCGAAGCGCAGCCGCTGCAGAGCGTCGTACAGCTCGATGTCGACGCCCAGGTCGTAGGAGTTCAGCTTCAGCTCGTACCCGGGAACCAGCCCGCCCTGCTCGTCGACGTCCAGCTCCAGCCAGGCGACCGGGCCGTCGGTACGCAGCTTCCAGTGCCGGTACGTGTCCGGACTCCGGTCGAAGGACACCACCACCATGCCGAGCGCCTCCTCGTGCCGGTGCGAGTACCGTTACGAGAATCCTCTACAGTGTGGCGTCAGAACGTCAAGGTTCTGTAGAATAAAAAGCGCCGGGTGTCACTTGACCAGTCCGCCGTTGGCCCGCACCGCGAACCAGGTGCCGCCGACGCCCTGGCCGAGGGTGTCGCCGGGGTTCCGGTCGCCGGTGTACCAGTAGAGCGGCCAGCAGTTCAGGGAGAGCTGCTTGGTGCCGTCCGGGCGGGTGTAGGTGCTGATCAGCTTGGGTTCGACGCCCTTGATGTTCTTGACGTCCACGGGCGTGGCGGGCTTCCAGAGCTTCAGACAGTCGCCGAGGCAGTTGGACTTCATGGGCCAGGCGGAGTCCTTGGTGAAGCGGTAGAGGGTGCGACCCCGGCCGTCCCGGACGATCTCGCCGAGCTTCGGGTCGGACACGGTCGACAGCGCGGGCAGCTTCTCGGTGCGGTCGGCCCGCTTTCCGTCGGGCGCGGTGGCGAACCAGGTTCCGCCGACCCTGTGCCCGTTCGCCTGGCGGGGCTCGGTGTCCCGGGTGTAGCGGTACATCGGCCGGCCGGCCACGGTGAGCTGCCTGGTGCCGTCGGGGCGGGTGACCGAGCCGAGCAGCGCGGGGTCGATGCCCTGGCCCGCCGAGGCGCCGGCCGCGGGGACCGGTGGCCAGACGGCGGCGCAGTCGCCCGTACAGGTGGAGGCGGGCGGTGAGGCCGTGTCGTCGTCGAACCGGTACAGGGTGAATCCGGCACCGTCGGTCACGACCGGGCCCAGCTCGGCGCTCTGCCAGACGCTGAGCCTGCCTGCCTCCGTCGGCTGGGCGCCGGCGTCCTGGACGGTGGTCGCGGCCGAGGCCGCCGGTGTCGCGACCGCGGCGTTCGCCGGAGCGGCGGGTGTCTGTGCACTCCCGCACGCGGCCGTGGACATGACCGCCGCGACCGTCAGCGCGACCGGGATGCAGGTGATTGCGCGCATGGCTGTACCTCGTCTCTGCTCGAAAAGGGTTGGTCCGGGTGAGGGACCGCCCCGGCCGCCGGGGAGGAGGTCGACCGGCTGCCGGGGCGGAGTCAGGGGTGTTTCGGCCGTTGCGGCAGGTCAGACGCGCCCGGTGCCCGCACCCGCGAGGGTCTGGGTGGGCACGATCACCTGCAGGCCCAGCACGCCCAGGTCGACGGTGCCGTCGGACTCGGCATACCACCGCCAGTGCGCTCCGGGGACGTCGCCGACGGTGAGGACGATCCAGCCGCCTCCGTCGGGTGCTGCGAGGTCCGCCAGTGTCCGGGCCTCGTCGGCGGTCGGCGGATCCAGGAGTACGACGAATCCGGTGACCTCGCCCGTCCGGGCCGCGCCGCGCACCAGGCCGACGCCCAACTCCTCGGCGGAGTTGAGGACTTCCTCCGGGGCCCGGCCCTTCACGTCGGACACGGAGCGCAGCCGGACCAGGCCGTTGAGCCCGGGCAGGGCGTTCGCGGTCGGGTCGACCGAGACAACCACGGTGCGCTGCCTGGGGAGTTCGAGCAGACCGCGGACGAGCGCGGCCACGGTGTCCTGGGCGACCGTGAGATCACCGGTGACGCTCAGCGCGCCGTTGATCTGGCCGAGGTCGACCATGACCTGTGCGTCGCGCTCGCCCACGCCGACCCGGGCGAGGTGCGGCAGGGCGAGACCGAGGTCGGCCGAGGGGACGCCCTCGATGACCGAGGGAAGTCCCTTGCGCTCCCAGCGAGTTGGGGCGACCGCGGTCCATGGCGCCGGGGCCTGGCCCGCGCCCGAGACCGAGGCGAGTAGCTTGGTCGGTTCGGCCAGCACGCTGTAGACGCGGACCGGGCGGGTTGTCTCCGAGTTCTCCGTGTCGTGCTCGGGGACGATCTCGCGCAGCGCCTGGCGGACCACCACCGGCGTACGGGTGTCCGCCGCGAGCCGCCTGGCCAGGGCGCCCCGGCGACGGCGGCGCAGGGCCAGCGCCAGACCGCGCGGCAGCCGGGGGCGCAGGACGCGGCCCGCCCGGGCGGCCCCGGAACCGGTGGCCCGGGCGGCCCGGCCGAGCGGGCGGCGGGCGACGATCACCACGGTCAGCGCGGTGACGCCGGCGATGCCGCCGACCAGCGCGGGCAGCGGGACGCGGTCGCCGACCGCGGCGAACGGTCCGCTCGACTTGGCGGCGGTCGCAGGCGTCGTAGCGGACGCACCGGGTGAGACCGCGGGCGAACTCTGCCCGGAGGACGTGGACTTGGACTGGGGGAGCACGCCCACCTGGACGCCGGAGCCGGAGGCGTCCTCGGGCAGGATCAGCGGGAAGCCGGGCTCCAGCTGGTCGGGGCTGACGAACACCGAGCCGTCCGGCAGCACCCGGCCGCTGTTCAGCACCAGGATCTCCTCGAACCGGTTGCCGTCGCCGAGGGTGCGCTGCGCGATGTCGAAGAGCGTGTCGGGCTTGCCGCCGTTGTCCTTCGGCTCCTTGACGACGTAGAACTTCGTCACTTCCTCGGCCAGCAGCACCTGCCCCGGCCGCTGCGGGACCGCCGCGTGGGCGGGCGCGGGCAGCGCCATCCAGGTGACGAGCGCGAGCCCGCACACCGCCATGACCTGTGCCGTCCTGCGCTGCACATCCGTGCGCCGTACCCGGGCCGTGGCCGTCCGTGCGCCCGTCGCTGGTGCGTCTCGCATCTTTCTCGTCCTCCTCCGTCAGGGCCGTCGACGCGTCGGCTGGGAGCGCGTCGGCCGTCACACGGGCGGAGCGGGCGGCTGGTTCAAACGCTCTGAACCGTTCCGCGGCGGCACGCGTGCACAGGGCGCCCAACGAACGAGAAGCGGGGAGGCGTTGAGATGGCACGACGGCACACCACGGGCTGGGAGGTCCTGGGGTTCACGAGCGACCCCACCCCCGGCGATCCGGAGGCGATCCGGACGCTGGCGAAGACCTACCAGGAACTCGGTGACGGGGCGGGCGAGGCCGTCGACCTGCTCAGCGACGGCGGGGCGATCCGGCAGGGCGAGGGCAAGGCGATGGACGCCCTCCGGGAGCGGATCAACAAGGACCTGCCGGGGATGCTGGTGAAGACCCGGGACTCCTTCCGGGACGCCGCCGAGGCCTACACCACGTACGCCGACACCCTGACGAACGCCCAGGAGATGCTGGACCGGGCGATCGACGAGGGCCAGGAGGTCGCGGACACCGCGAAGACCGACGTACCGGCACTGGCCGCCGACGCCACCCCGGACCAGGTCGACGCGCACAACAGCCGGCAGAACCAGGTGGACGACGCCAAGAACCGGCTGTCGGCCGCCGAGGCGCTCGGCCGGGACGCCGAGCGGCTGCGGGAGGACGGCTCACGCCGGGCGTCGGTGATCCTGGACGACGCGGCGAAGGAGGCGATCCCGGAGCGGGGCTTCTTCAAGAAGGTCGGCGACTTCCTCGCGGACAACCCCATCATCGAGATCATCGCGGGCATCATCGTCGGCATCGTCGCGGTGTTCCTGCCGATCGTGGGCGTGCTGCTGGGCGCGGCCCTGCTCGCCCTGTCGGTGATCCGGATGGTCTCACAGGGCAAGATCGACGTAGGCGATCTGGTCATCGGCATCCTGACGCTGGTGCCCGGCGGAGTGCTGCTCGGCGCGCTGGGCAAGGTCGGTGCCTCGGTGGCCAAACTGGCCAAACTCGCCCCGGCGCTGGCCAAGTTGGGCAAGGGCGCCGGGACCATCTCGGCCGCCCTGACGAAGATCGTCAAGGGCTCGACGCTGGTCCGCAAGGTCATCAACCCGCTGGGCAAGGGCCTGGTGGAGCTCAGCGCGAACCCGGGGCTCGCCCTGGCCGGCAAGGTCGCGCTGGACGTGGGCACCGAGTTCACGCTCGGTTTCGCGGCGGCCGGTATCACGGCGGCGGCCGACGGCAAGAAGTTCGACCTCGGGCCCGCCGCGATCGGCTCGCTGATCGGTGCCGCGTCGGGCGGTGTGCTCTCGGCGTTCGGCGGTACGAAGTTCGCCAACAGCATCAAGGACGCCTTCACCACCAAGGGCAAGTTCAAGAGCAACATCGACAAGGCGTTCTCCAAGGGGAGCCTCGGCATCGTCGACGGCAAGTTCAAGCCGAGCGGCATCCTGCACGTGGACGGCAAGGGGCAGCCGCAGAAGACGGGCTTCCACGGCATCAACAGCTCGACCAGCTCGGACCCGGCCGACGGTGTGCTCAAGACCAAGGTGACCACGCCGGACGGGACCAAGACCGAGGGGAAGATCGACCCGGGCGGGCCCAAGGCGGACCCGGTGGCCGGCACCGATCTGCCGTTCGCCAACGACAATCCGCCCGCCGCCAAGACCACCACCCCGGACGGCTTCACCTCGGAGACCAAGGACGGCGCGAACACCATCAAGTCACCGGCCGGGGACAAGATCTCCTCGAACGGTACGACGACCAAGATCGAGACGCCGCTGAGCGGCCCCGGCAAGCTCGAGAACGGCATCAACACGGTCGGCGGCGAGTTCGGCCCGGGCATCAACGAGCACTTCGGGATCGGCGCCGACAAGCCAACGATCAGCACCGAGTTGACGCCGAACGGGGACTTCAAGACGTCCGGTTCCTTCGGCAACGTCAACCACCAGGGTGGTGTCACCACCATCAGCACGCCCGCCGTGGACGGCGCCGGTCTGAGGCCGCAGTTCCATGTGAACGGCCACGAGATCTCCACGCCCGGCGGTGTGGGCGCGACCAACGGCCCGGGATTCTCCGGGGTGCACGGTCCCGGCCTCTCCGTCGACAACCAGAACGGCGTCCACTCGGTGTTCAACACCGCGCACCCCGGCGACGGAGCCGCACCGGTCGTCACCCACAACCCGGGCAACGGCAACATCGGCGTCGACCTCGGCAACAACACGACGATCAACGCGGACGCGGGCCACCTCGACCACGGTGTGACACTGCCCGGCGGCACCCAGGCCTCGATCGACAACGGCGGCACCATCCACGTCGACAACGGCGGCCCGGGCGGGCAGGGCGTCACGGTGCCACCCACGCACACCAACAACCCGGTCACCGTCACCGACGGCGGCACCACCACGACCCTTCCCGGCAACGGCGGCGCGACCATCAACACGCCGGGCGGGCACACCACGACCCTCGGCGACAACGGGTTCACCGTGAACACCGGCGGCCCGAACCCGGACACCGTGCAGTTCCACGGGAACAACGGCACGCTCGACGTGACCCCGAACGGCGGACACCAGCCGGTGACGGTGACCCCGAACGGCGACGTGTCCGTCGGCGGGCTCAACACGGACCACAAGGGCGGCGGTTCGGTCACGGACGGCACCCACTCGGTGGACTTCTCACCGAACCACGTCACGTTCAAGGGACCAGACGGTCAGGGGTTCACCGTCAACCCCAACGGTCGCTTCGACGTGGGCGGTATCCACCAGTCGCCGGACGGGGTCATCACGTCCGGCTCGACCACGCTGCACAAGGACGGCTCCGCGGCCCTCGCGCACAACGGCCAGGAGTTCCACGTCAGCCCGGACGGGCAGATCACCGTCACCCCGGGCCCCGGCAACACCGGCGTCCAGGGCGCCCCGCAGCCCACCCCCGGCAACCCGGTCACCCTCGGCAACACCACCATCAGTGTCGACGGCGCAGGGCACCACACCGTCACGGTCACCGGCAACAACGGCACAACGGCCTCCGTGACGAACGGCACCACGACTGTCAACCACGGGCCGTTCCAGGTCAGTCACGGCCCGAACGGCATCAACGGGGGCACCACCGGCGCCAACCCGATCCAGGTCAGTCACGGCACCGACGGCGTCTCCACGGTCTCGCACGGCGGCACCACCGTGAGCACCGGAGCCAATGCCCCGACCACCGTCGGCAACCACGGCACCGGCCAGCCGCCCGCGGTCACCGTCACCCCGTCGAAGGGCGGCACTCCGACCCAGGTCACCACCGACGGCAGCACCTCCACCCTGACGAACAACGGCGCCCAGACCGACGTGGGCGGCAGCAATGTCGCCAACGGCACCGTCCACAACGACGGCTCCGTCACCACGAACGCCCCGGCCGGCCCCAACACCACCGTCAACCACGGCCCGAACGGCACGGTCGCCACGGACAACGGCGGAACCTTCGCCGTCGACAACAACGGCACCGTCACCGACGGCCCGATCACCGTCCACCCGGGCACCGACGGCACCACCCCCGTCGCCACCATCGCCAACACCGGGGACGGCGGCGCCCAGGCGACGCTCGGCCCGAACGGCATCGACAGCCAGGGCGTGTCCACCACGGTGAACGGCAACGGAGACGTCGTCTTCACCCACCAGCCGGACGGCGGCGCACGACCCACCACCGCCACCGTGGGCCCCGACGGCTCGCTCACCTCCCAGGGACCGGACGGCTCCATCGCCAACGTGCCGGGCGACGGGGCCGACACGACGGTCATCAACACGCACGGCAACACCATCACCTCGAACGGGCAGACCAGTACCCACAACGAGGGCGGCTTCACCACCACCATCACCGACGGCCCGAACGGCCCGACGACCAGCACGGTCCACGACAAGTCCGGCATCGGGCACAGCGTCGACGGCAACGGCCGGGCCACCGTCCACAACTCGCCGAGCGGCGCCGACATCAGCGGTACCAACACACAGGTCAACGTCACCACCCCGCAGCAGGAGGGCTGGGGCCTGTTCGGACACCCCGAGATGACGGGTGGTCAGAACACGTTGAGCAACGGCCCGAACGGTCCCACCATCACCACTCACGGCGCCGACCCGATCCACGAGCCCGGCAGCACGGTCACCCACAACCCCAATGTGGGCCACGAGGGCGAGTTCACCACCACTTACGGACCGGCGCAGGGCACCTTCGGCCCCGGCGGCGTCCACGAACTCGGCCCCTCCGGAACCCATGTGGACCCGACCACCAACCAGCCCATCGACACCGCGGGCAACCCGATCGGCAACGGACCCGGGCAGACCCCGATCAGCACGATCCACGGCGACGGCGCGAGCGGCATCACCGTGACCACGCCGGGCAACGGCCCGACCGTGCACCACGAGGGCTTCTTCGGCGGCAAGACCACCGTCGACACCGGGAACGTCACCGTCACCAAGACCCCCGGCGGCCAGGAGAACGCGGGCACCGCCGGCCAGAAGTCCGGTGTGGTCGACGGCCCGCACAACCCCGTCAACCCCCAGGATGCCCCGGGCCCCGAGACCTTCAAGGTCGGCGGCAACAACGGCGGCCCGAGCGTGGACGTCCCGGTCGGCGGCGGCAAGTCCACCGTGCACGGCGGCGGATTCGACGTGAAGTCGACCGGAAAGGGCACCTTCGAGGTGTCCGCGCCCGGCGGTGGCGGCGCCACCGTCACCGTCGGCAAGGACGGCAGCCTGTCCGGTCCCGGAGTGGTCCATCCGACGCTCCCCGACGGCCAGTTCGGCCCGGTCGGACCCTCGCACGCGCCGCTCGGCAACGGCACCACGATCAGCGAAGGGCCCGGCGGGACCACCGTCACCACCCCGGACGGCGGCCCGACCAGCACCTTCAACAACGGTACGGCGACCACGACCGACCCCGGCAACGGCGTGACCATCACCCAACACCCGGACGGCAAGGCCACGTTCAACAGCAACGCCGGCGGCGAGAACACCACCCTCAACGTCAGCGGCAACGGAGTCGACGGCACCGTAACCAAGACCGACCAGGGCGGCAACCAGACCAACTTCGGCGTCGACGTGGGCAACAGCGGCGCCGCCAAGGTCAAGGACGGCACCGGCAACACCGTCACCGACGTGGACGCGGCGGGCTCCGTCAACGAGCAGCACTCGCCGGTCCACGAGTACTACTCGTACACCAGCGGCCCCACCGCGGTGACCGAGCTGCGCGACTACGGCTACGAGGCCGTCACCGGCGTCCTCAAGGGCGTCTTCAACTCGGGCATCAGCGCCGCCTACCAGATCGGCGCCAACGGAGCCGACCCGATGACCACCCTGGAGAACGCGGGCATCCGGCTCGGCAACGGCGTGGGCAACTCGCTCGCCGGCACGAAGCTGGAGAACTCCTACATCTTCAAGACCAAGGGCCCCGAGACGGCCGTCTCCAGCCTGCCCACAAAGGTGCTCGGCGGCCTGAACAACAACGCCGACGTCGACTTCGCGCATTCGAACGACGAAAAGCCCGTGACTCTCTGAACCACTTCCGCGCGCCCCACGTGTGTATGGCGCCGGACCAAGAAGCCCAGAGAAAAGCCACCGAAGAAGCCCGCACAGCGGCGAATTACCGATACAGAAACGGGAGAATTCCAATGGCCGACTACATCGTCAACGACGAGAAGACCTCCGCGACCGCCTCCAGCACGATGAACGAGTACGACACGGCCGTGGCCCAGCTGGAGAAGATCAAGCGGGACCTGGACGCGCTGACCGAGGACGGTTACAACACCCCCGCCGCCAAGACCAAGTTCAAGCCCTTCGTCGAGGACTTCTCCAAGGGCTACCGCTCGGTCGTCGAAGGCCTGACGGGCATCTCCAAGTACGTCGACGGCGTGGGCAAGGGCTTCAACCAGCTCGACTCCGACATGGGCAACAGCCTCTCCAAGTAGGCCCGTTCACCCTCGCCGGCCGGGCCGGGCCACCGCGGTCCGGCCCGGCCGGCCGTCGCCGTCCACCGCGTACCTCCGCACCCCCCCCGCATACCTCCGCGTGCACCGAGGAGCACCGACCATGCGTCTGACCGTCACCGCCGTCGACCCGCAGCAGGGCCAGACCGCGGACATCGTGATCGAGGCCGATCCATCGGTTCCGGTCGGCGAGCTCGCCGAGGAGCTCCGCCGGCGGCTGCGCGGCGGTGACCCCGACGCGCAGCCGGTCCTCTTCCACAGCGGCACCCCGCTGCCGCACGACCAACCCGTGGGCGCCACCGGCCTCAGGGCCGGCAGCCTGCTGTCGCTGGACGTGCCGGTGGCCGTGCCCGGCCGGGAGCCGGACGGGGTCGCCGAGGTGCGGGCGGTCGGCGGTGCCGACGCCGGGGCCGTGTTCCGGCTGCCGCCGGGCGACTACGAGATCGGCGCCGCCGACGCCTGCCGGATCCGACTGACCGCGGACGGCCTCGCCAAGACGGCCGCCCATCTGAAGGTCCTGGCCGACGGCACCGCGACCGTGCGCTCCGCGCCGGGGGAGCAGGTGCTGCTGGACGACACCGCCGTACCCGACTGGACGGAGTGGCCGTCCGGCGGTGTCCTCGAAGTGGGCCCGGCCCTGCTGGAGCTGGCCGCCCCCTCGTTCCCCGACGCCGCCCTCGTCCCCTCCGAGGACGGCGTCGGCCTCGACTACAACCGTCCGCCGCGGCTGCTGCCGCCGCCCGTGCAGAACCGGTTCAAGCTGCCGGTGCCGCCCGGCAAGCCGGCCCGCAACAAGCTCCAACTGCCCCTGATCTTCGCCCCGTTGGTGATGGCCGGGGTCTCCGTGCTGCTGCTCGGCAACCTCCGCTTCCTCATCTTCGGTCTGCTCTCCCCGGTCATCGCCCTGGTCAGCCAGCTCTCCAACAAGAAGCGCGGCAAGGAGAACCACCAGGAGCAGGTCGCCGAGTACGAGAAGAAGAAGGCCGAGCTGGAGGGGGAGGTGGACGCGGCGGTGCTCGCCGAGCAGCGGGCCCGGCGGGCCGCGAGCCCCGACCCGGCGAGCACCCTGCTCATCGCCGCCGGTCCGCGGCTGCGGCTGTGGGAGCGGCGCTGGCGCGACGACGACTTCCTGCTGCTGCGCCTCGGTGTCGCCGACCGGCCGGCCTATGTCGAACTCGACGACCCGGCCGAGGCGGAGCACCGCCGCCGGATCACCCGTATCACCCGGGCCGTGCCCGTCACCGTTCCGCTGCGCGACGCTGGTGTGCTGGGCGTCGCGGGCGGTGAGGCCGCCGAGCCGCTCGTACGCTGGCTCGCCGCCCAGGCCGCGACCCTGCACAGCCCCTCCGACCTGCGGATCTGCGTGCTCGCGGGCAGCAGGGGCGAGGACCGCTGGTCCTGGGTGCACTGGTTGCCGCACACCGCCCCGCTCGGCGAGGACACCCGCAGCCTGGTCGGCGCGACCACCGAGTCGGTGGGCCGCCGTATCGCCGAGATCTGCGCGCTGATCGCCGCCCGGCAGTCCGCCGGGAACCGCGGACCGCGCGGGGGAGCGGCCGGCGAGCCCGACGTCCTGGTCGTCCTCGACGGAGCCCGCAGACTGCGCGCGCTGCCCGGCGTCATCCAGATCCTGCGGGAGGGACCGTCGGTCGGCGTGTACGCGGTGTGCGTGGACGACGAGGCACGGCTGCTGCCCGAGGAGTGCCAGGCCGTGGCGGTGGCCGCGTCCGACGGGCGGCTGCGCGTGGAGCAGACCGGGGCCGATCCGGTGGTCGGAGTGCTGATGGATGCGCCGGGCCGTGCCTGGTCCGTCGGCGTCGCCCGCGCCCTCGCCCCGCTGCGGGACGTCGGCGACGACGCCGAGGAGAACCTGCTGCCCGGTTCCGTACGACTGCTCGACGTGCTCGGTCTGGAGCCGCCGGTGCCGGACGGGGTCGCCGCCGGCTGGGTGCTCAACGGCCGTAGCACCAGGGCGATTCTGGGCGAGGGAGTCGACGGGCCGTTCTCCGTCGACCTCGCCGCGGACGGACCGCACGGACTGATCGCCGGCACCACCGGCTCCGGCAAGTCCGAGCTGCTGCAGACCCTGGTGGCGAGCCTCGCCGTCGCCAACCGGCCCGACGAGCTGAACTTCGTCCTCGTCGACTACAAGGGCGGCAGCGCGTTCGCCGAGTGCGAGGACCTGCCGCACACCGTCGGCATGGTCACCGACCTAGACACCCACCTGGTGGAACGGGCGTTGGTCTCGCTCGGCGCCGAGCTCAAGCGCCGCGAGCACATCCTGGCCGAGGCGGCCGCCAAGGACATCGACGACTACACCGACAAGCGCACCCGGCGCCCCGAACTCGCGCCGCTGCCCCGACTGGTGCTGGTCATCGACGAGTTCGCCTCGATGATCCGCGAACTGCCCGACTTCGTCTCGGGGTTGGTCAACATAGCCCAGCGGGGACGTTCCCTCGGCATCCACCTGATGCTGGCCACGCAGCGCCCCTCCGGCGCGGTCACCGCCGACATCCGCGCCAACACCAACCTCCGTATAGCCCTGCGCACCACCGACACGGGCGAGAGCCGCGACATCATCGACGCCCCCGACTCCGGCCAGCTCTCGCCGCGTACCCCCGGCCGCGCCTACGCCCGGCTCGGACACGCGGCACTGCTGCCCTTCCAGACCGGGCGGATCGGCGGCCGGCGCCTCGACCCGACGGCCCTCGACGAGGAGCACGCGGCCCCGGTCCTCACCGAACTCCACTGGGAGGAACTGGGCGACCCGCTGCCGCGCGCGGCCGTCGCCGAGCTCGCCGTGCAGCCGGTCACCGACCTGTCGGTGCTGGTGGAGGCGGTGCGTGGGGCGGCGGAGCAGCTCGCCGTACCGCCCGCGCGCCGCCCGTGGCTGCCGCCGCTGCCGGACACGCTGGCGCTGGCCGACCTGGCCTCCGGTTCTGCCGCCGAACCCGGACAGCTCGCCCCCGTCGCGTACGGCATGGTCGACGTCCCCGCCGAGCAGGCGCAGCGCGAACTCGCCTTCGACCTGGACCGGATGGGCCATCTGCACATCATCGGCTCGCCCCGCAGCGGCCGTTCCCAGACGCTGCGCACCGTGGCCGCCGCCCTGGCCGGGGCGCACGGCACCGCCGACGTCCATCTCTACGGCCTCGACTGCGGCAACGGCGCCCTGCAGGCCCTGACCGGGCTGCCGCACTGCGGCGCGGTGGTGGACCGGGGCGAGACCGAGCGGGTCGTGCGGCTGCTGTCCCGGCTCACCGGCGAGGTCGGCCGGCGCCGCGCGCTGCTCGGCCGGCAGGGCGTCGCGGACCTCACCGAGCTGCGCCGGATCCTGCCCGAGGAGCAACGGCCGCCGCACGTACTGCTGTTGGTCGACCGGTTCGAGGCGTTCGAGCGGGACTTCTCCGCGTACGACCAGGGCAGTGTGATGGACGCGATGACGCTGCTGATGCGCGAGGGCGCGAGCGTCGGCGTGCACCTGGTGCTCGCCGGTGACCGGGTGCTGAGCCAGAGCCGGTTCTCCTCCACCACCGAGGACAAGCTGGTGCTGCGGCTCAACGACCGCAACGACTACTCGATGGTGGGCCTGACCGCCCGCTCCGTCCCGGAGGACCTCCCCGCGGGCCGCGCCATCCAGCCCAAGGACACCACCAACGCCCAGATCGCCCTCGTCGACGGCACCGACCCGAGCGGCGCCGCCCAGGCCCGCGCCCTGGTCGCACTCGCCGAGCGGACGACGGAGCGGGACGCCCAAGTCGCGGACGAGCGACGGCCGTTCAGGGTCGACGTGCTGCCCGACCGGCTCGGCTTCGAGGAGGCCCTGGAGCGCAGGCCCCGCAACGTCTCCCCGCTGTGGGCGATGGTCGGCGTCGGCGGCGACGAACTCTCCGCGCAGGGCACCGACATGTCCCAGGTCCCGTCCTTCGTGATCGGCGGCCCGCCGCGTTCGGGCCGCAGCACTGTGCTGCTCACCATGGCGCGCTCGCTGCTCGACCTGGGCACGAAGCTCGTGGTGATCACGCCCCGCACCTCGCCGCTGCGGGGGCTCTCCGGACACCCTGGCGTGGTCGAGGTCTTCACGGACTCCGACGTCGAGGTGGCCGCCTTCCGCGCGGCGCTCGGCAGGGTGGACTCACCGGCCGGCGCGATCCTGGTCGACGACGCGGAGCTGATGATCAACTCGGAGCTGGACAACGACCTGGCCGCCCTCGCCCGCGGCAGCGCGGGTGACGGCTGGGGCCTGGTCGTGGCCGGCAACAACGAGGTCCTGCTCGGCGGTCTGTCCGGCTGGCAGGCCATCGTCCGCCGCAACCGCTGCGGCGCCCTGCTCGCACCCCGCTCGGCCAGCGACGGCGAACTCGTCGGCGCCCGCGTCCCGCGCGGCATCCTCGGCGAGGACAGCGAACCGGGCCGCGCCCATCTCCAGCTCGGCGACGGCCGGTTCCTGACGGTGCGGGTGCCGGAGACGACGGTGGACTGACCACTCGGCCCATACGAAAGGGCCCTGCCGTCCGTCGGACGGCAGGGCCCTTCTCGTGTTCCGTGCCTAGCGCGCGGCGCCGACCGGCGCCTCCTCCCCGAACGCGAACGTCGACGTGATGGCGTCGAAGAGGTCGTACAGCTGGTCGGCCAGCGGGATGTTCGGGCTGAAGCAGGTGATGATCAGCACCCGACGGCTGTCGGGCACCGGCACCACCGTGTGCATCACCACCAGCTTGTACGAGACGCCGGCGGCCACCTCGCTCTCCTCGATGCCGACGAGTCGGCCGACCTGCCCGGGACCCGGGAGCGTCTCCGTCGTGAACGTCCGTGTCGTGCCCTCGCCCCGGCGGTCCCCGGTGGCGGAGAACTGCTTGGCGAGACCGTGCGCGGAGAAGTCCTCTCCGGGCGGCGGGGTGATGCTGAACACCAGCAGACCGGCCATCAGCAGGCCGTCCTCGTACATGGTCGTGGTGCCCGCGGCGTAGACGGCGCCGCGCCGGCGTGCGCCGTCCATGATCCGCCGAGCATTGCGGAAGGCCTGGTTGACGACGTCCCGCGTCGGCTTGTCCGGGGTCTGCCGCAGCAGTTCGGCCCGACGCTCGGCCAGCGTGTCACCGCTGAGGTCGTACTCCGTCCAGTTGTCCGGGATGGCGATCCCGAAGGTCTGCGAACCGTTGGTCATGGGGACCGTGCTCCTTAGGACTTGCTTCCGTCATTGCCGTCGAGCGCCGACGCCTGCTGGGTGTCGGCGTCCGCGAACGCCTTCACGATGGCCTCGCAGGCGTCCCTGAGGTCCTTGCTGTTCCGCTTGAGCTGGGTGCGCCCGTCGTTCCACTTCTTGTCGAAGTTGCTGCCCGCGTCGACCAGGGGCCGGCCCACGGCGTCGGCGTCGAAGCCGCTCGACTTGGTCTCGATCAGGTCCATCACCTGGCGCAGCAGCGTGCCGAGGCGCTCCACCTCGTCTCCGGGCATGTTGATCTCGGCCATGGGCTCCTCCCTGGGTGCGTGGTTCGGCGGGCCTGTCCTG
Organism: Streptomyces sp. NPDC047043; assembly: GCF_040644055.1. Lineage (NCBI taxonomy): Bacteria > Bacillati > Actinomycetota > Actinomycetes > Kitasatosporales > Streptomycetaceae > Streptomyces > Streptomyces sp. NPDC047043. Next base: position 26,823 of record NZ_JBEYVO010000007.1, read on the forward strand.
CCTCGCACCAGGAACGGGACCCGGGGCGGGGCGGTTCAAAGCCCGGGCATTTCAATGAGCAGGCACGAAAACGCGGAGGGCACGCGGGCCGTCGACCGGCGCTCGCGTGCCCTCCGCGTACGGGAACGAGGGGTGCCCTCAGGTGCCGCTCCGCACGAGCTTGCCGTCCGCCCCCACCGCGAACCACTGCCCGTCCAGGCCCTGCCCGTTGACGTCACCGGGCGCCGCGTCACCGACGTAGTAGTAGAGCGGCCAGCCGCCGTACGTCGTCTGCACGGCACCGCCCGACTTCTTGGCCTCCTGGATCAGCGACGACTGGACGCCCTTGCCGGCGGAGGCCTTCGCGCCGCCGGTCAACGCGGGCCACACGGCGATGCACTTGGCGTCGCAGTTGCTCGCACCGCCCTTGTCCTTGGTGAAGGCGTACAGGGTCCGGCCCTCGCCGTCGACCAGGATGGAGCCGAGCCCGGAGTCCTTGACGGCGATGGCCTCGCTCCTGCCGCCGGACCCCTTGCCGGCACCGTCGTCGTCCTTGCCCCCGCCGCAGGCGACCAGCCCCAGAGCCAGCGGTATCGCGATCAGAGCCGTCCGTGCGCGCATTGTGGTGACCTCTCTCAGCCGTGAATTGGAGGGGGTCGCATCCCCGCGACCCACACGTGCCGAGCCGGTTTCGGGTTCAGTTTTCTTCCACGGAAATGGAATTGAACCGGTGGCTGGGTCCGCTCGTGTTTCCGGCACTGCACCGGACCGAAACCCGAAACGACGGAGAAAACAATGCGCAAGCTCTCTCTCGCGGTGTCCGCCGCCGTGTTCGCCACCGGACTGCTCGCCACTTCCCCGGCACTTGCCCATGACGGCCACGGCTCGCACACCGCCTCGGGCACATCGGAGTCGGCCACGGCCTCACCGCCGCCCGCCGTCTCCCCGAACGAGCCCGCCGTCTCCCTCATCGCCCAGCTCTCCGGCGACCAGGAGGTGCCGGTCAAGGACGGCCCCGCCGTCGGCGACCCGGACGGCAAGGCCGTCGCGCTGGTCAAGGTCAAGGGCAACCGCATCACCTTCGCCCTGTCCTGGAACGGCATCGACCGCCCGACGCTCGGCCACATCCACCAGGGCGCCACGGGCACCAACGGCGATGTGAAGGTCGGCCTGTTCACCACGCCGATGCCGTCCACCGTGCAGTCCGCGGCCGGCCAGACCTCGGTGACCGATGCCGCGCTCGCCCGCCAACTGCGCACCGACCCGGCCGACTTCTACGTCAACCTGCACACCAAGGAGTTCCCCGGCGGCGCCGTGCGCGGCCAGCTGCGGCCGCTGGCCAAGCCCGTCAACCCGCTCAGCATCATCCGCGGCGGCAAGCTGCGTGCGCTCGCCGACGGTGGCCAGGAGGTGCCGACCGGCGACCCGAAGCGGGTCGGCGACCCGGACGGCCACGCGGTCACGTTCCTCTACCCCGGAGGCAGCAGGGTCGGCTACTCCGTGGCCTGGGTGAACATCGGTGAACCGCTCGCCGGTCACGTCCACCAGGGCACGCTCGGCCGCAACGGCGACGTGAAGATCCCGCTGTTCGTCACCCCGGTCCCGCAGAACATCTTCGCGATCTCCGGCACCGTGAGCGTCCAGGACCCCTCGGTCCTCGCACAGATCAAGAAGGCCCCGACCGGCTTCTACGCCAACCTGCACACCGCGGAGTTCCCCGACGGAGCGGTCCGCGGACAGCTCTTCCGCTGAATGTCCGTTCAACAACAGGTGAACGACCGTTCAGTAACAGACGGCTTCCGGGCAGGCGACCTTCAAGAATCAGTCATGCTTGAAAGTGAGACTTGATTGGTCTAGACGTTACTGCAACGCTGCTCGCGTGTGGATTCGACTCTTCCGTTCAAGAGCCCGTCTACTCCGGATAGTTCTGCCCGCGGCCGTCGGTGTGTCGGCCGTCCTGGGGGCCGGTCTCATCGTTGCAGGCCGTCCGGCCGTGGCCCAGGCCGCGCCGGCCGCCGACCGCTACGTCGGCATCGCCGCGGTCGCCCGGACCCCTCTGCCCGTCGTCCTGCCGGACGCTTCCACCGGAACCTTCACCGAGGACTGCGGTCGCAACGAGAACGCCCACCGCAACTCGGACAACCTGGTGGTCTCACCCGGTGTCTCGGGCTCGGCCCACCATGTCCACGACTACGTGGGCAATGTGTCGACCACCGCCCTGTCGAGCAACGAGAGCCTGGCCGCCGCCCGCACCACCTGCGTCGGCGGCGACCGCTCCACGTACTACTGGCCGGTGCTGCGGCGGCTGGACCGGGCGGGGGCGGACGCCCATCTCATGGGCGGCGGGACGGACGGCAACACCGGTGAGATCCTGACGCCGTCCTCGGTCGTGATCGAGTTCCGCGGCAACCCGGTGAGTAAGGTGGTCGCCATGCCCCGGTTCCTGCGGCTGGTCACCGGTGACCCGGTCGCGGTGATCGTGGGCGACGCCAACGTGCGCGCCCAGTGGGGCTGTTCGGGCTTCACGGACCGCTTCACGACCCGGTACACCCTGTGCCCGAGGGGCAGCGGACCGACCCGCACCCTGGACTTCCCCAGCTGCTGGGACGGCCTGTCCACGGACAGCCCCGACCACCGTACGCATGTGGTGTTCCCGGCGGCCGACGGAGTCTGCCCGCACGCCACCTTCGCCGTACCGCAACTGCGCATCACCCTCACGTACGCCCTGCCGCAGGGCACCCCGTACGCGGTGGACTCCTTCCCGGAGGAGAAGCGCGACCCCAAGACGGACCACGGCATGTTCATCAACGTCATGACGGACCGCCAGATGTCGGCGCTGATCGGCTGCCTCAACGAGGGTCGGCACTGCCGGTCGGCGTGACGCCGGAGCCTGGCGTGAAAAAAGTTCCGAACTCGATCGAACCGACTCCGGCTGCCACCCGTGTACAGCGCGTCAGCTCAGGAGAGGACGGGAGAAAGTGGATGGCGGCGCTGTGGTCCCGCGCTCGGGACAAGCAGAGAACAAGCGACGAGGTACTGATCCGGTCCTTGTACGAGGAGCACGGCAGGGCCCTGCTCGCTTACGCCCAGCGGCTCACGGGTGACCACGCCGCCGCGGAGGACGTGGTCCAGGAGACCCTGATCCGGGCCTGGAAGAACCAGGAGGCCCTGGTCAACGGCAAGGGCTCGGTGCGCGGTTGGCTGCTCACCGTGGCCCGCAACATCATCACGGACCGGTTCCGGGCCAAGGCGGCGCGTCCGCAGGAGGTCGCCGAGTCCGTGAGTACCACTCCGGTGGAGAAGGACCACGCGGAGGGCGTGGTGGACTCGATGCTCGTCATGGAGGCCCTCGACCGGCTCTCCCCGGACCACCGGGACGTGCTCAACGAGATCTACTTCCAGGGCCGCAGCGTCGCCGAGGCGGCCGAGACTCTGGGAATACCTCCCGGGACCGTGAAATCCCGATCACACTATGCGTTGAAACAGTTGAGGGACCTGTACAGAGACAAACCGAAGACCGCGAAGCTCGTCGCGTTGAAGGAGGTGGCGGCATGAGCATCAAGGAGCACGACAGCGCACTGCTCGGCGCCTACGTCCTCGGCACGCTCGACGAGCGGGAAGTGCAGGCCGTGGACGAACACGTGGCCTCGTGCGACCGGTGCCGTGAAGAACTGGACGGATTGCGGGAGATGGAAGCGGCACTCGGTGAGGTGCCGCCGGAGGCGTTCCTCGACGGTCCGCCGGAGGGCGGCGATCTGCTGCTGCAGCGCACGATCCGGCAGGTGCGCAACGAACGCGACGGAGTGGAGCGCCGACGACGGACGGTCCTGGCCGCGGTCGCCGCGGTCGCTGCGGCTGCCGTACTGGGCGGCGGTGTGCTGCTCGGCCGGCAGATGGGCGGCGACACCAGCCAGGTCGCGGACCCCCCGACACCCTCGATCACGGCGACCGCCACCCCGCCCGTCGGCACCCGGCTCGCCTCCGGCACCAGCGCCTCGACGGGCAGCCGGATGACGGTACGGGTGACCCCGGCCGCGTCCTGGGTCCGGGTGAACGCCTCGGTGGCCGGCATCCCGGTGGGCGAGCACTGCCGCCTCATCGTGGAGACCAAGGACGGGAAACGCGAGATCGCCGGCAGCTGGGTCGTCGCGGACGAGGACAAGGGCGCCAACCTCGACGGTTCGGCGGCCATTCCGATCGACGACGTCGCCAAGGTCCTGGTGGAGAACGAACAGGGCAAGGAATACGTCTCCCTGAAAGTCTGAAACCGAGTGGTTCCGGCCGCACAGAAACCCTGCGCGGCCGGTCCGCCCTGCCCCGAGGACAGGTACGGCCACACGTGGACGGCTCCAATTCGAAAGCGACGGGAATCGCGTTCATCGGCTGCGGCTATGTCGCCGATTTCTACATCGCCACCCTTCCCAACCACCCCCACCTCTCCCTGCGCGGCGTATACGACCTGGACGCCGAGCGGGCCAAGAAATTCTCCGAACACCACGAAGTACGTCCCTACGCATCCCTCGACGAACTCCTGGCGGACGACTCCGTCGCCATCGCGGTCAACCTCACCAACCCCCACAGCCATTACGAGGTCTCCCGCCGCTGTCTCGAGGCGGGAAAGCACGTCTATTCGGAGAAACCTTTCGCCGAGGAGCTGTGGCAGGCCACGGACCTGGTCGAGTACGCCGAGCAGCTCGGCCTGACCCTGTCCTCCGCCCCCTGCTCCCTGCTCGGCGAGACGGCCCGGACCCTCCAGCAGGCCCTCGCGCAGGGACTCGTCGGACAACCCCGCCTGGTCTACGCGGAGTTGGACGACGGAGCGGTGCACCAGATGAACTTCCGCAGCTGGGCGGGCCCTTCAGGAGCGCCCTGGCCCTACGCCGACGAGTTCCGGGTCGGCCCCACCCTCGAGCACGCCGCCTACTACCTCACCTGGCTCACGGCCTTCTTCGGCCCGGCGTCGGAAGTCACCTCGTACGGCGGCCTCCTCCAGCCCGACAAGGCCCCGGACGTGGACCCCACCGCGCTCGCCCCCGACTTCACCTGCGCCCTCGTCCGCTTCCACTCCGGCGTCGTCGCCCGGCTGACCTGCAGCACCGTCGCCCCCGAGGACCACTCGCTGCGGATCGTCGGCGACGAGGGGGTCCTGTCCGTCGCCGAGTGCTGGGACTACGGCGCCCCGGTCACCCTCCGCAGGCGCGTCGAGATGTCGGAGTCGACGCCCCACTACCTGGCCGAGCCACAGCGGATACCGCCGGTCCGCCCGACGGACCGTCCCTTCCGCTACGAGCGCCACCACGGGCACGACATGGACTTCGCCCGCGGCATCGCCGACATGGCGGAGGCGATACGCGGCGGCGGGAGCCCACGCCTCACCGCCCGGCACGCACTGCACGTTCTGGAGATCACCCTGGCCGTCTCCTCCGCGGAGGGAGCGGCCCACACCGTCCTGCACACCACGTTCGACCAGACATGAGGCGGTCCATGTCAGTCCCCCCGCAGACTGTCCCCTCACCCACGCCCTACGCGATCGAGGTGGCCGACGTCGTCAAGACCTACCCCGGAGGCGTGCGCGCCCTCGACGGCCTCTCCTTCGCCGTCCAGCCCGGCCAGGTCTTCGGGCTCCTCGGCCCGAACGGGGCCGGCAAGTCGACCACCATGAAGATCCTCACCACCCTGGCCCGCCCGGACTCCGGTTCCGTGCGGGTCGCCGGACATGACGCGCTGCGCCGCCCCGACCTGGTGCGGCGCGCGATCGGCGTCGTCGCCCAGCGCTCGGGCGCGGACCCGATGACGTCCGGACGCGAGAACCTCGTCCTGCAGGGGCGGCTGTACGGCCTGCGCGGCGCCGAACTCTCGAGCAGGGTGGAGGAGTTGCTCGACCGGTTCGACCTCGGCCACGCCGCCCGACGCGAGGTGCGGACGTACTCGGGAGGCATGCAGCGCCGGCTGGACGTGGCCCTCGGCATGGTGCACATGCCCCGCGTGCTCTTCCTCGACGAGCCGACCACCGGCCTCGACCCCGAGTCCCGTACGGCGATGTGGGACGAGATCGAGCGGATGGTCACCGACAACGCCCTGACCATCCTGCTGACCACGCACCACCTGGAGGAGGTCGACCGGCTCGCCCACCGGCTGGCCATCGTCGACCACGGGCGGATCGTCGTCGCGGGCACGCCGGAGGAGCTGAAGGGCGAGCTGCGCGGCGACGCTCTGCGCATCGAACTGAGCTCCGCCCCCGACGCCCGCGGGGAGCGGCTCGCCCGCGAGGTGCTCGCCACCCTGCCCGGCCTCCGGGAGGTCACCGTCGAGGGCCGCAGGCTCGGCGCCCGCGCCGACGCGGGTGCGGCCGCCGTACCCATGGCCCTTGCCGCCCTCGATCAGGCGGGTCTGCCCGTCGCCGCCGTCACCGTCGCCCGGCCCTCGATGGACGACGTGTACCTGCGCCATGTCGGCCGCCGTTCCCCCGTCACCGTCGAACCGATCGGAGCCCCGGTGTGAACGGCACGCTCGTGGACACCCTCTGGCTGACGCACCGCCGCCTGAGCGTGGTCGTCCGGCAGCCCGGATACCTGGTCATCACGATGGTCCAACCGGTGATCTGGCTCTTCCTGTTCGGCAGCCTGTTCAGACGGATCGTCGAACTGCCGGGCTTCGGTGTCACCTCGTACCTGGACTACCTCGTGCCGGGCATCGTGGTGATGAACGCCCTGTCCTTCAACTCCTGGGCGGGAATGGGCACCTTGGAGGAGATCCAGCGCGGCACCCTCAACCGCTTCCTGATCACTCCGGTCCGCCGCAGCGCCATGGTGAGCTGTGTCGTCGTGGAACACGGGCTCAGTACGGTCGTCCAGTCGCTGGTCATCGTCCTGCTCGGCGGGGCGGGCGGCGCGCACTACCCGGGCGGCCTCCTCGGCCTGCTCGTCCTGATCACCGCGGCCGTGCTGCTCGGCATGGTCTTCAGCGCCCTGTCCCACACGATCGGACTGATGGTCAGGCGGCGCGAGACCATCATCGCGCTCAACACCCTCCTGCTCCTTCCCCTCACCTTCCTGTCGTCGGCGTTCATGTCGGCGCAGCTGATGCCGCGCTGGATGCGCGACATCGCGGGCTTCAACCCCGTCAACTGGGCGCTGGACGCCGGGCGTTCGGCCCTGGCCTCCGACCCCGACTGGACGACCGTCCTCACGCGGTGCGGCGGACTCGCCGCTCTCGCCGCGCTGTTGGTGGCCGTCTCGCTGCGAGGCTTCCGCGCCTACCAGAGATCTGTCTGACCGCACGTCGCCCCCCGGCCCCGCACATTTCCCCCTTCCCCCTTCCCCCTGTCTTCTGCGATGAAGAGGCATGCCCTGATGCACCCCGTCACGGCCGGCCGGCCCACGCCTGCGCTGTCAGCAGACGTCGATCCCGCCTGCTCCGCCCACATCCCCGCCGCCGACATGCTCGCCGGCGACTGGATCCCGCTCCGCCGGACCGCCGCCGGAGTCCTGATCGCCACCGGCGGCCCGTTACCGGACCGGTCCTCGCTCAGCCGCTGGTTTCCCGGTGAGGAGCTGGTGTTCCGGGAGGCAGGCCGGCGCGAGATACAGGAACTCGTCGTGGACACCCGCCTCGACGAGGTCGCCGACGACATGGCCAACGCCTTCACCCGGAACTTCCCGGAGCACGCGGCCCGGACCGGCGTCAGACCCTGGCAGAAGGCGGCGTCGTACGCCCTCGCCCTCGCGGTGGCCGTCACCCTGGCGTCCGGCGGCCTGGACGTCGTCGTGACCGCAGTCTCCGTGCTCTTCAGCCTCGGGCTGCTGTTCAAGGTGTTCCTCGCGGCGGTCTCCGCGCAGCGGCTGGCGGACCCGTCCCCCGAGCTGCCCGACGCCGAACTCCCCACCTACACCGTGCTGGTGCCGGCGTACCAGGAGGAGGCCGTCATCGGGGACACGGTGCGCTGGCTCGCGGACCTCGACTACCCCGCCGGCAAACTGGAGATCCTGGTCCTGGTGGAGCGCCGTGACGAGGCGACCGCCCGTGCCGTGCGCGAGGCCGAGCCCCCCGACTTCGTCCGTGTCGTCCCGCTGGCGCCGGGCCCGCCGCAGACCAAACCGCGGTCCTGCAACCTCGGCCTGATGCTGGCCCGCGGCGAACTACTCGTGATCTTCGACGCGGAGGACCGCCCGGAGCGCGACCAGCTGCGCAAGGTGGCCGGGCAGTTCGCGGTCGGCGGAGACGAACTTGCCTGCGTACAGGCCAAGTTGAACTACTACAACGAGCGTCGCAATCTCCTGACCCGGCTCTTCAGCCTGGAGTACGCGTTCTGGTTCGACCTGATGCTACCGGGCCTGGCCCGGCTCGGCCTGCCGATCCCACTGGGCGGCACGAGCAACCACCTGCGCACCGACGTGCTGCGCCGCGTCGGCGGCTGGGACGCCTGGAACGTCACCGAGGACGCCGACCTCGGCCTCCGGCTGGCCTCGACGGGCCATCGCGTCGACGTCGCGGACTCCACGACCTGGGAGGAGTGCCCCGCACGCTCCTGGGCCTGGATCATGCAACGCACCCGCTGGCTCAAGGGCTATCTGCTGACCGGCCTCGTGTACACGAGGCGCCCGGCCGACACGGTCCGACGCTTCGGCTGGAGCGGCCTGGTCTCCCTGCTGGGCATTGTCTTCGGCACCCCCGTGGTCTTCATGTTCTGGCCGTGCGCGTTCGTGCTGCCGCCGGCCGGCCTGGGTGGTGTCCAGGCGGCCACCATGTGGATCAGCGCCGCCGTCATGGCCGTATCGATGCTGATCGCTGCGCGCAGACGCCGGATGTCCTGGTGGACGGCGGCTCTTGTGCCCTTCTACTGGCTGCTGCACGCGTTCGCCGGCTGGCGGGGCCTCTGGCAGCTGATCCAGGCCCCGTACAAGTGGGAGAAGACGGCTCACGGAAGCAACGCGCCTAGGCACACGCCTTGACGTACGGCCGCTGGACCAACGCGAGCGCAAGATCCGCAGCCCGAACCACCCCGTCCCCCTCCGCCCGAACAGCCCGCCCCAGCTCACGCGCATTCCGGACAACCCGAGGATCATGCAACTGCCACAGCGCGGACCGCAGCCCCTCCGCATCAAGCCCATGCAGCGGCACATGCACCCCGACCCCCCGCCGCCGCACCAACTCCCCCCACATCGGCTGGTCCAGCATCCCGGAGGCCACCAGCGCCGGCACACCCGCCCGTACGGCGGAGCCCGTCGTGCCGGAGCCACCGTGATGCACCGCAAGCCGACACCGGGGCAGCAGCGCGGTGAGGTCCGCGCTCTCCAACACCCGTACCCGGGACGGGTCCTGGACCGCGGCCGCCGGCAGTCCGGCCCACCCGGCGGTCACCACGGCCCGCAGCCCCAGCTCCCCGGTGGCCCGCTCGATCGTCGCCAGCATCCCCGCCGGATCGGCGAGCGGCGTACTGCCGAACCCGAAGTACGCGGGCGCCTCCCCCGCGTTCAGCCAGCTCTCCAACTCGGCGTCCAGACCATGCTCCGCGGCCAACGCCCGGTCCTCACCGGTGAGTTCGAGCCAACCGGCGAACGGACGCTGTTCCGGCCACTCGACGCCAGGCATCAGCAGCGAGCTGTAGCCCTGGATCTCCAGCGCCCCGAGCTCCTGGGCGCGCAGTGGGGTGGAGAGCTCGGTCGGGGCCAGCCCGAAGGCGGCGCGCAGCCGGTTGATGCCGTCACGGCGCATCTCCCACGAGGCGCGCTCGTACGCGATGTGGGTCTGCCAGTTGGCGCCGGGCACCGTGGACGCCTTGCTGGTCACGAACGGGTTCGGTGCCACGTGGTTGGGCCGCACCGGGAAGAGGTGCAGCAGCGCCAGCGGGATCCTCCGGGCCTCGGCGATCAGCACCGCCAGGTCCTCCGTCAGCGAACCGGAGACGATGAGGTCGGCGCCCTCGCACACCCCGAACAGCGTCCGCGCGATGTCCGCCGTGTGGGCCGCCATCACCGTACGCAGCCCGGCGAGGAACTCCGCACTGTCGCTGGAGGTGACCCAGTCGTGCTCCGGCGCGGGCGAGGCCAGGAACTCCCGCCAGTCCACCGGCAGTTGCTCCAGCGGCAGCCCGGCCGCCCGCACCATGTCGGCGGATCCGGCCGGGGCCGCCAGCACGGGCGTGTGCCCGCGCCGGGCGAGCTCCCGGCCCAGGGCGACGAGCGGCTGGACGTCGCCGCGGGTGCCATGGGTCATCAGGACGATACGCAGAGCCTTCATCTCGTAGCCACCTTCCATGCCTGCTTGGGTCTGCGCCCCCGTACCGGTGAACGCGACGGCAACACGAGGTGCGGGCCGGGGCGGTTCGACCGCTGCGCAGTGGGGCGAACCACACCGATCGGCGGGAACCGAAGCCCGCTGCCCGGCGTCGGGGCCCGGCTCGGCGATCCGCCGAATAAACACGCCCCTGCGTTTTGTCATCCGGTGTTTACCTGTCCCGCGGGAATGGCGCCGAAATGCTCCGAAAATTCGCTTGGGAAACTCACAGGGAAACTCATACGGAAGGCCGAGAAGAGTGGAGTCGATCACTCCGGTCGCCGTTGACATTGGACTGGACCACACGTAACTTCTTGAGCGTGCAACAACGCCTGGCTGGTCTTTCGCCGGCGTGATCGGTCTTTTGGTGTTCCCTTTTACAGGACGGCCCAATGACGTTCGTCATCGCACAGCGAAATTCCCTTTTATCCGCTCTGAGGGATCTCTATGAAAAGGAGCCCGACCGGCTTCTCTTCACCTTTGTCGACGACCACGGCGAGGACGCCGAAACGCTCCGCGCCGGGGAACTCGCCGAGGCCGTCGACGACATCGCCCGCTCCCTGCGGTCCTGGGGACTCGCCCCCGGCGACCGCGCGGTCCTCGTCTACCCGCCCTCCCTCGACTTCCTGAAGGCCTTCATGGGCTGCCTCGCGGCCGGGGTCCTGCCCGTGCCCGTGTACCCCCCGAACCCCTTCCGGCTCAGCCGCGACCTCGCCGGCTTCAACGCCGTCGTGGAGAGTTCCGGCGCCACGGCCGCTCTCACCAACTCCCTCTTCGACCGCTCCCGCAAGGCCTCCTCGGTCAGCCGCCTCCTCGGCCGCTCCGAGCACAACTGGCCCCGCATCCCCTGGTATCGGACCGACCGCCGCCCCGGCAGAAGGGGCGGGCCCGGCTGCGATCCCGACGCCTGGAACGCACCCGCCGACCCCGGCGAGACCGCGTTCCTGCAGTACACCTCGGGATCCACCGGCACCCCCAAGGGCGTCATGGTCACCCACGGCAACCTCGTCCACGAGATCGCCGCCAACGTCGTCGACCTGCGCCTCAATGACGAGACCAAAGGCGTGTTCTGGCTCCCGCAGTACCACGACATGGGCCTGATCAACGTCTTCCTCAGCACCGCCATCGGCAACTCGACGACCCACATCCTGTCGCCGCTCACCTTCCTCCAGCGGCCCTGGATCTGGCTCGACGTCATGTCCCGCGTCCGCGCCACCATCACCTCGGCGCCGAACTTCGCGTACGAACTGGCCCTCCGCAAGACCACCCCCGAGATGCGCGCCGGCTGGGACCTCTCCTCCCTGGAGATGGCCGTCACCGCCGCCGAACCCATCCGCACCCGCACCATCCGCGCCTTCCTCGACGCGTTCGCCGTCACCGGCATCGGGCCCGACGTGTTCTACGGCGCCTACGGTCTCGCGGAGAACACCGCGAGCGTCACCAACCGCGGCCGGGGTGTCCTGCGGCTGGACAAGCAGGCGCTGGCGGAGGGCGAGGTCGTACCCGTCGAAGGGACGTCGTACGACCTCGGCCGGCACGTCGAGTACTACGGCTGCGGCTTCTCCAGCAAGCCCGGCGACCGTGTCCGCATCGTCGACCCGGAGACCCGCGTCCCGTGCCCGCCCGCGCGGGTCGGCGAGATCTGGGTACGGTCCTCGACCACCGCCGCGGGCTACTGGGGACGCCCGGAGACGACCCGCGAGATCTTCCACGCGACCGTCACCGGCGACGACGACCCGACCGAGTACCTGCGCACCGGCGACCTCGGATTCCTGCACGAGGGCCAGCTGTTCATGACCGGCCGGATCAAGGACCTGATCATCGTCCGGGGACGCAACGTCTACCCCTCCGACATCGAGGACAGCGTCCGCGAGTGCCATCCCGACATCCGCCCCGGCGGCATCGTGGCCTTCGCCCTCGGCCCCGACGAGACGTTCCCCGGCGACCTCGCGGACGACGGCGACACCACCGAACGGCTGGTCGTCTTCGCCGAGACCGCCCGCAAGAAGATCGACGCCGACCTCGCCGCCGAGATCTGCGCCACCGTCCGCAAGTTCGTCTACGCCGACCACCAACTCTCCTGCCACACCGTCGTGTTGGGCCGCCCCGGCCTGGTCCGCAAGACCACCAGCGGCAAGGTGCGGCGCCGGGTGTGCAAGGCGGCCCTGCGCAGCGGCGAGATCGACCGCGAGCCCGGCACGCTCCTGGTGTCGGTGCACGGAGCAGAGCACACCGGCCAGTTCACCGAGGAGGCCTCATGAACCCCAGCAACGCCGACGGCAACGGCCTGATCCTCGCCACCGGACCCCGCGACCCCCGCATGTACGACGTCGACGACGACTTCCGGCGCGTCCTGATCGACATGTCCGCGCTGACGGTGGCCTCCGCGACCCGGCGCGACCGCTTCTTCCACGCGACGTCGACGGCGGCCCGCGGCACGCTCACCGTGCTCGACAGCCCCCAGCTGCCCGCCCACGGCTTCCTCCGCCCCGGCCGCAGCTTCCCCGTGCTCGCCCGCTACAGCAACTCCGTCGGCACCGACGACGTGAAGCCGACGGTCCGTGGCCTCACCCTCAGGCTGCTGGAAGGCGAGAACGGTCTGCTCGACCTCACCTTCAACACCGGCCCGACCTTCTTCGCCTCCACCGCCGAGATCTTCCGCCGCAGCTTCGGCACGCCCGAGGAACGCGCCCGCAACATCGGCGAGAAGCCCGAGGTCCGGGCCATCATCTGGAACAACATCCGGACCGCCGGGTGCTATGTCACATACGACTTCTACTCCCAGGTCCCGCAGGGCTTCGTCGCCGAGGACGGCCGGCAGTGGCTGATCCGCTTCCGGGTGTACCCGGTCGACGAACCGCTGGAGCGCGGCGACTTCGACCACGGCAACCTGTGGTGGCCGCCGGACGCCCCGAACGAGATTCCCCGCCCGCCCGGCGACACCCGTGAACCCGCCTTCCTCCGCGAGGAGTTGCGCAACCGCCTCCGCACCACCGGCGTCCGCAACGTCCTCCAGGCCCAGCTCCACCCCCTGGACGGCACTCCCGGCACCACCGAGGCCGCCCTCGACCCGGCGCGCGCCTGGCCCGAGGACCGTCATCCCTGGTTCGACCTGGCCGACCTGCGCCTGGACACCCCCGCCGACGACGAGACGGTCAACCGGATCGCCTTCGACCCCGGCCTGGCACCGCCCGACCTCGGCATCGCCCTCGCCCGCTCCCCGCACTCCACCGCGTCCCTGAACCATCTGCGGGCGCTGATCTACCAGGCGACGTCGTACGCGCGTCTCGGCGAGCGTCAACCACCGGAGCTGGCCGCGCTGTTGAGGCCCAGCAGAACCATCGCCACCACGACCGTCACCGAGACTGCGGCCCGCCGCGTGGTCGTCCTCGGCGCCGGTCCCGCGGGACTGACCGTCGCCCGTGAACTCGAGCGCGCCGGACACCGGGTGACCGTCCTGGAGGCAAGGCAGTCGGTGGCCGGAAAGTGCGAGAGCGTGGAGATCGACGGTCGCGCCTACGACCTCGGCGGCCACATCTGCACCAGCCAGTACGAGCGGGTCGCCGAGCTCGCCACCGAGCTGGGCGTGCCGACCGAGCCCACCACGCCGTACCGGATCCTCGATGTCGAGCAGCGCGAGGCGACGCCTCAGGACACGTCGTTCTTCCGCGGGGAGGCGTTCCGCCGGTATCAGGAGCTCCGCGACCGCGCGTTCCCGCACATCGCGGAACCCGGCCTCGCGCACTCCGCGAAGGCTCTCGCCGCCCCGGTGAACCAGTGGCTCGCCGAGCACGGCCTCGAGTCGATGGCCGCCTCCTTCGGCACCGGCTACACGGCCGCCGGATACGGCTACCTCGACGACGACGTCCCCGCGCTGTACTTCGTCAAGTACGCCGAGATGACGGGCCTGTTGAGCAACAAGCCCCAACTCCTCGGCCACCTGGGGGCGTTCACGATCTCCGGCGGCTTCGACACACTCTGGAGCCGGATCGCGGACGAGCTCGGCGACCTGCGGCTCGGGGTGCGCGTCGAATCGGTCGAGCGGCACGCGGACGGCGTGCGGGTGCGTACGGACACGGAGTTGATCGAGGCCGACGACCTGGTCCTCACCGTCTCCCCGGACCGGCTGCTGCCGGTCCTGGACGCCACCGAGGACGAGCGCGAACTCGCCGCCCGCATCCGGGACAACGCCTACCACACCACCGTCGCCCGGGCCTCCGGCCTGCCCGACTCGGCCTTCCACTTCCTGAAGCAGCACAACGACAGCCGTACGGCCACGGGCCACTGCGTCGCCTACCACCACCGCTACGAGGGCAGCGACGTCCACACGTTCTACTCGTACGGCAGCCCGGAAGACGTGACGTCCTTGCTCGGCGAGGACGTTGCGGCACTCGGTGGACGCCTCGACGAGGTGCGTCTGCACCGCGAGTGGGCGTTCATGCCGCACTTCGGCGCCGACGATCTGCGCGACGGCGTCCTGGACCGGCTGGAGGCCATGCAGGGCCGGCAGCGCACCTACTACGCGGGCAGCCTGCCCGGCTTCGAACTCGTCGAGTGCGTGGTCGCCCAGGCCCAGGAGCTGGCCCGCCGGCACTTCGCCGCACCGCCGCGCACCACCACCCCCGACCCGACGCTGACGGCCCCCGCACTCGGCGCCGGGCTCACCGAGACCGCCGTACGCGAGTGGCTGGTCACGAACATCGCGGCCGAACTGCGCCTGCCCACAGCCGGGATCGACACCGCCCGGCCGCTGGAGGAGTACGGGCTGGAGTCGCTGTCGGTGGCGGCGCTGCAGGCCCGGCTGTCCGACTGGCTCGGCTACCGGATCCCGCACACCCTGTTCATGGAGGTGCCCACCATCGACGAGGCGGCCCGATACCTCGTGGAACCCGAGCACACCGCCGAGGGCGTGTGCGAGGAGACTCCGGCACCGACCCACCTGGTTCCCCTCAACACGTCCCGCCCCTTCTTCTGCGCCGGCGGTATCGGCGGCTCCGCGCTCTATCTGACCTCGCTGGCCCGGGCGCTCGGCGACGGGCGGTCCTGCTACGCCTTCGAGGTGCCCGGCCTCGACGGCAAGGAGGAGCCCCTCGACGACACGGAGGACCTCGCGGCCCTCTTCGTCGACGAGATCCGGCGGATACAGCCGCACGGCCCGTACCTCCTCGGCGGCCACTCCTTCGGAGGGATGATCGCCTACGAGGCGGCACGGCAACTGCGGGAACGCGGCGAACCGGTCCACCGGGTCGTCCTGTACGACACCTACGTACCGCTGCCGGGCCGTGGCGCGCCCGCCGACGACGAACTGCGGGCCGTCGAGGAGCTCCTCGCGCTCCGCCACATGCCGTGCATCGCCGCGGACAGCTGCAGCTGCGGTGTCGACCGTGCCAAGCCCCTCGACGAGCAGGGCCCGGAGATCGCGCTGGCCCTCGGCGCGAGCGACCCGGAGGCGTACGAATCCCATCTCGTCAAGGTGGTCGGCACCTACCAGGCGGGCCTGCGGGCCTTCGCGCTCTACGAGCCCGGCCCCTCGGACCTGTCGGTGGTCCTGGTCAAACCGGAGGCCGGATTCGCACCGCTGGCCGAGGACGACCACCGTGTGCCGATGCACTTCGCGTCGCCCAACGGCTGGGACACCGTCGAACTGGGGGAGTTGAGCGTGGTCACCGTGACCGGCAACCACTTCACCATGTTCACCCGCCCGCATCTGGCGGCCGTCGCCGAGGCGACGCGCACGAGCCTTCGGGGTGCGCGATGACGGCTCCGCAGCCGGTGCCACGCTCCGAAGCGGTGGCCGCCCCGCGGCCGTCGACCGTCCCGCACTACGACCCGGCCGATCCGGCCGTCCAGACCGACCCGTACCCGCTGTACCACGCCCTGCGCGAGGCCGATCCGCTGCACTGGAACCCGCCGGGCTTCTGGTTCCTCACCCGTTACGAGGACGTACGCACCCTGCTGCGCGACCCGCGGCTCGGCGCGGACAACGGCGGCAACACCGGGAGCGCGGGCGGCGGCGAGGGACACACCGAGCGGATGGCCGGCGGTGACACACCGTCCATGATCCTGATGGACCCTCCCGGCCACACCCGCCTGCGCGCGCTGGTCAACAAGGCGCTGACCCCTCGCTCCATCGCCTACCTGCACGAGCGGATCGAGCGGATCGTCGAACGCCTGCTGGACGAGTGGGGCACGGGGGAGCGGGACTTCGTCGAGGCCTTCGCCTACCCGCTGCCCCTGGAGGTCATCTGCGAGATGCTCGGCGTGCCCGACGCGGACCGGGACGACGTCCGCGACTGGTCCGAGGACATGGCCCATCTGGTGGACCCGGTCGTCACCCCCGACACGGTGAGGCGGGGCCTGCGCGGCCGGCGGAAGATCGTCGAGTACTTCCGGACGCTGGTCGCCGAGCGGCGGCGCGCCCCGGGCGAGGACATGCTCAGCGGGCTGATCCGGGCCGAGGCCGAGGGCGACCGGCTGAGCTCGGAGGAACTGCTGTCCACCGCGGCCCTGTTGGTGGTCGCGGGCCATGAGACCACGGCCAACATGATCGCCAACGGACTGCTGGCGCTGCTGCGCCACCCCGGCCAGCTGGAGCTGCTGCGGTCCTCGGGACCCGGCCTGGTACCGGCGGCCGTCGAGGAGACGCTGCGGTACGACGGACCCGCCCAGGCGGTGGGACGGCGCGCGCTGGAGGACATCGAACTGCACGGCGTACGCATCCCGCGAGGCGCGCGACTGGTGCTGAGCCTGGGGGCGGCCAACCGCGACCCCGCCCGGTTCCCCGACCCGGACCGGCTCGACATCACCCGCGCCGACAATCGGCACCTGGCGCTGAGCGGCGGTGCGCACTTCTGCGTCGGAGCACCGCTGGCCCGGATGGAGGCGGTCATCGCCTTCACGGCCCTGCTGCGGCGACACCCGCACCCGGAACTGGCCGCGGAGCCCCGGTGGCGGGAGCGGACGGGACTGCGCGGCCTGAGCGAACTGAGGGTGCGGGTCTGAAGGCCCCGGCCACCGAGAAAGGCATGACATGAACTCCCTGCCCACAACCCTGTCCGCGACCCTGCCCACGACCGTCCGCTCGATCCGGCAGCCCGTCGATGTCGTACGGGACCCGGAGAGCGGCCGGTTGGCAGTCGGCGGCGGCCCCGGCGAGGTGATCGGCACCCTGCCGCCGCTGTACCCGGAGTGGCTCGGTGACCGCTCCTTCGGCGAGACGCACGGCACCCGATTCGCCTACATCGCGGGCGAGATGGCCAACGGCATCGCCACCACCCGGCTGGTCACCGCCATGGCCCGCGCGGAGATGCTCGGCTTCTTCGGCGCCGGGGGACTCGCCCCCGAGCGGGTCGAGGCCGCCGTCGACGAACTCGCCACCGCGCTCGGCGACCGCCCCAACTGGGGTGTGAACCTGATCCATTCACCGAACGAGCCGGCCGTCGAGGACCGCGTGGCCGAGCTGCTGCTGCAGCGCGGGGTGCCCATCGTCTCCGCGTCGGCCTTCATGGACCTCACCCCGGCGGTCGTCCGCTGCTCGGCCACCGGGCTGTGCGCCGACGCAACGGGCCGGGTCCACCGGCGTACGCGTGTCCTCGCCAAGGTGTCCCGGCCGGAGGTGGCCGCGAAGTTCATGTCTCCCGCTCCCGTCGAGCTCCTCAACTCGCTCGTGGACAAAGGGCAGTTGACAGAGGACGAGGCGCGGCTCGCCGCTCGGGTGCCGGTCGCCGAGGACATCACGGCCGAGGGGGACAGCGGCGGTCACACCGACAACCGGCCGCTGGTGTCCCTGCTGCCCGCCCTGCTCGGTCTGCGCGACGAGATCACCGCCCGGCACGGCTACGACCGGACCGTCCGGGTCGGCGCGGCCGGCGGCCTCGGCAGCCCGGCGAGCGTCGCCGCCGCCTACGCCCTGGGCGCGGCCTACGTCGTCACCGGCACGGTCAACCAGATCGCAGACGAGGCCGGGATATCGGAGGACGCAAAGGAGTTGCTCGCCGGTGCCGACCTCGCCGATGTGACCATGGCCCCGGCCGCCGACATGTTCGAGCTCGGCGCCAAGGTCCAGGTCCTGCACCGGGGAACGATGTTCGCCAACCGCGGCAGCCGACTGTACGAGATCTACCGTACGTATCCGTCGCTCGAGGCCCTGCCGCCGGAGGAGCGAGCGCGGCTGGAACGCCAGGTGCTCGGGGCCTCCGTCGACGAGGTCTGGGCCGAGGTGCAGCGCTTCTGGCGGCGCCGCGACCCCGCCGAGATCGCCCGGGCCGAGCGGGACCCCAAGCACCGTATGGCCCTGGTCTTCCGCTGGTACCTCGGTCTCTCCAGCCGCTGGGCGATCGACGGCGATCCCGCCCGCCGGGCCGACTACCAGATCTGGTGCGGACCCGCCATGGGCGCCTTCAACCGCTGGGCCGCGGGCAGCTTCCTCGCGGCGGGGAGAGGCGGACGACCGGCCGTCCAGATCGCTCGCAACCTGCTGGAGGGTGCCGCTGTGCTCACGCGGGCCCACCAGCTGCGGACCTACGGGGTACCGGTGCCTGCCGAGGCGTTCACCTTCGCGCCGCGCCCGCTTTCCTGAATCTTCGTCACAGCCCCGACTCTTCAGCGCCGTTCGCGCTGCCTTGCCATGCCCTGACATCCCATGTTCTGCCATGCCTCAAACACCGAGGTGGAAACGATGCCCGAACCCCATCGCCCCCGACAGGTGCCCATCGCGATCGTCGGCGCCGGTGCCCTGATGCCCGGCTCCTCCGACGTCGCCGGCTTCTGGCGCACCGTCGTGCACGGCCGGGACCTGATCACGGACGTACCGCCCACGCACTGGCTCGTGGAGGACTACCACGACCCGGACCCCTCCGCCCCGGACCGCACCTACGGCCGCCGCGGTGCCTTCCTCTCGCCCGTCGACTTCCCCGCCCTCACGTACGGCGTGCCCCCCAACACCCTTGAGGCGACCGACACTTCACAGCTGCTCGCCCTCATGGTCGCCGACCAGGTACTGACCGACGCGACCGGCGGCGATCTGGCCGGCCTCGATCGCGACCGGGTCGGCGTGATGCTCGGCACCGGCGCGCTGGAACTGCTGTACAGCATGTCCAACCGGCTCCAACGCCCCGTATGGCTCAAGGCGTTGCGCGAACACGGGGTGCCCGAGCCGGACGCCCAGGCCATCTGCGAGCGGATCGCCGACCACTACGTGCCGTGGCAGGAGGCGACCTTCCCCGGGCTGCTCAGCAATGTCGTGGCCGGGCGCATCGCCAACAAGTTCGACCTGCACGGCACCAACCACACCGCGGACGCGGCCTGCGCCAGCTCACTGGCCGCACTGTCCTCCGCCGTCAACGAACTCGCCCTCGGCAAGGCCGACATGGCGATCGCGGGCGGCGTCGACACGCTCAACGACATCGTCATGTACATGTGCTTCTCGAAGACGCCGGCGCTGTCCCCGACCGGCGACTGCCGTCCGTTCTCCGACGAGGCCGACGGCACCATCCTCGGCGAGGGCCTGGTCATGGTCGCCCTGAAGCGGCTGGCCGACGCCGAGCGCGACGGCGACCGGATCTACGCCGTGCTGCGTGGCATCGGCAGCGCCTCCGACGGACGCGCCACCGCCGTCTACGCCCCGCTCCCGGAGGGCCAGGCCCGAGCCGTCCGGCGCGCGTACGAGTCCGCCGGCTACGGCCCCGACACCGTCGAGCTCGTCGAAGCGCACGGCACCGGCACCAAGGCCGGCGACCTCGCCGAGTACACGGGCCTGCGCGCCGTCCTCGCCGACACCGGACGGCAGGACGGACCCTGGTGCGCGCTCGGCTCCGTCAAGTCGCAGATCGGGCACACCAAATCGGCAGCCGGTGCGGCCGGGCTGCTCAAGGCCGCCCTGGCGCTGCACCACCGGGTGCTGCCGCCCACCATCAAGGTCGACCGCCCCAATCCGAAGCTCGACCTGGGCAGCGGTCCGCTCTACCTCAACACCGAGACCCGCCCCTGGATCCGCGACTCGGCCCATCCCCGCCGCGCCGCCGTCTCCAGCTTCGGCTTCGGCGGCAGCAACTTCCACCTCACGCTGGAGGAGTACGTCCCGGGGGAGGGGACCGGGGCCCGACGGCCCCCACTGATGCGTACGGTGCCCTCGGAGCTGGTGCTGCTCGCCGCCGACTCGCAGGAGGCGTTGCTTGAGGAGGCGGAACAACTCGCCACCGACGAAAGCGACTTGGCGACGACCGCATTCGGTTCGCAGCTCGCCTTCGACCCGGCTCGGGCCCACCGGCTCGCCGTCACCGCCGAGAGCACCGCCGACCTCGCGTCCCGGCTCCGCCAAGCGGCGGCCCTGCTCGCCAAGGAGCCGCGCGTCGCCTTCTCCACTCCCACCGGCATCCACTACGCCACCGGTCCCGCCGAACCCGGCCGCGTCGCCTTCCTCTTCTCCGGACAGGGCAGCCAGTACGTCGGGATGGGCGCCGACGTCACCGTGCACATCCCGCAGGCGCAGGCGGTCTGGGACCGGGCGGCGGACCTCGAGGTCGGGGACCGTCCGCTGCACCGGGTCGTCTTCCCGCCCCCGGCCTTCGACGACGCCGACCGCGCCGCCCAGCAGGCCCTGCTGACCGAGACCGAGTGGGCCCAACCCGCCCTCGCCGTACAGAGCCTGGCCCTGCTGTCGGTACTGGACGCGGTCGGCGTACGCCCGGACTGCCTCGCCGGGCACAGCTTCGGCGAACTGACCGCCCTGCACGCCGCGGGCGTCTTCGACGCGGACACCCTGGTCCGCATGGCCCGCAGGCGCGGCGAGTTGATGCGGGACGCGGCGGCGGTGCCCGGCGCGATGCTCGCGGTGGCCGCATCGCGGGAGGACATCGAGGCGGCGCTCGCGGGCGACATGGACTCGGCGGGCCTGTGGCCGGCCAACCACAACAGCCCCCGGCAGACCGTCATTTCGGGTAACGAGGAGGCGATCGAGGGGGCGGCCCGGAAGCTGGCCGCCGCCGGGCTCACGGCCAAACGGCTCAGCGCCGCCACCGGCTTCCACAGCCCGCTTGTCGCGCCCGCGAGCGAGCCCTTCCTGGACTTCCTGAGTGAAGTTCCTTTGACAGAGCCCGAGTTGGAGGTCTACGGCAACTCCGACGCGCAGCCCTACCCGTCCGACCCGGACGAGATACGCCATCGGATCGCCGACCACCTCGCCCGGCCGGTGCGCTTCGCCGAGCAGATCGAGGCCATGTACCGCGCGGGCGTGCGCACCTTCGTCGAGGTCGGCGCGGGCGCCGTACTGACCCGGCTGGTCGGCGAGATCCTCGACGGCCGGCCGCACCTCGCCGTGAGCCTCGACGCCAAGGGCCGCCACGGCATGACCAGCCTGCACGACGCCCTCGGCCGCCTCGCGCTCCAGGGCGTCGAGGTGGACTTCGCCGCGCTGTGGGCGCCGTACGCAATCGACGACAACACCCGAGCAGAGACGGGCCGGAGGCCGCAGATGACCACCCCCATCCAGGGCAGCAACCACGGGCGCCCCTACCCGCCGGCGGGCGGCGCGGCCGAACTGCCGCCGCCGAACCCGGTTCCGACGCCGACGCCCGCACCGACTCCGGCCGTGGCGGCCGTGGCTCCCGCGGCGCACCCCGTCGTGGCGGCGCAGCAGCAGACGGCCGAGGCGCACGCCCGGTACCAGGAACAGGCGGCCGAGGCCCATGCGACATATCAACGGCTCATGGCGGAGAGCCACTTGGCGTTTCTGCGGGCCTTCGAGGACTCGTACGGGGGCGGCCCGTATCCGGACCCGCCGACCGTGACGGCAGCCCCGACCCTGTCGGCGGTGCCGAGTATGCCCGCAGCGCCGTTCGTTCCCGTCGCTCCGGCTGCTGCTCCGGTGGCTCTCGTCGCGCCACCGCCCGTACCGGAGCCCGTGGCCCCCGAACCGCCGGCCACCCCGCCGACCGTAGACCTGGAGGACCTGCTCCTCTCGATCGTCGCGGACAAGACGGGCTACCCCGTGGAGATGCTGGCCTCCGACATGGACCTGGAGGCGGATCTGGGCGTCGACTCGATCAAGCGGGTGCAGATCCTGTCGGCGCTGCGGGCCGAGGCGCCGGATCTGCCGGCCGTGGAGACGTCGGAGCTGGGCTTCCTGCGCACGGTCGGGGACATCGTCGGCAAGCTGAGGGAGGGCGGCGATCCCGCGACTGTGCAGGACGCCCCGCCCCGACCCGCCGTCACCACCCCTCTCGTCCACCACGCCGTACGAACCGTCCTGGTCCCCGCCTCCGGGCTGGAGACGCCCGGACTCGACGGTGGCCTGCTCGTCGTCACGGACGACGGACAGGGCATCGCAGCCCATGTCGCCGCCCGCCTGAACGCGCACGGCCTGTGGGCCACGGTCGCCGCCGAGGTCCCGAGCGATGCGTACGGGGTCGTGTTCCTGGGCGGCCTGTGCGACCCCGCGACGCCCGACGAGGCGCTCGACCTGCACCGCGAGGCGTTCCGCATCGCACGTTCGCTGGCCCCGCGCTTCGAGAACGGCCCCGGAGTCTTCGTCACCGTGCAGGACACCGGCGGCGACTTCGGCACCGGCGGGCGCGCGGGCGTCCGCGCCTGGTCCGGCGGGCTCGCCGCACTCACCCGGACCGCCGCCCGGGAGTGGCCCCGCGCCTCGGTCAAGGCCATCGACTGCGAGCGCGGGGACCGTACCCCGGAGGCCGTCGCCGAAGCCGTCGTACGGGAACTGCTCACCGGCGGCGACACCCTCGACGTCGGCCTGCGCGCCGACGGCACCCGGCTGACGGTGCACGAGGTCGAGGTACCCGCGGCCGACGCCGCCTCCACGACCGTCGGACCCGACTCGGTGATCGTCGCCACCGGCGGCGCCCGCGGTGTCACCGCGGCCTCCCTGCTGGCCCTCGCGCGCGCCCACCAACCGCGGATCGCGCTGCTCGGCCGCAGTCCGCTGGACGACGAGCCCGCGGAACTGCGCGCCGCCACCGACGAGTTGGCCCTCAAGCGTGCCGTCATGGAGCGGGTCCGCCGGGAGAACGGCAGTCCCGCCGACGTGCCCGCGACCGTCGCCGCGGTGCTGGCCGCCCGCGAGGTACGTGCCACGATCGCCGCGCTGGAGGCGGCCGGTTCCAAGGTCCGCCATCTCACCGTGGACGTGCGGGACGAGGCGGCCGTCGCCGCGGCCCTGGACGAGGTGCGGAAGGAGTGGGGTCCGGTCACCGGGATCGTGCACGGGGCCGGGGTGCTCGCGGACAAGCGGCTCGGCGACAAGACCGACGCCCAGTTCGACCAGGTCTTCGACACCAAGGCCCGCGGGCTGCGGGCGCTGCTGGCCGCCACCGCGGACGACCCGCTCGACACGCTGTGCGTCTTCTCGTCGGTGGCCGCGCGCTACGGCAACGCCGGCCAGAGCGACTACGCCATGGCCAACGAGGTGTTGAACCAGGTGACTTACGCCGAGCGCGCGGCCCGCCCGGACTTCCGGGTGAGCGCCATCGCCTGGGGACCCTGGCAGGGCGGGATGGTCGGACCCGAGCTCGAGGAGCGCTTCCGCAGCCAGGGCGTCGAGCCGATCCCCGTCGAGGCGGGCGCGGAGGCCTTCGTACGGCTCTTCACGGACCCGGGTCCCGACACCCAGGTCGTCGTCGCGGGCCGGGGCGCCGCCGACGCCTTCGCCGGTCCGACGCGACGGGCGTCGAACGCCGCGATACGGCTGACCGGCGACTCCCACCCCTGCCTCCTCGACCACGCCATCGCCGGCACACCGGTGCTGCCGCTGGCGATGGCCCTGGAGTGGCTGACCGGTGCAGCCGGGGCCGGAAGCGCTCTGCGCAACGTGAACGTGCTGCGCCGCGTGGCCCTCGACGACCTGCACGGCGCCGGACACCGCCTCGCAGTCCAGCGCCGCGAGGACGGCTCGCTCCGCCTGCTCGGCGAGACCGGCACGGCTCACTACGGCGCGGATTCCGCCGAGTTGACCGCTCCCGGGACCTGGAGTGCACCGACCGACCTGCGCCCCTCGGACCGTGCCGAGATCTACGACGGTCATGTCCTCTTCCACGGCCCCCGGTTCCAGGCCCTGCGCTCCATCGAGGGGATCTCACCCGCCGGAGCGAGCGGCACCCTGGCCGGGCTGCGCGAGCTGGGCTGGGACGCGG
The DNA here is from genome assembly GCF_040644055.1 of Streptomyces sp. NPDC047043. Classification (NCBI taxonomy): domain Bacteria; kingdom Bacillati; phylum Actinomycetota; class Actinomycetes; order Kitasatosporales; family Streptomycetaceae; genus Streptomyces; species Streptomyces sp. NPDC047043. Next base: position 51,221 of record NZ_JBEYVO010000007.1, read on the forward strand.
ACCGGCCCTGGCCGACCTGGTGGACCGACCCGGCCGTCACCGACGGCGGTCTCCAACTCGCCGTGCTCTGGGCGGAGTCGACGCTCGGCGGGGCAGCCCTGCCGATGTCCGCGGCCGAGTACCGGGTGCACCGCACCGGCCCGGCGACCGGCCCGGTGCGCTGCGTGGTCCGGGCCAGGGACGTCCGGGACGAAGGCGCCCTGTGCGACATCGGCTTCCTCGACGAGGACGGTTCCGTACGCGCCGAACTGCTCGGTGTGTCCCTCGTCCTGCGCCCGTCCTGACCGGCCGAAATCGGAGAGCGAGAGAGCGAGACAGCACGCATCATGCGACTCAAGCCACTCGAGCCACTCAAGCGATCATTCGAGCCGATCGCCGTCGTCGGACAGGGCTGCGTACTCCCCGACGCGCTCGACCCCGCCGCCTTCCGGGAGAACATCGCGGCGGGCCGGGTGAGCCTGTCCGCCGCACCCGGCCCACATGGTGGATACGGCGGCTACGTACGGGACTTCGACTCCGTCTTCGAGCCCGACGCCTATCTCCTCGGCCCCGAGCAACTCACCGTCCTGGACCCGGTGTTCCGGTGGACGCTGCACAGTGCACGCGAGGCGCTGCGCGACAGCGGACATGCGGACGGTCGCCCGGCATCCCGGGCGGGCCTCGTCCTCGGCAACCTGTCCTTCCCGAGCACCGGCCTCGCGCGGTACGCCGAGCACATATGGCGCGAGGAACAGGAGCCCGCCGTACGGGAGTTGTGGGAGGCCGCGCCCGGTCCCGGCCGGCGTCCCGACCCCCGCAACCGCTTCTCCTCCGGCCTGCCCGCGCACCTCGCCGCCCGAGCGCTGGGCCTCGGCGCCGGCGCACACGCGCTGGACGCCGCCTGCGCCTCCTCCCTCTATGCCGTCAAGCTCGCCTGCGACCGGCTGCACGACGGCACCGCCGACCTGATGCTGGCCGGCGCCGTCAACCGCGCCGACGACCTCTTCATCCACCTCGGCTTCCGCGCCCTGTCCGCACTGAGCCGCTCCGGCCGCAGCCGGCCCTTCCACCGCGGCGCAGACGGGCTGGTCCCGGCCGAGGGCGCGGCCTGCGTGGCGCTGATGCGGCTCCGGGACGCGGTGGCCGAGGACCGCCAGATCCTCGGCGTGATCCGCGGCATCGGCCTGTCCAACGACGGCCGGGACGGCAGCCTCCTCACCCCTGCCGAGGCCGGCCAGGTCCGCGCCATGCGGCAGGCGTACGAGTCGGCCGGGATCGACCCGCGCACCGTGACCCTGGCGGAGTGCCACGCAACCGGCACACAGATCGGCGACGCGGTCGAGATCCGGGCCATGAGCAGGGTGTTCGACGGCAGCGAGGACCTGCCGGTCGGCTCGGTGAAGTCCAACCTCGGCCACCCCGTCACGGCGGCCGGACTCGCCGGCCTCCTCAAGGTCCTCGGCGCCATGGAGACGGGCATCCGGCCCGCGACCGTCGGAGCGGACGAACCGACCGACGCCCTGACCGACACTCCGACTCCGCTACGACTGCTGCGGCGCAGCGAGCCCTGGGACGGGCCGCGCCGGGCGTCCGTCAGCGCCTTCGGCTTCGGCGGCAACAACGCGCATCTGATCGTCGATGCGTGGGAGGGGCGGCAGGGCGCGGTCGCCTTGCCTGCGCCCGCCGCCGCACCTTCGTCTGCCGCCGCACCCTCGCCCGCCGCCGCGCCGTCGTCTGCCCCCGATCCCGTGGCCGTAGTCGCGATCGGCGCCCGCGTCGGCGACGGACGCGACGTGCACGACCTCACCCACGCCCTCCTGACCGGCACCCCGGCCACGGACCCCCGCACCACCGTGGACGTCGAACTGGCCGACCTGCGCTTCCCGCCCCGCGACCTGGACCGCGCCCACGCACAGCAGTTGCTGGTCATGGAAGCGGTGCGGGAAGCGGTACGCGGGACGGCCCTGCCGGGCGAACGGACCACGGTCCTCGTCGGAATGGGCTGCGACCCCGAGGTCGCCCGGCACAACGCCCGTGCCCGCGCGGGCAGTTGGGCGCAGGACGCCGACACCGCGGATGCCCTCGCCCCGCCCCTCGACTCCGCCGCCGTCCTCGGCACGATGCCCAACGTCGTCGCCAACCGTCTCAACGCCCAACTCGACCTGCGCGGACCGAGTTTCACCGTCAGTGCCGAGGAGGCCTCCGGTCTGGTGGCCCTGGAACTCGCCGCCCGGGCGCTGACCACGGGCGAGGCGGACGCGGCCGTAGTCGGCGCCGTGGACCTCTCGCACGAACCGGTGCACCTGGCCGCGCTCGCCGAACTCGGCATCGAGCGACTGCCGGGGGACGCGGCCGTCGCCCTGGTCCTCAAGCGCCTGACCGACGCCCGCCGGGACGGCGACCGAGTGCTCGCGCTCCTCGACGAACCGGGCCCGGAGCCCCCCGACATGACCGTTGGAGCAGAGAGCAAACCGGGGAACAAGGCACACGGCGACATGGACACGCCACGCTTCGACCCCGCCGCCCTCTTCGGCACGCCCCACGCCGCCACCGGCCTCCTCGCCGTGGCCTGCGCCGCGCTCGCCCTGCACCACCGGGCGCTCCCCGGCGCCGTGGGCGACCCGGCCGTCCCGGCCCTCGGCATCCGTACCGCCGAGGTGACCGTCACCCCCCTCGACGCACCACCCGCCCGTGCCCGTCTCCGCACCGCCGACGACACCGACACCGCCGCCTGGCTGCCCGAACCCGCCCCGCGGCTGCACATCTACTCGGGCCGGGACCTGCCCGACACACTTGCCGCGCTCGCGGCCGGACACGAGTCCGACACGGGCCCCGCCCGTCTCGTGATCGTCGCCGCGAACCCCGAACAGCTCGCCGCCCGCGCGGGTGCCGCCCGCCGCTGGCTGGCCGGCGAGAGCATCCGCCCGGACGGAGTGGCGTTCCGGGCCCGCCCGTTGGAGGGCGAGGTCGCCTTCGTCTACACCAACGGCTCGGCCGCCTACCCGGGCATGGGCCGCGAACTCATGCTGGCCTTCCCCGAGATCACCGCCGAACTGGCCTCCCGCTGCGGCCCGTTGGCGGACACCGTCGGCTGGGCGTACCGCCCCACCACCCCCGACGGCCCCGCGCACGGCCATGTGCTCGACCAGATCTGGGGCGCTGCCCTGCTCGCCCAGTTCCACACCGAGATCAGCCGCAACCTGCTCGGCATCGCACCGGCCGCCGCGCTCGGCTACTCCTCGGGCGAGTCGGCCGCGCTGGTCTCCCTGCGCGCCTGGCGAGACGTGCGCTCGCTGGTCACCGACATCCGCGACTCGGCGGTCTTCACCGACGGCGTGGTCGGCCGCCTCGATGCCGTACGCGCTGCTTGGGCGAAGTCCGGTGTGCAGGGCGACAGTTGGGCGAGCCACATCGTCAACGCCCCGGTCGACACCGTACGCAAACTGATCGACGGCAGCAGGGCCGTGCACCTGATGGCCGTCAACGCCCCCGAGGTGTGTGTGGTCGGCGGCGAGGAGAACGAGTGCGCACGCCTGCTGGCCGCCCTGCCCGCCATTCGTCTGGACTACGGCATCGCCGTACACGCGCCGGAAGTCGAGGAAGTGCGCGAGCAGTGGCGACGGCTGCACCACCGGCCGACCGACCCGGTGCCGGGCGTGCGGTTCTACACCGGCGCGAGCGGCGACTGGTACACGCCGACGCGCGACTCGGCGGCCGACGCCGTCACCGCGCAGGCCGTCGGCACCATCAACTTCGACCGCATGGTGGAGAAGGCCTACGCCGACGGAGTCCGGGTCTTCATCGAGCACGGCCCCCGCGGCCTGTGCACGGGCTGGATCGACCGCATCCTCGGTGACCGCGACCACCTCGCCGTGCCCCTCGACGCCAGCGAGGGCCAGGGCATCCGCCGACTCGTCCGAACCGTCGCCGAACTCGCCGCGGCAGGCGTGCAGTTGAACGCGGACGCCCTCTTCGACCACCTCGCGACCATCGCACCGCCGCAGGCGCAGGACACCGCCGCACTGACTTTCCCGGCCCACCCGCCGGCCGTACGGATACGTCCTCCGGCCATCGAGGGTGGTCAGCAGATGCCGCGCGCGCCCCGACTGCCCGCGGTCCTGTCCACGACCCTCCCGGCCCCGCGTCCCGAGCCCGTCGCAAGCGGCCCCCAGCAGATGCCCCGAGCACCCTGGCTGCCACCGATCACCCCGACCGAGACCCCCTTCGCCCGGCAACCGCGCCCGCAGCCGGACGGCAACGCGCGCCTGTCACGCATACAGGCCGCAACCACGACGCAACAGCAACAACTGACCGCCTCCTTCCAGGAGTTCATGACCCAGCAGTCGAAGGTCCACCACCACTTCCTGGCCATGCGCCGCCGGGCCGAGCCCCTCCTACGCGCAGGAGCGCCGGCCCTCGAACCCGCACCCCATCCCCTCACCCCCGCACCCCGACCCACCATCCCCACAAGCCGCCCCGGCCCCCGCTTCACCCGCGCCCAGCTGGAACACCTCGCAACCGGCAGGATCTCCGACCTCTTCGGCCCCCTCTTCACACCCCAGGACGACCTCCCGCGCCAGACCCGCATGCCGCAACCGCCCATGCTGCTCGCCGACCGCGTCACCGGCATCGACGCCGTGCCCGCCTCCATGGGCACCGGCACCATCTGGACCGAGACGGACGTACGGCCGGACAGCTGGTACCTGGACCCCGCGGGCCGGATGCCCGCCGGCCTGATGGTCGAGGCCGGCCAGGCGGACCTGCTGCTCATCAGCAGGCTCGGCGCCGACCTCCAGGACGGTGCCGGAGACCGCGTGTACCGCCTGCTCGGCTGCGAACTCACCTTCCACGGCAGCCCGCCCACCCCCGGCGAGACCCTCAGCTTCGAGATCCGCATCGTCGGCCACGGTGAACACGACGGCGTCCGCCTGTTCTTCTTCGAGTACGACTGCCACGTCGGCGACGAACTGCGCCTGACCGTACGGGACGGCCAGGCAGGCTTCTTCACGGACGCCGAACTGGCCGGCACCGGTGGTGTGTTGTGGGACCCGGAAGCCGAGGCCCCGAACACCCCGCTCCCGCCGCAGACCCAACTCCACGCGCCCCGGGGAACGTTCGGCCCGGACGCCGTACGGGCCTTCGCCGAGGGCCGCCCGTACGACTGCTTCGGCCCGCGGCTGCGCGCGACCCGCGCCCATGTCTGCACCCCGCGCATCGCCGCCGACCGCATGCTGCTGCTCGGCGAGGTGACCGAACTCGACCCCACGGGCGGCCCGTTCGGCCGCGGATACCTGCGCGCCGAGACGCCGATCGGCCCCGAGGACTGGTTCTTCGCCGGTCACTTCAAGGACGACCCCTGCATGCCGGGCACCCTGATGCTGGAGGGCTGCTTCCAGGCGATGGCCTTCCACCTGGCGGCCCTCGGCTGCACGGCGGACCGTGACGGCTGGCGCTTCGAACCGGTCCCCGACGCCGCGTACCGCATGCTGTGCCGGGGCCAAGTCACCCCGTCCAGCCGCCTCTTGACGTACGAGGTGTTCGTCCGCGAGTTCTCGGACGCCGACGAGCCGACCCTCGTGGCCGATGTCCTGTGCACCGTCGACGGCGTCAAGGCATTCCTCGCCCGCGGGCTGGCCCTGCGCCTGGTGCGCGACTGGCCGCTGGAGCAACGGCGGATGCTCGGCCTTGTCGAACCCGAGCTCGAACCCGAACCCGAACCCGCGCCGGAGTCGACCGAGGCGGCATACGGCTACCCCACCCTCCTGGCCAGCGCCTGGGGCCGCCCGTCGGAGGCCTTCCCGGGGCTCTACGGCCCCGCGCAGGACGCCCGCCGTGTGCCCCGCCTCCCGGGCCCGCCGTACCACTTCATCAGCCGAGTCGTCTCGGTCGACGGTCCGCCCGGCGCCATGGAGGCCGGTGCGGCGGTCGTCACTGAGTACGACGTCGACGCCGGGAGCTGGTACTTCGAGCAGAACGACAGCCCCGTACTGCCGACGGCCGTGCTGATGGAGATCGCCCTCCAGCCGTGCGGCTGGCTCGCCTCGTACGTGGGCTGCGCACTGGCCTCCGACCGGGACCTCCTCTTCCGCAACCTCGACGGAACGGCGACCGTCAGCGGGCAGGTCGGCCCGGACACGGCCACCGTGCGAACCCGCGCCGAACTGCGGGAGATCTCCCGCAACGGCGACATGGTCATCGTCTCCTTCGAGGTGGACTGCCTCGCTGACGACCGCCCGGTCTTCCACGCCGCCACCGTCTTCGGCTTCTTCCCACCGGAGGCCTTCGCCGGCCAGGCGGGCCTGCCCCCCACCGACGCCGAGCGCGCCCGACTGGCACAGCCGTGCGAGCGGACGGCGGAACTGCCGCCCACCGGACCGATGCTGGCGATGCCGCACCGGGTGACGGGCTACTGGCCGGACGGCGGTGCATCCGGACTCGGACGCCTGCGCGCCGAGATGGACGTGGACCCGGGGGAGTGGTTCTTCAAGGCGCACTTCTTCTCGGACCCGGTGCAGCCCGGTTCACTCGGCGTCGAGGCGATGCACCGGCTCCTCCAGACGTACCTGGTCGAGTGCGGGGCAACCGACGCCCTACGGCGCCCCCGCTTCGAACTCATCACCCCTGCCCGCCCGTTGTCCTGGACCTACCGGGGCCAGGTGGTACCCGCCAACCAACGCGTCACCGTCGAACTGGAGATCCGCGAGAAGGGCACCGACCACGCCGTGGCCGAGGCATGGCTGTGGGCCGACGGCACCCGCATTTATCACGTACGGGACCTGGCGCTGCGCGTGGTGGAAGGGGACGTACGGGAGGGGGAGTCGGCGCAAGGCAGCGCCGAGCTCCTCCTCGACCCCGCCGTGGACACCTGGCTGACCGACCACCGGCCGACCTGGACCGTCCCGACCCTGCCCGGCATGTGCACCCTCGACCTGCTCGCGCAGGCGGCAACGACCCACGCCGGCAAGCCGGTCCGGGCCCTGCGAGACGTCCGCCTGCTCCGCTGGATCCGCGCCGCGCAACCGGTCCGCCTCAAGACGGAGGTCACTCCCGGCAGCCGTGCCGACGAACTGACCGTGACGCTGCTGACCTGGCGCAAGGCGCCCACCGCCGCCCTCTCCCGCTTCGAACCGGCGGCGACCGCCACGGTCCTGGTCGGCGAACGAACCGGCGAACCGCCCCACCCCTTCGCACCGCTCCCGGACGCCGCCCCCGCCGACGATCCCTACACCACCGGAACCCTCTTCCACGGCCCGGCGTTCCAACACCTGCTGTCGGCCCGGGAGACCCCCGGCGCGGCATCCGGAGTCCTGGACGCGGCCCGCGGCACGGTCCCGCACGGCCTCCTGCACCCGGGCCTGCTGGACGCGGCCCTGCATGTCGTCCCGCACGACCGACTCCGGCGCTGGTCACCGGAGATCCCCCGGGACGTGGCCGCGTTTCCCCACCGCGTCGCGTCCTTCGACATCCACGCCCCGATCCCGACCAGGGGAGAGGTACGGGTCGAGGCCCGCTTCGCCGGCTTCGACGCGGACGACCGGCGCCTACCGGCATTCGACGTCCAACTCTCGTCCGACGGCGGCCTGTTGGCGACCTTCCGCCTGGTGGAGATCCTCCTCCCGAAGGGCCGCATCGCGGACGCCGATCCGCTGCCGCGCCGCACCTTCCTCAGGGACCGCCAGTACGCCGACGGCATCGGCCTCTCCGCCACCACCGACGGAGTGACCCGGCTGACGGCGCAGGACATCGACCGCTTCGACTGGCTGCCGGGCACGGTGGCCGACGTCTACGCCCTGCCCCAGGGCTCCCGCGCCCGCGACGAACTACCGCGCATCGCGATCAAGGACCACATCGCCCGCCGCACCCGCCTGCACCCCTCGGCGATCACGGTCTCGCCCGATCTCACCGCGGGATGGCCGACCGACCGCCCTTCCCTGACCTGCAACGTGCAGGTCAGGGAGGACGGCGAAGGAGTGGAGGTGAGGGACGCGTAGAAACCCGACCCTCAGACGTCCCGTCAGATGTCCCGGAAGATCTCGATCTGCGCCCCGACGGAGTTCAGTCGCTCCGCGAGATCCTCGTAACCGCGGTTGATGACATACACGTTGCGCAGCACGGACGTGCCGTCGGCGGCCATCATCGCCAGCAGGACCACCACGGCGGGCCGCAGCGCGGGCGGGCACATCATCTCGGCGGCGCGCCAGCGGGTCGGCCCCTCGACCAACACCCGGTGCGGGTCGAGGAGTTGGAGGCGCCCGCCGAGACGGTTCAGGTCGGTCAGGTAGATCGCGCGGTTGTCGTAGACCCAGTCGTGGATCAGCGTCTTGCCCTGCGCGGCGGCGGCGATGGCCGCGAAGAACGGGACGTTGTCGATGTTCAGGCCCGGGAACGGCATCGGGTGGATCTTGTCGATCGGCGCCTCCAGCTTGGAGGGCCGGACGGTGAGGTCCACCAGCCGCGTCCGGCCGTTGTCCGCGAAGTACTCCGCCGTGCGGTCGTGGTCGAGCCCCATCTCCTCCAGCACCGCGAGCTCGATCTCCAGGAACTCGATCGGCACGCGCCGGACGGTGAGCTCGGACTCCGTGACGACCGCCGCGGCCAGCAGGCTCATCGCCTCGACCGGGTCCTCCGAGGGCGAGTAGTCGACGTCGACGTCGATGTCCGGGACGCCGTGCACGGTGAGTGTCGTGGTGCCGATGCCCTCCACCCGTACGCCCAGCGCCTCCAGGAAGAAGCACAGGTCCTGGACCATGTAGTTGGAGGACGCGTTGCGGATGACGGTGACGCCGTCGGAGCGGGCCGCGGCCAGCAGGGCGTTCTCGGTGACGGTGTCCCCGCGCTCGGTCAGCACGATCGGCCGCTCGGGCCGCACCGACCGGTCCACCAGCGCGTGGTAGTGCCCCTCGGTGGCGGCGATGTCGAGCCCGAACCGGCGCAGCGCGATCATGTGCGGCTCGATGGTCCGCGTGCCGAGGTCGCAGCCGCCGGCGTAGGGCAGCTTGAAGCGGTCCATCAGATGCAGCAGCGGACCGAAGAACATGATGATGGACCGCGTCCTTACGGCGGCCTCGGCGTCGATGGCCTCCATGTCCAGGTCGGCGGGCGGCACGATCTCCAGGTCGACGCCGTCGTTGACCCACCGCGTGCGCACACCGATGGAGCTCAGCACCTCGAGAAGCCGGTAGACCTCCTCGATCCGTGCGACCCGGCGCAGCACCGTGCGGCCCTTGTTGAGCAGGGACGCGCAGAGCAGCGCGACACAGGCGTTCTTGCTCGTCTTGACGTCGATGGCGCCGGACAGCCGGCGTCCGCCGACCACCCGCAGATGCATCGGCCCCGCATAGCCGAGCGACACGATTTCACTCTCGAGCGCGCCACCGATACGAGCGATCATCTCAAGACTGATGTTCTGATTGCCGCGCTCGATGCGGTTGACCGCACTCTGACTGGTGCCGAGCGCCTCCGCAAGCTGCGCCTGTGTCCAGCCCCGGTGTTGCCGGGCGTCACGGATGAGCTTGCCGATGCGTACGAGGTAGTCGTCTGCCATGGGGCTGAGGTTATCTCAGATATGAGATTGGACATCCTTGGGGGGTCCATTCGGGTGACGCCCCGTCAACGCCGCCTGGGGGTGCGGGTGCGACGCCATCCGAAAGGTCCGGGCAAATCCACCGATGTCGTACGACGTCCCGAACTGCTGTGTGTGTGCCGGGGACCGTGACTGCCGCCGGTGGTGATGGACCAGGAGCGTCGGTTGATGTTCAGCCGCACTCCGGGAAGGATCCGGAAACTCTTGCGAAACGTGAGGGGCATCGTGCCTCCTTCCGAGGGTTCGGACTCCTTCCTCGGCTACCCCGACTTGGCGCACTGATGGGCGTCGCGCGGGAAACAGCGACGTGCGCCACAGTGGGACCGGGCATGACCATCCGGCCCCCATGTACTAGAGTTATCTCGACATCGAGATATCTGCCGAGGAGCACCGCAGCCGCCACGGCAGTAAGGCTTACCTAACTTAGCCTTACCTTAGCGGATCGGCCAAGTTGCCGTGGCGGCAGGATCGTGGTGAGTACGCGCACATCAATGAAGGAGACTGTCGTGTCGGCGAACAGCTTCGACGCCCGCAGCACGCTGCAGGTGGGCGACGAGTCGTACGAGATCTTCCGGCTGGACAAGGTGGAAGGCTCGGCTCGCCTTCCGTACAGCCTCAAGGTTCTGCTCGAGAACCTGCTCCGTACCGAGGACGGCGCGAACATCACCGCCGACCACATCCGTGCCCTCGGCGGCTGGGACTCGCAGGCCCAGCCCTCCCAGGAGATCCAGTTCACGCCCGCCCGCGTGATCATGCAGGACTTCACCGGCGTCCCCTGTGTCGTCGACCTCGCCACCATGCGGGAGGCCGTCAAGGAGCTCGGCGGCGACCCGGCGAAGATCAACCCGCTGGCCCCGGCCGAGCTGGTCATCGACCACTCCGTCATCGCCGACAAGTTCGGCACGAACGACGCCTTCAAGCAGAACGTCGAGCTGGAGTACGGCCGCAACAAGGAGCGCTACCAGTTCCTGCGCTGGGGCCAGACCGCCTTCGACGAGTTCAAGGTCGTCCCGCCCGGCACCGGCATCGTCCACCAGGTCAACATCGAGCACCTGGCCCGTACGGTCATGGTGCGCAACGGCCAGGCCTACCCCGACACCCTCGTCGGCACCGACTCGCACACCACCATGGTCAACGGCCTCGGTGTGCTGGGCTGGGGCGTCGGCGGCATCGAGGCCGAGGCCGCGATGCTCGGCCAGCCGGTCTCGATGCTCATCCCGCGCGTCGTCGGCTTCAAGCTGACCGGTGAGCTCACCCCGGGCACCACCGCCACCGACCTCGTGCTCACGATCACCGAGATGCTCCGCAAGCACGGCGTCGTCGGCAAGTTCGTCGAGTTCTACGGCGAGGGCGTCGCCGCCACCTCCCTCGCGAACCGCGCCACCATCGGCAACATGTCGCCGGAGTTCGGCTCCACCGCCGCGATCTTCCCGATCGACGACGAGACCCTCAACTACCTGCGCCTGACCGGCCGTTCGAACCAGCAGGTCGCGCTCGTCGAGGCGTACGCCAAGGAGCAGGGCCTCTGGCTGGACCCGAAGGCCGAGCCGGACTTCTCCGAGAAGCTCGAGCTGGACCTCTCGACGGTCGTCCCGTCGATCGCCGGCCCGAAGCGCCCGCAGGACCGCATCGTGCTCGCGAACGCCGCCGAGCAGTTCAAGTCGGACGTACGCAACTACGTCGACGTCGTGGACGAGGCGGGCCAGGAGTCCTTCCCGGCCTCCGACGCCCCGGCCGTCGCCCCGAACGGCGCCCCGTCCAACCCGGTCACCGTGACCGCCCCCGACGGCTCGACGTACGAGATCGACCACGGTGCGGTGACGGTCGCGGCCATCACCTCCTGCACCAACACCTCGAACCCGTACGTCATGGTCGCCGCCGCACTGGTGGCCAAGAAGGCGGTCGAGAAGGGCCTGACCCGCAAGCCGTGGGTCAAGACCACCCTCGCCCCGGGCTCCAAGGTCGTCACCGACTACTTCGACAAGGCGGGCCTGACCCCGTACCTCGACAAGGTCGGCTTCAACCTCGTCGGCTACGGCTGCACCACCTGCATCGGCAACTCCGGCCCGCTGCCGGAGGAGGTCTCCAAGGCCGTCAACGACCACGACCTCGCGGTCACCTCGGTCCTCTCCGGCAACCGGAACTTCGAGGGCCGTATCAACCCCGACGTCAAGATGAACTACCTGGCCTCCCCGCCGCTGGTCGTCGCGTACGCCATCGCGGGTTCCATGAAGGTGGACATCACCCGTGACGCCCTGGGCACCGACCAGGACGGCAACGCGGTCTTCCTGAAGGACATCTGGCCCTCCGAGGCCGAGGTCAACGACGTCGTGGCCAACGCCATCGGCGAGGACATGTTCAACAAGTCCTACCAGGACGTCTTCGCGGGCGACGCCCAGTGGCAGGCGCTGCCGATCCCGACCGGCAACACCTTCGAGTGGGACGCCGAGTCGACCTACGTCCGCAAGCCCCCGTACTTCGAGGGCATGGAGCACGAGCCCGCCCCGGTCTCCGACATCACCGGCGCGCGCGTGCTCGCCAAGCTGGGCGACTCGGTCACCACTGACCACATCTCCCCGGCCGGTGCGATCAAGGCCGACACCCCGGCCGGCAAGTACCTCACGGAGCACGGCGTCGAGCGCCGCGACTTCAACAGCTACGGCTCCCGCCGCGGCAACCACGAGGTCATGATCCGCGGTACGTTCGCCAACATCCGCCTGCGCAACCAGATCGCGCCGGGCACCGAGGGCGGCTACACCCGCGACTTCACCCAGGCCGACGCGCCGGTGTCGTTCATCTACGACGCCTCGCGCAACTACATCGAGCAGGGCATCCCGCTGGTCGTGCTGGCCGGCAAGGAGTACGGCTCCGGTTCGTCCCGCGACTGGGCCGCCAAGGGCACCGCGCTGCTGGGCGTCAAGGCGGTCATCGCCGAGTCGTACGAGCGCATCCACCGCTCGAACCTCATCGGCATGGGCGTCCTCCCGCTGCAGTTCCCGGAGGGTGCCACCGCCGAGTCCCTCGGCCTGACCGGCGAGGAGACCTTCTCCTTCGCGGGCGTCGAGGAGCTCAACAACGGCACCACGCCGCGCACGGTCAAGGTCACCACCGACACGGGCGTCGAGTTCGACGCGGTCGTCCGCATCGACACCCCCGGTGAGGCCGACTACTACCGCAACGGCGGCATCATGCAGTACGTGCTGCGCAGCCTGATCCGCAAGTAAGCGGTCAAGTAGGCAGTACAGCAAGGTAGTTGAGGGCCGCGTCCCCGGTTCGCCGGGGGCGCGGCCCTCGCCCGTATCCGTCCTGCCCGTTCGGGAGAAATCCCAGGTCATCACCCACCCTCAGGTGGAACACAGGATTCCCTCAGCGGACCGGGACAGTATCGAGACATGTCTGGCACCTCCGTGTCCCGAACCGGCTCCGTCCGTGTGCTCATCGTCGACGACGAGCCCGCGCTCACCGACGTGCTCTCCGTCGCCGTCGCCGAGGCGGGCTGGCGGCCCTACCCGGCCGCCGACGGGCGCAGCGCGCTGCGGATCGCCCGCGGCTGCGCCCCGCACGCCGTCGTGCTCGACGGGATGCTGCCGGACCTGGACGGCATCCAGGTACTGCGCCGCCTGCGCCACGAGAACCCGAAGCTCCCGGTACTGATGCTCACGGCCCGCGACGCCCTCGAGCACCGCATCGACGGCCTCGAGAACGGAGCCGACGACTACGTCACCAAGCCCTTCTCGCTGGAGGAGGTCGTGGTGCGCCTGCGCGGACTGCTGCGCCGGGCCGCCACCGACCGGAACCGCACCGACGACTCCGTACGGGTTCTCGGGGACCTGGTCCTGACGGAGGAGACCCGCGAGGTGCACCGCGCAGGTCAGCACATCCAGCTCACCGCCAAGGAATTCGACCTGCTCGGCCTTCTCCTGAACCACCCGCGCCAGGTGCTGAGCAAGTCCCAGATCCTGGACCACGTGTGGAGCAGTTCCTTCGACGGCGGCGGCAACCTGGTCGAGGTCTACATCTCGAACCTGCGCCGGAAGATCGACAAGGGCCGGGCACCGATGATCCACACCGTCCGCGGCATGGGCTACACCATCAGGCCGACGGAGGACGGCAGATGACCGCCCGCCTGCGCGGCCGCTCCCTGCGCACCCGCCTGCTGCTGTTCATCACGGCCACCCTCTTCGTCGTATGCGGGGCGATGGCGCTCGTCACCGCGGCCGTCCAACGCGCCTATCTCATGGGCGACCTGGACGACCGCGTCACCAACGCCGCCCAGCGCAGCCTGGGCGGAGCCGGGCTCCATCCGGACGACGAGGCCAACCTGTCCTTCCTCACCGAGAACGGCCATCCCGCCGGACTGCTCGCCGCCCGGTTCGACGACGACGGCACGATCGTCTCGGCGGCCGTCGTCAGCCAGGACGCCCCGCCGCAGAACCTGACCACCGCCCAGCGCGCCGCACTGCGGGGCATCGCGACCGACGGCTCAGAGCACACGGTCACCGTCCCCGCTCTGGGCACCTACCGGATCACCGCGCTCGACTCGGACGGCATCCGCGTCCTGACCGGTCTCCCGATGGGCAACGTGCAGAACATGATCGGCGGACTGGTCATGGTGGAGGCGGGCGTGGCAGCGGCCGGACTGACGGCCGCGGGTGTGGTCTGCGCGGTGGTCATACGACGTCAACTGCGCCCTCTGGGCCGGGTCGCCGCCACCGCGGTCGAGGTCTCCAGGGCCCCGCTGGACCGCGGGGAGGTCACCGGCCTCACCCGTGTCCCGGCCCGCGACACCGACCCCGGCACCGAGGCCGGCCAGGTCGGCGCCGCCCTCAACCGGATGATCGACCACGTCGAGTCCTCCCTCGCCGAACGCCAGCGCGGCGAGGAGCAGGTGCGCCGCAGCGAGGAACGCATGCGCCGCTTCCTGGCCGACGCCAGCCACGAACTCCGCACCCCGCTCGCCTCGATCGCGGGCTACGCGGAACTGATGAACCGCGGCACGGACCGCATCGAGCCGGTCCTCGCCTGGCGACGCGTCTCGGCGGAGTCGGCCCGCATGACGGGCCTGGTCGAGGACCTGCTGCTGTTGGCCCGCCTGGACGAGGGCCGCCCGCTGGAGTCGGGCGAGGTGGACCTCGCGGCGGTGGTCGCGGAGGCGGTGTGGGACGCGCGAGCGGCAGGCACCGGCCACGAATGGCAACTCCAACTCTCCCTCGACGCCCCCTCGTTGGTCCTCGGCGACGAGTCCCGCCTCCACCAGGTCGTGGCCAACCTGCTGGCCAACGCCCGCATGCACACACCGGTGGGCACGACGGTGGTGGCGGAGGTGGCGGCGACGGGGGAGCGGTGCGTGGTCAGGGTGCGGGACGACGGGCCCGGTATTCCGCCGGAACTGCTCCCGAGGGTCTTCGAGCGGTTCACCCGCGCGGACACGTCTCGGGCCAGGACGCCCGGCAAGGAAGGCGGATCGGGGCTGGGACTGGCGATCGCGGCGGCGATCGTGGGGGCGCACGGGGGACGTATCGAGGTGGAAAGCGTCCCGGGGCGCACGGAGTTCACCGTCGAACTGCCGTCCGCCGTACCGATCCCCGAGCTCGAGCCCGCTGTGGAGCCGGTGGGTCACACGAAACCGGCGTCGGTATAGCGGAGCGACAAGGCTGCGGCGGGCGACCGGTGTGACGCGATTCCTCATGCGCGCCTCACCCCGCCCCCCTACCCTGACGCGGTGACGACCGTCGACCCCCTCCAGCCCGCCCTGCACGACCCCGGCGACCCGCCCCTGCGCCCGCTGCCCGACCAAGTGGCCCGACTCCTCCGGGACTTGGACGCCCCGCCCCGTCTGGCGGCCCACCTCAGGGCGGTCCACGACGTAGCGCACCAACTGGTGGACTGGATGGCGCGGGAGCATCCGTCGGTCCAACTCGACCGAGAGGCCGTGCTGTTCGGAGCGGCCACGCACGACATCGGCAAGACGGCACACCCGGCCGAACTGTCCGGCCCCGGTTCTGCGCACGAGGCCGCCGGGCGCGAGCTGCTGCTGGCCCATGGCATCGCCCCGGAGCTGGCCCGGTTCGCGGCGTCGCACGCGACCTGGACCCGGCCGGGCATCGGCCTCGAAGATCTGCTGGTGAGCGTCGCCGACAAGATCTGGAAGGGCAAGCGGGTCCAGGAGTTGGAGGACCTGTTCGTCGCACGTCTCGCGGAAGCGAGCGGACGGACGGCCTGGGAGGAGTTCCTGTCCTTCGACGACCTGCTCACGGCCATCGGCCAGGACGCCGACGGGCGACTGGCCTTCCAGGCGGCCTACCCGGTGGAGCGAGTGCGCTGAGACGGCGGGATCAGAAGCCGAGGAGCGCGTCGAGATCGATCTCGACGGGGAACGGCAGCGCGGTGACGAGCTTGTCGTTGTGCACCGGGTGGGACGGCGCGGGGAAGTACGAGAGGGTGTCCGCGTTGAGCCAGTACTCGTGCACCGCGAGCTTCTGGTCCCGGTCCAGTTCCACGCGCCAGTAGTAAGGGACCTTGTTCGCGGAGAAGAGCGCGGGCTTGCGTACGCGGTCGTCCTGGCGGGAGCCGGGGGAGACGACCTCCACGACGAGGGAGACCTTCCCCACCGGAACACACTCGATCTCGAAAAAGTTCAGCTCTCGGGGGTCAAAGACGATCACGTCGGGCTTGGGCGTGTTCTGGTCATCGACCATTACGCATTGCTCGGCCACAATCTTGTACGGTTCGCTGCGCGCCGCCTTCAGAGCGGCCACAATCTCGTCCCGCACTTGGCTGTGCCAGAACCTGGTCTGTTCTCGAACCACGATCCGTCCATCCACGAGTTCCCAGTCGAAGGGCAGCTCCAAGTCCTTGACCTGGTCGAAGGTCCAGCCGTCGGCCGGCGTGAACATCCAGGTGTCCTCGGTGGCCCGTCCCTGCTGGGATGTGGTCATCACTGCTCCCATGGACGTCAGGGTGGACGTCGATACGCGGCATGATCGTACGTACGAAGGTACAGCCGGCCGAAGCGGTGATGCCACGGCGCACGGTTGACGCGCGTCGCGCCCCCCGCCGCGCCAAACGGCAATCGCGACCCGTTTACAACCGACTCAACCGGCGCTACTTTCCCCACACACGGGGTGGGAGCGCTCCCACTCGGCGACGGACCGGAACCCGCCGCCCTCGGACCGCCCTCACCCCGCCTCACCTCCGCATACCCGCCCGTGCACCTGCACAGCCGTACCCGAAGGAAATTTGCCTGTCATGATCCTGACAACAAGGGACCGATTAACGGACTCCACCCGCACCCGAGCCCTCCTCCTCATCCTGGTCTCCCTCCTCGCCACCCTCCCGGCCCTCGCCCTCGTCGTCACGGCCGGCGGCAAGGCGGAAGCGCACGGCACCCCCATGAAACCCGGCAGCCGCACCTTCCTGTGCTGGGAGGACGGCCTCACCGACACCGGCGAGATCAAGCCCGTCAACCCGGCCTGCAAGGCGGCCCAACAGGTCAGCGGCACCACGCCGTTCTACAACTGGTTCTCCGTGCTGCGCTCGGACGGTGCCGGCCGCACCCGCGGCTTCGTGCCCGACGGCGAGCTCTGCAGCGGCGGCAACCCGAACTTCACGGGCTTCAACCTCCCGCGCAGCGACTGGCCGTTGACCCACCTCACCTCGGGCGCGACCGTCGACTTCTCCTACAACGCCTGGGCGGCGCACCCGGGTTGGTTCTACGTCTACGTCACCAAGGACGGCTTCGACCCGACCAGGACGCTCACCTGGGACGACATGGAGGACACCCCGTTCCTCACGGTCGACCACCCGCCGCTCAACGGCTCCCCGGGCACGGTCGAGGCCAACTACTCCTGGACCGGCAAGCTTCCCGCGAACAAGTCGGGCCGCCACATCATCTACATGGTCTGGCAGCGCTCGGACAGCGCGGAGACCTTCTACTCCTGCTCCGACGTCGTGTTCGACGGCGGAAACGGTGAGGTGACGGGCATCCACGATCCCGGCAACCCCACCGACCCCGTGCCCGGCACCTGCACCGCCACCCGCAGGACCACCAACAGCTGGAGCGGCGGCTACCAGTCCGAGGTCACCGTCACCAACTCCGGTGACGTCCCGATGCTCGGCTGGATGGTCAACTGGACGCTGCCCGGCGGCCAGAAGGTCGAGAGCCTGTGGAGCGGCGACGCGACCTACAACGGCCAGGACGTGATGGTCCACAACGCCGACTGGAACGGTTCGCTGAGTCCGGGCCAGAGCGCGACCTTCGGCTACGTCGTCTCGGGCGACGGCGGCGATCCGGCGACGACCCTTCCCTGCCGGGTCGGCTGAACCACCGCGGCAGAACGGCTGAACCTCCGCTCGGGGCGGACCCGGTGGCGATGTCTTGCTCCACCGGGTCCGCGAGCCGGGCCAGGCCGGGGGAGTACCTGTCCGGGTGGTGCTGGCTTGTGGCGACCTCGCGATGCGGCGACAACGTTGTCTAATGGTCTGCACATGACTCTATCGCCTCAACCGACAACGCTGTCAAACCAGTTGGCCCACTTTGCTGCACCGTGCGGGTGTCCCTGCCGCGCGCCCCCGCCCCCGTACGCACTCTTCCGTGGTACGCGTGGCGCACGCTACTGTCCCTGCGGCTTGTGCGACCTGTGGTGCGCGACCCGTCCGAAGGAGGAGGGGCCGCGTCATGCGTTTCCGTCCTACGTCATTGCTGCTGGCCGCGGTTCTCGCGGTCGGCGGTGCCACCCCCGCCCTGGCGGCCACCGCCGCTCCACCGGATCTCGTCCGGGACCCGACCTCGTACGTCGACCCGCTCATCGGCACCAAGAACGGCGGCAACGTCTTCCCGGGCGCCGTCACCCCGTTCGGCATGCTCTCCTGGAGCCCGGAGAACACCAGAGGCGACGCCACC
The DNA here is from genome assembly GCF_040644055.1 of Streptomyces sp. NPDC047043. Taxonomy (NCBI): domain Bacteria; kingdom Bacillati; phylum Actinomycetota; class Actinomycetes; order Kitasatosporales; family Streptomycetaceae; genus Streptomyces; species Streptomyces sp. NPDC047043. Next base: position 69,685 of record NZ_JBEYVO010000007.1, read on the forward strand.
CGCACCGCCGCGCCCGGCGGTTACCAGTACGACACCACCCGCATCCGCGGCTTCGGCCTGACCCACATGTCGGGCACGGGCTGCGCGGGCGGCAGCGGCGACATCCCGTTCTTCCCGTACGCCGGTGAGGTCACGTCGTCGCCGGCGAGCGACACCAAGGACGCCGTCTACGCCTCCGACTTCAGCCACGCCGACGAGACCGCCGAGCCCGGTCACTACAAGGTCGGCCTGGCGTCGGGGGTCACGGCCGACCTCACCGCGACCGCCCGCACCGGGTCGGCCCGCTTCACGTACCCCGCCGACAAACCCGCCTCCCTCCTCGTCCGCACCGCCAACTCCGAGGTGGGTTCCACCGATTCGTCGGTCACCATCGACCCGGCGACCCGTACCGTCTCCGGCTCCGTCACCTCCGGGAACTTCTGCGGCTACCTCGACCCGGAAGGCCAACGCGCCTACTACACCCTCTACTTCACCGCCCGCTTCGACCGCGCCTTCAAGGCCACCGGCACCTGGCAGGACGACAAGCTCAGCCCGGGCTCGACCTCGGCGGGCGGCGGCACCGGCGGCTTCTCCAGCGGTGGACGCCCCGTCGCCGGCAAGGGCGCCGGCGGCTACGTCGAGTTCGAGCCCGGCGACGGCCCCGTCGACGCCAAGGTCGGCATCTCGTACGTCAGTCAGGCGGGCGCCGAGGCCAACCTCGCCGCCGAGAACCCGCCGTACCGCTCCTTCGGCTCGGTGCAGGACGCCGCCCACCGCGCCTGGCGCGATCAGCTGGACGCCATCCGCGTCGGCGGCGGTACCGACGACGAGCGCACCACCTTCTACACCGCGCTCTACCACGCGCTCCTGCACCCGAACGTCATCAGCGACGCCGACCGCAGATATCGGGGGAGCGACGGCAAGGTCCACACCGTCGGCAGCGGCCACCAGGCCCAGTACGGCACCTTCTCCGGCTGGGACGTCTACCGGAACCAGGTGCAGCTGCTGACCCTCCTCGACCCGCGCACCGGTTCCGACATCGCGCAGTCCCTGTACGAACTCGCCCGGCAGAACGGCGGCGTGTGGGACCGCTGGCTGCACGGCGCGGGCGGCACCCACATCATGAACGGCGATCCCTCGCCCACCGCCCTGGCCGGCATCCGCGCCTTCGGCGGCACGGACTTCGACCTGCGCGGCGCCCTCAAGTCACTGGTCCGGGCGGCCACCGTGCCGACGGAGCAGGACCTGTCGTCGGCCGGGAAGCCGGTGCTGTCCGTCGGTCAACGCCCCTCGCTCGACAAGTACTTGAAGCTGCACTACATGCCGTCCGTCTCCAACGCCTGGGGCGGCGCCGCCGAGACCCTCGAGATGTCCGGCGCCGACTTCTCCCTCTCCCAACTCGCCACCGCGGCAGGGGAGAAGGACACCGCGGCCACCTTCGCCAAGCGCTCCCAGTGGTGGCAGAACAACTTCAACATCGCCGCCGACCCGACCGGCGGATACATCGCCAACCGCAAGGCCGACGGCAGCTGGGTCACCGGCTTCACCCCGGCCACCGGCAACGGGTTCGTCGAGGGTACGGCCGCCCAGTACACCTGGATGGTCCAGCACAACCCGGCCGGCCTGTTCGCCGCGATGGGCGGCCGTGACGCCTCCGTGAAGCGCCTCGACACCTTCTTCCACGACGCCGACGGCGGTTGGGCCTTCACCGGCAGCGGCGGCGACAAGTCCGAGCTGGACAACGAGCCGTCGATCAACGTGCCCTACCTGTACGACTACGCGGGCGCGCCCTACAAGTCGCAGGAGACCGTCCGCGCCGCGATGAAGCAGCTCTGGTCGACACAGCCCGGCGGTATCCCCGGCAACGACGACCTCGGCGCGATGTCCTCCTGGTACGTCTTCTCCTCCCTCGGCATGTACCCGCAGGTCCCGTCCCGCGCCGAACTCGCCCTCGCCTCCCCGCTCTTCCCGCGCATCGAGATCGACCGGCCCCACGGCAACGACATCTCCATCCGCGCGGAGGGCGCCGCCGCGGACGCCCCGTACATCAACTCACTCAAGGTCAACGGCCGTACCAGCGACCGGCCTTGGCTGCCCGCCTCCCTCGTACGGGACGGCGGCAGGCTCGACTACACGCTCTCCGGTACGCCCGACAAGACCTGGGGCAGCGACCCCTCGGACGCCCCGCCGTCCTTCCGTGAGGGCGAGCAGCCGTACCAGATCGGTGTCGGTCCGACCACGGCGACCATCGAGCCGGGCGGGAGTGCGAAGGTGGGCATCCGTGCGCTGTCGATGAGCGGGGGTGTCGGGCCCGAGGTGCGGTTCAAGGTCGACGTACCGGACGGAATCACGGCAACTCCCGGCGAAGGAACGGTCGTTGACGGCTCCCAGGAGATCACCCTCGGCTCCGCCAAGGACATGAAACAGGGCTTCTACGACGCCAAGGTCACGGTGACCTCCGGCGACACCTCCTACGAGCAGCCCGTCGCCCTCACCGTCGCCGCTCCCGGCACTCTCCTCGCCGCCTACAACAACACCGGCATCTCGGACGACGAGGGCGACCACGACGAGGCCGACTACGACGGCGGCGGCTGGAGCTACTCCCGCCAGGCGCTCTCGGCGGCCGGTCTCACGCCGGGCGGTCAGGGCACCGTCGACGGGCTCGCCTTCACCTGGCCGAACTCGCCGGACGCCCGCCCGGACAACGTCTCGGCGGACGGCCAGACCGTGGAACTCGCCGGCCCGGCGGCCAAGTTGTCCTTCATCGGCAGTGCGGTCAACGGCAACCAGCAGACCAAGGCCACCGTCACCTACACCGACGGCAGCACCGACACCGTCGACCTCTCCTTCACCGACTGGACCGTAGGCGGAGGCGGCGGCACCGTCCAGTACGGCAACGAGGTCGTCGCCAAGACCGCGTACCGGAATGTCGCGGGTGCGGACAAGGACCCGGTGGCGACGTACGTCTTCGCCACCAAGCCCTTCGAGGCACCGGCGGGCAAGACGATCGCGAGCGTGAAGCTGCCGCAGAACACGGATCTGCACGTGTTCACCCTCGCGACGAGCTGACCTCCAACACCGCTGCCAGCCAAGCGAGTTGGCGGCGAACATGCACTGCTTCGCCGCCCTCGTGGCCGTTGTACGGGTAGGCGTGGATCTCCTTGCGGGGGTCCGCGCCGGCCAGCTCCGCGTACCGGTTGAACGCGGCGTACGCCCCGCTCGGCGGGCACACGGTGTCGCGCAGGCCGACCCCGAAGTGGGCCGGGGCGTGCGCGCGGCGGGCGAACGAGATGCCCTCCATGTAGGAGAGGGTGCGGTACGCGGCCGTTTCCGCGCCCCGGTGGACGGCGAGGTAGGCCGCGATCTCGCCGTACGGGCTCGCGTCGGTGAGGTCGAGGGCCCGCCGGATGCCGCACAGGAAAGGCGCGGTGACCAGGGCCGCCGTCAGGTCCGGCAGCAACCCCGCGACGGCCAGGGCGAGTCCGCCGCCCTGGCTGTTGCCGACGACCGCCGTCCGGGTCGCGTCCACACCCGGCAGGGCGCGCACCGCCGCCACCGCACGGACCGCGTCCGTGATCAGCCGGCGGTAGTGGTAGCGCTCCGGGGCGAGCAGGCCGCGCGCCGCCGGGCCCGGGCCGCCCGGCGTCGACCCCGACTGCGGATCGGGTGTGTCGCCGCCGCAGCCGTACTGGTCGCCCTGGCCGCGGTTGTCCATGAGCAGATGCGCATACCCGGCGTTCACCCAGGTCAGCCGCTCGTGCGGAAGGCCCCGGCCGCGCCCGTAACCCGCGAACTCGACGACGGCGGGCAGGAGTTCGCGGGACCTCGCCGGACGACTGAACCAGGCGCGCACGGGATCCCCGGCGAAGCCTCGGAACGTCACGTCCAAGGTCTCCGTCAGCCGTAGCCCGGTCTCCACCACCCGCACCGACACCAACGGGTCCCGCTGGGCCGCGTCCTTGAGGGTGCCCTGCCAGAACTCGTCGAAGTCCGGGGGCTCTTCGGGCTCCGGACGATGGCGCTCCAGCTCGGGCAGTGGCAGGTCGAACGCGGGCACGGCGGCACCTCGCAGGAGTCGGTCCGGTGATGGAAACTTGCGGAACCGCAGAAGCGAATTCCCGTGTTCTACCCCGTACTCAGAGGGTTCCAACACCGCGCATCCGCCTCTGACATCTCCTGCGTGACCCATTGACAGCGCTTTCTGAGTGCCTCTAGGTTGCCGCGAAGTTACCGGTAAGAGCTCGAAAGTTTCGGTTCCGCGTCCCCCGCCCCGGAAGGCCCGAGCATGAGCACCTCCACCACGTCGGCTCCACCGCCCGGCACCCAGGACCCGCCCCCGCCGAAGACGGCGCCCCGCCCCAACCCGCCGTCGCCAAAGGTGAGTTGGCGAAGGGCACTGCGCCGCGACTGGCAGCTGTACTCGCTGGCCCTGCTGCCCCTGCTGTTCTTCCTGGTCTTCCGCTATCTGCCGATGATCGGCAATGTGATCGCCTTCCGCCGCTTCGAGCCGGGCGGCTCGGTGTTCGGCGAGGAGTGGGTGGGGCTGCGCTATGTGCGCATGTTCCTGAGCGATCCGACGTTCTGGCAGGTGTTCCGCAACACGCTGTGGCTCGGCGGGCTCACGCTCGTCTTCTGCTTCCCGATCCCGATCGTCCTGGCGCTGCTGCTGAACGAGGTGCGCAGGCGCTCCCTGAAGCGGTTCGTGCAGTCGGTGTCGTACCTTCCGCACTTCCTGTCGATGGTGATCGTCGCGGGGATCACCATGCAGATGCTCGCCACCGACGGGCCGGTCAACCACGTCCTCGGCTGGTTCGGGCACGACCCGATCCGCTTCATCCAGGAACCCGAGTGGTTCCGCACGATCTACGTCGGCTCGGAGATCTGGCAGACGGCCGGCTGGGGCACGATCCTCTACCTCGCCGCGCTCACCACGATCGACGAGGACCTGTACGAGGCCGCGCGCATCGACGGCGCCAACCGCCGGCAGCAGATCTGGCACGTCACCCTGCCCGGCATCAGGCCCACCATGATCACGCTGCTGATCCTGAACGTCGGCACGTTCATGGCGGTCGGCTTCGAGAAGGTCCTGCTGCTGTACAACCCGCTGACCTACCCGACCGCCGACGTGATCTCGACGTACGTCTACCGGGCCGGTGTCGAGTCCAACAGCTTCAGTTACGCGGCCGCCATCGGCCTGTTCGAGGCGGTCATCGGCCTGGTCCTGATCACATCCGCCAACCAGCTCTCGCGCCGCACAGTGGGGACCAGCCTGTGGTGAAAACCAGCCGTTCCCACCGTGTCTTCCAGGGCGTCAACGGGCTGATCCTCACCTTCGTCGTGGTCGTGACCCTGTACCCGTTCGCCAACATCGTCGCCCGGTCCTTCAGCGGGGAGCGCCAGATCAGGGCCGGTGAGGTGACCCTGTGGCCCAAGGGGTTCAACCTCACCACGTACAAGATCGTCTTCCATGACTCGATGTTCTGGCGGAACTACGGCAACACCGTGCTCTACACGGTCGTATCGACCGCCGTGGCCATGGCCCTGACGACCTGTTACGCCTACGTCCTGTCGAAGAAGCACCTCAAGGGCCGCACCGCGCTCATCGGCGTCGCTGTCTTCACCATGTTCTTCACCGGCGGCCTGATCCCCAACTACGTGCTGATCACCACCTTCGGCCTGAAGAACAGCGTGTGGGCGATCGCGCTGCCCAACGCGATCAGCGTCTTCAACCTCCTGGTGATGAAGGCGTTCTTCGAGAGCCTGCCGACCGAACTGGAGGAGGCCGCGCAGATCGACGGACTGAGCACCTACGGCATCCTCCTCAGGATCGTGCTGCCGCTGTCCAAGGCCGTCGTCGCGACGATGGTGCTCTTCTACTCGGTGTCCTTCTGGAACTCCTGGTTCAGCGCCTTCCTCTACATGGACCGCACCGATCTGATGCCGGTCACGGTCTATCTGCGCAACCTCATCGCGGGCGCCACCGGCGGCGGCAACGCCGGAGCCACCACCGACCAGCTCAGCCAGGTCGGCGCGAGCATCGAGGCGGTCACCATCGTGCTCACCGCCCTGCCGGTCATCTGCGTGTACCCGTTCGTCCAGCGCTACTTCGTCTCGGGCGTGATGCTCGGCGCGGTCAAGGGCTGACGTCCCTCAACTGACCTACGGAACAAAGGAGTTCCCGTGAATAACCAAGGACAGCTGTCGCGGCGTCAGATCCTGGCGGCCGCCGGCTTCATCGGCCTCGCCACCCTCACCGGCTGCGGCAGCGGCGACGACGGAGGTGATTCCAAGGACCTTTCCAAGAAGCAGAACGGCGCGATGAAGGAGTACCGCGCCGGCCGGCAGTTCAAGGCGGCGAAACCGCTGTCCTTCTCCATGCTGCACAACGACAACCCGGTCTACCCCCTCAAGGGCAGCTGGCTGTTCTGGAAGGAGGTCACCAAGCGCACCGGCATCACCATCAAGCCCCTCGACGTCCCGCTTGCGGACTACGAGAAGAAGCGCAGCGTCCTCATCGGTGCGGGCGACGCCCCCTTCCTGATCCCCAAGACGTACCACCCCTCCGAGGTCGCCTTCGTGTCGTCCGGCGCGATCCTCCCGGTCAGCGACTATGTGCACCTGATGCCCAACTACCGGGCCAAGGTGAAGAAGTGGAAGCTCGAGCCCGAGCTCGATTCCATCCGCCAGTCCGACGGCAAGTACTACCTGCTGCCCGGACTGCACGAGAAGCCCAAGGCCGGCTACTCGCTGTCCCTCCGCACGGACGTCCTCGACAAGCACGGTCTGAGCCTGCCGACCACCTGGGACGAGGTGTACGACGTCCTGAAGGCGCTCAAGGCCCAGTACCCCGACAAGTACCCGTGGACCGACCGCTGGAGCACCAACACCCCCTTCCCGTGCGGCGCGTTGTTCAGCTACCTCGGCCAGGCGTACGGGGTCAGGGCCGGCTGGTCCTACGACAACATCAGCTTCGACACCAAGGCGAAGAAGTTCGTCTTCACCGCCGCGCAGGACGACTACCGCGCGATGGTCGAGTACCTGAGAAAGCTCGTCGCCGAGAAGCTGCTCGACCCGGAGAGCTTCACCCAGCAGGACGACCAGGCCGTGCAGAAGCTGCTGGCCGAGAAGTCGTACGTGATCAGCGCCAATCCGCAGGAGCTGGTGCAGAACTACCGCTTCAACCTGCAGAAGCAGGTCAAGGGTGCCAAGATCGAGATGGTGCCGGTGCCCCTCGGACCGGCCGGCCCCGTCGTGCTCAGCGGCGTCCGGCTGGAGAACGGCATCATGGTCTCCGGCAAGGCCCTCAAGAGTGACACCTTCGTCGCGCTCATGCAGTTCGTGGACTGGCTCTGGTACTCGGACGAGGGCCAGGAGTTCTGCAAGTGGGGCGTCAAGGGCGTCACTTACACCAAGTCCGGCGACACCTACGAGCTGGAGCCCGGGATCTCCCTCATGGGTTCCGACCCGGACGCCCCCAAGGACCTCCAGAAGGACTTCGGGTTCTTCAACGGCGTCTTCACCTACGGCGGCAGCTGGAAGCTGGTCTCCTCCTCCTTCAGCCCGGACGAGAAGAAGTTCCAGGAGGCCATGTCCCAGCGCGAGCAGCTGCCCGTCGACCCGGCACACCCGCTCCGGTCCGCGGAGCAGGAGCAGGCGACGCTCTGGGACACCCCGCTCAAGGACCACGCCATCCAGAACACCCTCAAGTTCGTCCTCGGCAAGCGCCCGATGTCCGAATGGGGCTCCTACATCGCCGAGTTGAAGGCGAAGAACATGCAGCAGCTCGTGGACCTCCACAACAAGGCGTACGAGCGCTTCAAGAAGGAGAACGGGTGAGCAGCACCCGCGCAGCCTCCGCCTCCTTCGGCGACGGCCCCCTCTCCCGGGCCGTCGCGCTGGTCCACACGCTGGTCACCGTGGAGGTCCTGCTGCTCGCGGCGGCCTCGCCGGGTCTGGCCGTGCTGTTCCTCCTGGGGCCCGAGCCCGCCAACCTCCCCCTGGCCGCCGTATCCCTGCTCCCGCTCGGTCCGGCCCTGTCCGCCGCGCTGTACGCCCTCCACCACCGCGACCGCGACCTCACCGACCTGCACCCGGCCCGCGCATACGCGCGCGGCTGGCGGCTCAACGCGCTCCCGGTCCTTGGACTCTGGACGCCCCTGCTCGCCTGGCTGACGGTGATCGCCTTCACCCTCACCCACTTCGCGGCGACGGGCTTGCCCGGCTGGTGGGCGCTGCTGCTGGCCGGCATCGGCCTCGCCTCCCTCCTCTGGGGCGCCCACGCCCTCGTCCTGACCTCGCTCTTCACTTTCCGCGCCCGCGACACCGCCCGCCTCGCCGGGTACTTCCTGTTCCGGCACGGCCGGGCCACGCTCGCCGCGGCCTCCCTGCTCGTCCTGTCCGCCGCCGGCACCGCCCTGCTGACCGAGGCCCTGCCCGCGCTGCTGGCCGCCCCACTGCTGCTCTCCCTGCTGCACGGAAGCCGCGCGGTGATCGCCGAGACCCAGGAGGACTTCACCGTATGACCGCGCCCCGCACCCCGAAGATCCCGTACGGCGGCGACCACAACCCGGAGCAGTGGCCCGAGGAGGTCTGGGACGAGGACCACCGCCTGTTCACACAGGCCGGCATCGACACCCTCACCGTCGGCGTCTTCTCCTGGTCCCTCACCCAACCCGCCGAGGACACCTACGACTTCACGGTCCTCGACCGCATCCTCGACCGGGCGGCGGCGGAGAACAGAAGCGTCTGCCTGGCCACCGGAACCGCGGCCCTCCCGCCCTGGCTCGCCAAGAAGTACCCCGAGGTCAACCGCACCGATTTCGAGGGCCGACGCCACCGCTACGGCCAGCGTCACAACTTCTGCCCGAGCTCACCCGCGTACCACCGCCTGTCGACCGCGCTGGCGGCTCGCCTCGGCGAACGGTACGCGGACCACCCGGCGTTGCTGGCCTGGCACATCAACAACGAGTACGGCGGCGCCTGTTACTGCGACCTGTGCGCCGAGGCCTTCCGTGACTGGCTGCGGAACAAGTACGTCACCCTCGACGCCCTCAACGACGCCTGGTGCACCACCTTCTGGTCGCACCGCTACACCGACTTCGCCGAGATCGAACCCCCGAGCGCCCTCACCGAGCACTGGCGCGGCCCCGACCACACCGCCTTCCAGGGCACCACCCTCGACTACTTCCGCTTCACCACCGACGCCCTCCTCGGCTGCTTCCTCGCCGAGAAGGAGGCGATCCGCAGCCGCGACCCCGAAACCCCCGTCACCACCAACTTCATGGGCCTGTTCCGCCCCCTCGACTACCACCGCTGGGCGCCCCACCTGGACTTCGCCTCCTGGGACAACTACCCGCCCCTGGACGCCCCGCCGACCCGCCCCGCCCTCGCCCACGACCTGATGAGGGGGCTCAAGGACGGCGCCCCTTTCTGGCTGATGGAACAGACCCCGTCGACGACGGCCTGCCGTGACGTCAACCCGCTCAAACGCCCCGGCGAACTCCGTCTCACCACCTTCCAGGCGATCGCCCACGGCGCCGACGCGGCCCTGTACTTCCAGATGCGCGCCTCGCGCGGAGCCTGCGAGAAGTACCACGGGGCGGTCGTCGGCCACGCGGGCCGCGACGACACCCGAGTCTTCCGCGAAGTGGCGGGCCTGGGGCGGGAGTTGGAGCTGCTCGGCTCCGCGACCCTCGGCGCCCGCACCCCCGCCCGCACCGCCCTCCTCTTCGACTGGGACAGCTGGTGGGCCCTGGAGATCTCCGACGGCCCGTCCCGGCTGGTCAAGTACCCGGACGTGGTCCACGCGTACTACCGGGCCGCCCGTAAGGCCGGCGCCGACGTCGACGTCGTACCGCAGACCGCCGACCTCACCCCCTACGACGTGGTCCTCGCCCCCACCCTGCACATGGTCAAGGGCGACCTCGCCGGCCGCCTCGAGGCGGTGGCCGCACGGGGCGGCACGGTCCTGAGCACCTTCCTCTCCGGCCGGGTCGACGAACACGACCGCGCCTTCCTCACCGACGTCCCGGGCCCGCTCGCCGACCTGATGGGCATCCGGATCGACGAATGGGACGCCCGCCCACCGGAGTTCGTGCAGCCCGTCCCCGAACTGGGCGCAGCGGCCCGGCTCGTCTTCGAGATCGTGCTGCCGCGCGGAGCGGAGGCCATCGCCACATACGGCGCCGACTTCTACGCGGGCACCCCGGCGGTGACCCGGCACGAGTACGGAGGGGGCGAGGCCTGGTACGTCGCCACGGCGCTGGACCAGCCGGGCGTCGACCACGTCGTACGCCGCATCCTCACCCGGCACGGACTGCTCGGCCCGTACGCCAACCACCCCACCGTGGAGACCGCGCACCGCGTCGCCCCGGACGGCACCCGTCTGCTCTTCCTCCTCAACCACGCCCAGGAACCGGCCCGGTTGACGGCACACGCGACGGCGACCGAGCTCCTGACCGGCAAGCAGGTCGAGGCGCAGGACCCGCTCACCCTCGACCCACTGGGCGTCGCGGTCCTGCGCCTTCAGTAGACGACCTTCAGTAGATCCGTCGTCCCCGTTCGTCCGGCACCCCGGACTTCCGGAAGAAGTAGCTGTTGATCTGATCGCGCCACTCGCGGGCACTCCGGAGCTGCTCCTGGTACCGCTCCGCAACCCGCGCGTGGCGCCCCGGCTCCATCAGCCCGGCCAGCGAGGCCCACACCTCCACGGCCTCCTCCACCTCCGCCACGCCCTCGAAGTGCGTGTCGTAGATGTGCTGGATCACGGTCTTCCCGCTCTTCAGGACGTGCCCGTACGGCACATGGTGGAAGAACAGCAGCAGTTCGTCCGGGCAGCTCTCCGCCGACTCGTACACCTCCGCCCACGGCTTGGCGTACTGCCCCGCGTACCCGGTGCCGGTCGCCACGCTCCGGTCGACACCGATGCCGTCCCGGTCCGCGAAGTGGTAGGTCCCCCAAGGGCTGTACTCGTAGCCGTCGACGCTCGGCCCGTAGTGGTGCCCCGGCTGCACCATGAAGCCGACCCCGAGCGGTGCGGTGTACTTCTCGTACGTCTGCCAGGAGCCGTCGAGCACGGAGTGCAGTCCGTCGATCAGCCGCCGCGGAGCGGACGGGAAGGTGAGCCCGATCCACTCGTCGAGGATCGTGACCGGATCCGCCCGCGGCTGCCAGGCGAGCCGCCCGAAGGTGTAGAGGTTGGCCTGGGCGAGCGGATGCCCGGTCCAGAACGGGTCGTCGCCCACGTTGGAGACGGCCACCAACTCCTCGAGGGGCAGGCCCTCTTCGGGACCGAACCGCAGCACCTCGCTCCACATCGGGCCCAGCCAGCACACGTGCCGTTGCTGCCCGGTGTACTCCTGCGTGGCCTGAAGTTCCACGGCGAGCCTGGTATGTGACATAGCACTGATCAGCGGCGACACCGGCTCCCGCACCTGGAAGTCCATCGGCCCGTGCTTCACCTGCAGCACCGCGTTCGGCGCGAACTCCCCGTCCAGCGGCACGAAATGGTCGTACGCGGCCCGTGCCCGGTCCGTCGTCCGGTCCCGCCAGTCCTGGCGGTGGTCGTAGACGAAGGCCCGCCAGTGCACGGTGCCGCCGTGCGGGGCGAGCGCGGCGGCCAGCATGTTGGCACCGTCCGCGTGACTGCGGCCGTACGCGAAGGGTCCCGGTTGACCTTCCGAGTCGGCCTTCACGACGTATCCGCCGAAGTCGGGGACGGCCTGGTACACCTGTGCGGTCGTCTCCGCCCACCACTCCCGCACGCTCTCGTCGAGCGGATCGGCACCCGGCAGCCCGCCGAGGACCATCGGCGCGGCGAAGGTCACCGACAGATGGGTGCGGAGCCCGTACTGCCTCAACACCTGGGCGATGTCCGCGACTTCGTCGATCCGGTCGGTCAGCAGACGGGCCTCGGCCGCGTGCACGTTGACGTTGTTCACGGCCACGGCGTTGATCCCGCACGCCGCCAGCAGCCTGCCGTAGGCCAGCACGCGGTCCAGGTCCCAGCGGGCGCGCCCGTCCTCCCAGAACAGCGACCCGCCGGCATAGCCCCGCTCGACCTGGCCCATGACCGGGTGCACGGCCACGTTGTCCCAGTGGTCCACCATCCGCAGTGCCAGTGCCGGGCGGTGCGTCTCGCGGGGCCGCTCCTCGCGGAAGGCGTCCTCGCCGAGCCGTACGACATGGAACAGTCCGTACAGCAGGCCGCGTTGGCCCGACGAGGTGACCGTCGTACAGTCGTCACCGCGCTCGTACGTGAACGCCTCCGACGAGTTGTCGCCCGGCGTCAGCTCCAGCACCAGGTCGAACGGCCCGAGGGACGCGTCGCGCTCGACGCGTCCCCCGAACCGTGCACAGGCCTCCGCCACGTTCTGGTGCGCCGTGCGCGCCAGGGGGCCCCAGCCGCGGATCAGCGTCCGCCGGCTGCCGATCGGCCGGAAGGCCTCGTCCGGCAGCCAGGCCGGGTCGACACCCTCGGGCGGGACGGGCACGGGAAGCGGCATGGGACCCCCAACTCGGCTGCTCAGGCCAGCAGTTCGACCTCCGACACCACCGCCTCGCCGTCGAGGACCAGACGGTACTTCCCGTACGTACCCGGGGACCCCACGGTGAACGCCCGTGTCTGCCTGTCCCATGTGAAGGACTCGCCGGAGCGCTCGTCGAGGGTCTTCCAGGTGGTCCCGTCGTCCGAGCCCTGGAGCGTCCAGCCGGTCGGTGCCTTGGTGTGGTCGGAGGACGAAGTCACCGTGTACTGAAGGCCCTTGACCGGACCGGTGACCGGCAGGTCCACGGAGGTCACCGTGGCGTCCGTCGCCGACGTGTTGTCGAACAGCGGACCGTCACCCTTCAGCACGTCCGCCCGCGGCGTCGGCACCTTGTCGTCCTGGGTGATCGACACGGGCGCCGCGTTCTTGCCGGTGCCCCACGACGAGGGCTTCGACCCCATGTCGAAGTCCAGGACTCCACCCTTCTCGAGCAGCGAGTGGGGGAGCGAAGTCGACGTCCACGTACGGCCGTTGACCCTCAGCCCCTGCACGTACACGTTCTTGGTGCTGTTGTTCGGCGCCCTGACGACCAGGTCCTCGCCGTTCTCCAGATGGACCGTCGCCTTCTTGAACAGCGGTGAGCCGATGGCGTACTCGCCGCCGCCCATCACCAGCGGGTAGAAGCCGAGCGCGGAGAAGAGATACCAGGCCGACTGCTCGCCGTTGTCCTCGTCGCCGTGGTAGCCCTGCCCGATCTCGCTGCCGGTGTAGAGCCGCGAGAGCACCTCGCGGACGTTCTTCTGTGCCTTGTACGGCTGCCCGGCCGCGTCGTACATGTAGATCACATGGTGCGCGACCTGGTTGGAGTGCCCGTACATGCCCAGCCGGACGTCCCGCGCCTCCGTCATCTCGTGGATGACACCGCCGTAGGAGCCGACGAAGTCCGGGGACGCCGTCTCGGGGGTGGCGAAGTACTCGTCGAGCTTGTCCGCGAGCTTGCCTCGGCCGCCGTACAGGTTGGCCAGGCCCCGGCTGTCCTGCGGGGCGGTGAAGGCGTAGCCCCAGCCGTTGGTCTCCGTGTAGTCGTAACCCCACACGCGCGGGTCGTACTTGGCGGAGTCCACGCGCCAGTCGCCCCTGTCGTCCTTCCCCTGGAAGAACCCGGCCTTGGAGTCGAAGAGATTCACATAGTCCTGGGCCCGGTTGAGGAAGTACTCCGACTCCTCCTTGTAGTGCTTCTCGCCCGTCTTCTTGTAGAGGGCCTGGCCCATCCTCGCGATGCCGTAGTCGTTGTTGTAGCCCTCCATCGCCCACGACAGGCCCTCGTGCGTGTCGGTGCTCGTGTAGCCGAGGAACGGGGACGTCGACATCCCCTTGCGTCCCACGCCGGACGCAGGGGGCACGACGGTCGCGTTCTTCAGGGCCGCGTCGTACGCCGCCTTCGCGTCGAAGTCGACGCCCTTGACGTACGCGTCCGCGAACGCCACGTCCGAGGAGGTGCCGGTCATCAGGTCCGCGTAACCGGGGGAGGACCAGCGCGAGGTCCAGCCGCCGTCCTTGTACTGCTGCACGAACCCGTCGACCATCTCACCCGCCTGACCGGGCGTCAGGAATGAGTAGGCCGGCCAGGTGGTCCGGTACGTGTCCCAGAAGCCGTTGTTGACGTACACCTTGCCGTCCACGATCTTCGCACCGGTGTGCGTCGGGGTGTCCGGGCCCGGCATCGGCGAGAACGGCGACGCGTACTGGTACTTCGAACCCACCTTCTCGAAGCCGGAGTTGGGGTACAGGTACAGGCGGTACATGCTCGAGTACAGCGTGGTCAGCTGGTCCGGCGTCGCGCCCTCGACCTCGACCTTGCCGAGCAGCCTGTCCCAGGTGCGCTGGGCGCGGTTCCTGACCGTGTCGAAGGACGTGCCGTCCGGGATCTCCTGGCGGAGGTTGTCCTTGGCCTGGTCGACGCTGATCAGCGAGGTGGCGAGGCGGAGCGTGACCGTGTGGTCGTCACCCGCGTCGAACCGCAGGAACCCCTTGACCCCGCTCGACGCCCCGTCCGTCACGGGCTTGTCGAACACGCCGTAGACGAAGAGCCTGGTCGCGCCCGTCGACAGCCCGGACTTCACGTCCGAGTAGCCGGTGACGATCCCGTTCTCCTTGTCGAGCGTGAGCCCCGCCTGCTCCGTCACGTTGTCGAAGACGACGCTCGCGTCGTCGCCGGGATACGTGAACCGGAGCGCCGCCGCATGGTCGGTCGGCGTCATCTCGGCCTTCAGGCCGTTCTCGAACCGCACCCCGTAGTAGTACGGCCGCGCGGTCTCGTTCTCGTGCCGGAACGCCAGCTCACGTACCTCCCGCCCGGTGTCCGGCGTACCGGACGCGACGGACGGCATCACCTGGAAGGTCTGCCGGTCACCCATCCACGGGCTCGGCTCGTGGCTCGCGCTGAACGCCTGGATCGTCGGCAGGTTGTCGTCGTTGTTCGCGCGCGCGTAGTCGTAAAGCCAGCTCAGAGAGGAGGCGTTGGTCACCGGCGTCCAGAAGTTGAAGCCGTGCGGCACGGCGGTCGCTGGGAAGTTGTTGCCGCGGGAGAAGCTGCCGCTGGAGTTGGTGCCACGGGTCGTGAGCGCGTAGTCGGAGAGATGGGCCTTCGGCTTCTCGGGCGCGACTCGCTCGAGACCGATGTCGTCCAGCCAGCCGCGGAACTTCGCCGGGCCCTTCGGGGAATCGTACGCCACCAGGATCCGGTCGACCGTCCTGCCGGCCGCGACCGACCCGATCCGCGAGGCCACGTTGTTCCACTGGTTGACGTAGAGGACCTTCGAGGCGCCCTGCCCCTGCGGCGACAGCGCGAAGCCGTGCTGGTCCGTCGCGCCCAGGTCGCTCAGATAGGTGCCGTCCGTGAAGGCCAGATCCACCGACACGTTCGTGGCGTCGTAGTCGCGGTCCCCGTCGGCCATCGACGGGAAGATCCGGTACGACAGCTCGGTGTCCCGGCCGACCGACACGTTCACGTCGAAGATTTTGTTGTACGAGTACGCCCGTCCGTCAGCGGTGTGCCGTCCGGCGTAACGCAGGGCCCTCTTTCCGGTGAACCCGGCGCCCGCCTTCGCGGTGGGCGATCCGGCCGGTCCGCGGTCGACCAGCGACAGCATGTCCTGCGGCACCGGGCCGCCGCTGCCGCCCGTGGAGAACTGAACGTCGGCCACCTGCAGGATGTCGGCGCCGTGGTTCTTGGTGATCTCGAGCCGGAAGTGCTGGTACTCGGCCGGCTCGGCGAGGTCGTACGACTTCGTCTGGAACCGCTCGGAGAAGGACTCACCGGAGCGGGAGTCGACGGTCTTCCAGTCCTTGCCGTCCGTGGAGCCCTGCAGGGTCCAGTCCGCGGGGTCGCGCTCCGCGAAGTCGTTCGCCGAGGTGAGCGCGTACGTCACCAGCTTGACGGGCTTGTCCAGGTCGAACTCGACCCAGCCGGTGGGCTCGAAGGTCAGCCACTTGGTGACGGACTCGCCGTCGACGAGGTTCTCCTTCACCTCGCCGCCGTCCGTGTTCTCGGCGCTCGCCCGCACGTCCGTGACGTGGTCGGTGACATTGCCCGGGATGCCGGTGCTGTAGCCGCCGTCGACGCCCGAGGCCCGCTTGGAGCCGTCCGCTGCGGTGTCGACGGTGTTGAGCCAGTCGGGCGCCGGGTCACCCGCCTCGAAGGAGGAGGCGAACTCCCGGTCGGCCTTGGACGGTGCGTCGGGCAGGGCGACCGCCGCCCCCTGCGAGCCCACCGCCATGACAAAGGCGGCCGTGATCACGACCGCCGGACCCCATCTGTGCCGAGCTCTGTTCCGCATGGACCAGCACCCTCCCTGCGCTCAGTCGGACAACGTTGTCAGCTTCGATGCGCAAGGACCAGTAGTGGGTCAAGTGGTCAGTGATGTCAAGGGTGTTGAGTGTGGCATTCGGGGCCTATGTCGCGGATTTTTCCGGCAAGGCGGCCACAGGCGACTCATATTTCCGCGAGGTCTCAACTCGGAAAAGACCCATGACCCACTTTGCATTCGATCTTGCTCCGTTGGCGGGAAGTGGACTATACCTGTCGGCGAATCACACGATCCGCACATCCTGCACGACCCTGCTTGACCTGACCGCGGTGCCCGGGAGGATCCGGTTCACCGCCTGAGTCCTGGAGAAGGCGAGGACTTGAGCATGGGATCCACTTCCGCCGAGAACAACGGCACCGCGGGTGTAGGCCGCCGCGATCTGATCAAGCGTTCGGCCGCACTCGGTTTGATCTCCGTACCTGCCATGAGCTTCCTGTCGGCCTGTGCCAGCGGTGGCGGAGACGACAACTCGAGCGACAACAACCAGGGCAAGACCTCCAAGACCAACCCCTTCGGAGTGGAGAAGAACGGCAAGCTCGACGTCGTCATCTTCAAGGGCGGTTACGGCGACGACTACGCCAAGGCGTGGGAGGCCGACTTCAAGAAGGACCTGGGCATCACCTCCACCCATACCGGTACCCAGGAGATCACCGGAAAGCTGCAGCCCCGCTTCAACGCGGGCAACCCGCCGGACATCGTGGACGACTCCGGCGCCCAGCAGATCAAGGTCGACGTCCTCTACAAGAACGGCCAGCTGCTGGACCTCGCGTCGGTGCTCGACGCGCCGTCCGTCGACGACCCGAGCAAGAAGGTCCGGGACATGATCATCCCCGGCACCCTCGACGCGGGCATGCAGGAGGGCAAGATCGTCGCCCTCAACTACATCTACACGGTGTGGGGCCTCTGGTACTCCGGCAAGCTCTTCAAGGAGAAGGGCTGGGAGGAGCCCAAGACCTGGGCCGACTTCATCAAGGTCTGTCAGGCGGCCAAGAAGGACGGCATCGGCGGCCTGGCCCACCAGGGCAAGTACCCGTACTACATCAACGTCGCCATCATGGACATGATCGCCAAGAAGGGCGGTCTGGACGCCATGAAGGCGATCGACAACCTCGACCCCAAGGCGTTCGTCGGCTCCGACGCGGCGCAGGCCGGTGTCGAGGCCATCTACGAGGTCGTGGAGAAGGGCCTGTTGATGCCCGGCACCAACGGCCTCACCCACACCGAGTCGCAGACCCGCTGGAACCAGTACAAGGCCGCGTTCATCACCTGCGGCTCCTGGCTGGAGAACGAGCAGCTCAAGCAGACGCCGTCGGACTTCGACATGAAGTTCATGCCGATGCCCCTGCTGCCGGACAGCAAGCTGCCCTTCGAGGCGATCCGGGCCGGTTCCGGAGAGCCCTTCATCATCCCGGCAAAGGCCAAGAACCTGCCCGGCGCAAAGGAGTTCATGCGGCGCATGCTCTCCAAGGAGTGGTCGACGCTCTTCGCGAAGGAGGCCAACTCCCTGACCATCCTCAAGGACGGCGTCGACCCCAGCGTCAAGCTGCGCCCGGGCACCCAGTCCACCGTCGTGGCGTCCAAGGCGGCCGGCGACAACACCTTCCGTTACCTGTACACCGAGTGGTACAGCGAGATGGGTGCCGCCCTCGAGGCCGCGTCCAACGAGCTGATGGCCAAGCGCATCCAGCCGAAGGAGTGGCTGAAGCGGGCTCAGGCCGCGGTCGACAAGCAGGCGAAGGACCCGGCCTCCAAGAAGAACCACCGGGACTGACCGCAACGCCGTTTCCCGGGCCGGAGAAATCCGGCCCGGGAAAGGACACCAGGGGCAGGAAACGCCAATGCGCAAAGGGCAGTACAGGTTCGTCGCGGGATTTCTGTTCGTTCCCGTGGCGCTCTATCTGATCTTCGTGATCTGGCCGTACATCCAGACGTTCGGCTATTCGCTGACCGACTGGAAGGGCCAGTCGCAGACCTTCAAGTTCGTCGGCCTCGACAACTACAAGGCGTTGTTCCAGGACGACGTGTTCATGCAGGCCATCTGGCACAACATCCTGTTCCTGATCTTCATCCCGGTGATCACGATTCTGCTCGCCATGTTCTTCGCGTTCATGGTGAACGCGGGCGGACGCAGCAGGGCCGGCGGAGTTCAGGGCGTCGCCGGATCCAAGTTCTACAAAATCATCTACTTCTTCCCGCAGGTGTTGTCGCTGGCGATCGTCGCGGTGCTGTTCAACGCGGTGTACCGCAGTGACGGCGGCGGCCTGCTCAACGGTTTCCTGATCAAACTCGGACTGGTCAGTGCCGACAACCCCGTGGAATGGCTGAACGAGCCGAACATGGTGCTGTGGGCGCTGATCATCGCCGTGGTCTGGCATGGCGTCGGCTTCTATCTGGTGCTGTTCTCGGCCGCGATGCAGTCCATCCCGAGGGACATCTACGAGGCCGCCCTCATCGACGGCGCGAGCCGCAACCAGTCCTTCTTCCGCATCACCCTGCCGCTGCTGTGGGACACCGTGCAGACGGCCTGGGTGTACCTGGGCATCGTCGCGATGGACATGTTCGTGCTGGTCTCCTCGATGACCCAGAACATGGGCGCGTACGGCGGCGGCCCGGACCACCACAGCGACGTGATGTCGACGGTGATGATGCGCAACTTCCAGTACTTCGGCAAGAGCGGATACGCCTGCGCCATGGGCGTCGTCATGCTGCTGCTCACCCTGGTCCTGTCCGTGGTCATGCTGCGCGCCACCCGCCGCGACCGCGTCGAGTTCTGAGCGGGAGATACGACGATGAGCGCACCTCTCAAGGAGACCGCCGCCCAGGGCGGCACCGTTCCGCCCCAGCCGCGCGTCGCCAAGACGCCGGCCCGCCCGGGTGACCAGCGCAGCGAAGGCGTCGTACTGAACGTCTTCTCGCACGGCTTCCTCGCCCTGTGGGCGCTGCTGATCGTGCTGCCGCTGCTGTGGCTGGTGCTGAGTTCCTTCAAGACGGACGCCCAGATCGGCGGCTCGGCCTTCGGCTGGCCGGAGAACTGGACCTTCGACGTCTTCCACCGCGCCTGGAACAAGGGCATCGGGGACTACTTCCTCAACACGATCATCGTGCTGGTCTTCTCCGTGCCCCTGACCATGCTGTTCGGCTCGATGGCCGCGTACGTGCTGGCCCGGTACCAGTTCTGGGGCAACCGGCTGCTGTACTACTTCTTCGTCGCCGGCGCGATGTTCCCCGTGTTCCTGGCCCTCGTCCCGCTGTTCTTCATGGTGAAGCGGCTGGACATGCTCAACACCTACCAGGGCCTGATCCTGGTCTACGTCGCCTACTCGATGCCGTTCACGGTGTTCTTCATGCACGCCTTCTTCCGGACCCTGCCGACGGCGGTCTTCGAGGCGGCGATCCTCGACGGGGCCTCGCACACCCGGACCTTCTTCCAGGTGATGCTGCCGATGGCGAAGCCGGGCCTGATCAGCGTCGGGATCTTCAACACCCTCGGCCAGTGGAACCAGTTCATCCTGCCGACCGTGCTGATGCAGCCGCAGAGCGGCAGCGACCCCGAGCGGTACGTCCTCACCCAGGGGCTCATCCAGCTGCAACAGCAGCAGGGCTACGCCTCCGACCTGCCCGTGCTGTTCGCGGGCGTGACCATCGCGATGATCCCCATGCTGGTGGTCTATCTGTCCTTCCAGCGCCAGGTGCAGGCGGGCCTGACGTCGGCGACGCTGAAGTGAGGGCGGTGTAGCCCTCCGCTGCCGTCCGTGTGCGCGCCGCTCCCGGCACCGGGTGCGGCGCGCACACGTGTACGGATGGGTGTACACGAACCCGGATACGGTTCAACCTCTTGACGGGAGGCAACCCGAACGGCTCAGCTTAGAGTTCACTAGTTGGACATAGACGGGGCCTCATCGAAGCGGTCCCGCGCGCAGGAGGTCGTCGTGGAGACTCCGGGGTCGCAGTCGTCACTGCATCGAGCCAACCTGGAGCGGGTCGTACGTGCCGTGCGGCTGGCCGGGTCGCTCACGCAGGCGGAGATCGCGAGGACCACGGGACTGTCCGCGGCGACGGTCTCCAACATCGTCCGCGAGCTCAAGGACGGCGGAACGGTCGAGGTCACGCCCACTTCGGCGGGCGGCCGCCGGGCCCGCAGCGTCAGCCTCAGCGGCGACGCCGGCATCGTCATCGGCGTCGACTTCGGGCACACGCACCTGCGCGTCGCCGTCGGCAACCTCGCCCACCAGGTGCTGGCCGAGGAGTCCGAGCCGCTGGACGTGGACGCCTCCTCGACACAGGGCTTCGACCGGGCGGAAGAGCTGGTCAATCGCCTGATTGCAGCAACGGGCGTCGACCGTTCCAAGATCGCCGGGGTGGGCCTCGGCGTGCCCGGCCCGATCGACGTCGAGTCCGGCACCCTGGGCTCGACCGCCATCCTGCCGGGCTGGACCGGCACCAAGCCCGCCGAGGAGCTGCGGGGGCGGCTCGGCGTGCCCGTGCACGTGGACAACGACGCCAACCTCGGCGCCCTGGGAGAGCTGGTCTGGGGCAGTGGCCGGGGGGTCAGGGACCTGGCGTACATCAAGGTCGCGAGCGGTGTCGGCGCCGGTCTGGTGATCAACGGCAAGATCTATCGGGGTCCCGGCGGCACCGCGGGTGAAATCGGACATATTACACTCGATGAATCCGGTCCCGTATGCCGCTGCGGAAACCGCGGATGCCTGGAAACCTTTGCTGCAGCGCGCTATGTGCTTCCGTTGCTCCAGTCGAGCCACGGCACCGACCTCACGATGGAAGGCGTCGTGCGGCTGGCCAGGGACGGAGACCCGGGCTGCCGTCGGGTGATCGCCGACGTCGGCCGCCACATCGGCAGTGGAGTCGCCAATCTCTGCAATCTGCTGAACCCGAGCCGAGTGGTCCTCGGCGGTGATCTCGCCGAGGCCGGTGAGCTCGTACTCGGGCCGATCAGGGAGTCCGTCGGCCGCTACGCCATTCCCAGCGCGGCGCGCCAACTGTCCGTTCTCCCGGGGGCACTTGGGGGCCGTGCGGAGGTGCTCGGAGCGCTCGCTCTCGCGCTGAGCGAGATGGGCGATTCGACCCTTTTGGACGGCACACTCGCTGTTGCGACCCCTGCCTTCACTTAGAGAACGGATGGCACCGTTGCCATCTCGTTAAGGATTTACTTCTTGACGTCGCACGTGTGGCCGAGTTGACTTCCAGCCACCTCGGCCGCAACGTCGCGGCCTCGTCAGGGAGGTTTCTCAAGTGAACACGCTCATGCGTCGTGCTGCCGTGACCGTCGCGATCTCCGCGCTCGCCGTCTCGGCCGCCGCCTGTGGCAAGGCCGGCGACAAGGACAAGGACAGCGGCTCCAGCGCCAGCTCCGGCGCCGGTGGCAAGTCGATCGGCCTGCTCCTGCCCGACAACGTCACCACGCGGTACGAGAAGTTCGACAAGCCGTACTTCCAGGCGAAGGTCAAGGAGCTGTGCGGCGACTGCACCGTCTCCTACGCCAACGCCGCGGCCGACCCGGCCAAGCAGGCCCAGCAGATGAGCAGCATGGTCACCAAGGGCGTCAAGGTCATCGTGATCTCCGCCCAGGACTCCGCCGCCATCAAGTCCTCCATCCAGTCCGCGGTGGACAAGGGCGTCAAGGTCGTCGCGTACGACCGTCTGGCCCAGGGCCCGATCTCCGCGTACGTCTCCTTCGACAACGTCAAGGTCGGCCAGCTCCAGGGTCAGGCCCTGCTCGACGCGCTCGGCTCCAAGGCGACCCCGAAGGCCAAGGTCGTCATGATCAACGGTGACGACGCCGACCCGAACGCCGCGCAGTTCAAGCAGGGCGCGCACAAGATCCTCGACGGCAAGGTCAACATCGCCTACGAGCAGTCCGGCCTGTGGAAGGACACCGTCGCCGCGCAGAAGATGTCCGCGGCCATCACCCAGCTGGGCGCCAAGAACATCGCGGGCGTCTACGCCGCCAACGACGGCATGGCCGGTGGTATCGCCAACACCCTCAAGGGTGCGGGCATCAGCGACATCCCGCTGACGGGCCAGGACGCCGAGCTCGCCGCCATCCAGCGGATCGTCGCCGGCACCCAGTCCGCCACGGTCTACAAGCCCTACAAGGGCGAGGCCGACAACGCCGCCGAGCTCGCGGTCAACCTGCTCCAGGGCAAGGACATCAAGTCCCTGGCCGACACCACGGTGACCAGCGGTTCGGGCAACAAGGTGCAGGCCAAGCTGCTGACCCCGATCTCGGTGACCGTGAAGAACATCAACGACACGGTTGTCAAGGACGGTCTCTACACCGTCGCCCAGATCTGCACCACGGACTACGCCGCCGCGTGCAAGAAGGCCGGCCTGCAGTAAGCGCCGCACCAGCCTCGGGGTGCGTCCCTCGCGGACTCGCCCCGACGGCAGGCACAGAGCCTGTCCGGCGCCCGCCTCGCCCAAACACCCCGCTGCGGGGCGGGCGCCGGACGGAAGCACTGCGGACGCAGCCGTTGCCAAGAGGCATCGGTCGCGCGCATGTTCGACTTATTAATCGGTGCTCACAGCACAACCCTCCGCGCCCTACCCCAAGCGCGGCATCCCCGCCGGTCAGGCGGCGAAGGAGATGGTTAACGTGTCCGCTACGCCCGTGCTGGCGTTGCGCGGAGTCTCCAAGCGATTCGGTGCGGTGCAGGCACTCACCGACGTCGAACTGGAGGTCCACGCCGGAGAAGTGGTCGCCCTGGTCGGCGACAACGGCGCAGGAAAGTCCACGCTGGTCAAGACGATCGCCGGTGTGCATCCCATCGATGAGGGCGTCATCGAGTGGGACGGCAAGCCGGTCAGCATCAACAAGCCGCACGACGCCCAGGGACTCGGCGTCGCGACGGTCTACCAGGACCTCGCCCTGTGCGACAACCTTGACGTGGTCGGCAATCTCTACCTCGGACGTGAGCTGCTGCATCGCGGCATCATCGACGAGGTCTCGATGGAGAAGAAGGCCCGCGAGCTGCTGAGCACGCTCTCCATCCGCATCCCGAGCGTGCGCATCCCGATCGCGAGCCTCTCCGGCGGTCAGCGCCAGGTCGTGGCCATCGCGCGCGCCCTGATCGGCGACCCCAAGGTCGTCATTCTCGACGAGCCCACCGCCGCGCTCGGCGTCGAGCAGACCGCGCAGGTCCTCGACCTCGTCGAGCGGCTGCGCGAGCAGAACCTCGCCGTCATCCTCATCAGCCACAACATGGCCGACGTGAAGGCAGTCGCCGACACCGTCGCCGTGCTGCGGCTGGGCAGGAACAACGGCTCCTTCCCTGTGAAGGACACCAGTCAGGAAGAGATCATCTCCGCGATCACGGGTGCCACGGACAACGCCGTGACCCGTCGTGCGGGGCGTCGCAGCGCGGAGGCCGCACAGTGAGCGACACATCGAAGGTTTCCAAGGGGGACGCCGAGGCGCAGACCACGGTCGCGCCCACCGACGACCCCACCGCCGCGGGGATCACCGTTGTCGACCCCCGGCTGCTGGTCCGCGAAGAGGGCTTCAAGGGCTACTGGACCGAGTTCACGCGCAAGGTCAAGGGCGGTGAGCTGGGCTCGCTGCCGGTGGTGATCGGTCTGATCGTCATCTGGACGATCTTCCAGCTGCAGAACGACCGCTTCCTCAGCGCCGACAACGTCTCGAACATCAGCTACTACATGTCGGCCACCGGCATGCTCGCCATCGGTCTGGTGTTCGTCCTGCTGCTCGGCGAGATCGACCTGTCGGTCGGTTCGGTCAGCGGTCTGGGCTCCACCCTGTTCGCCGTGTTCGTGGTGGAACACGGTATGAACGTCTGGCTGGCGCTGGTCCTGGCGGTCCTCACCGGTCTCGGCATCGGCGCGCTGCAGGGCTGGTTCTTCGCCAAGATCGGCGTACCGGCGTTCGTCGTCACCCTGGCCGGCTTCCTCGGCTGGAACGGCCTGATGCTGTGGCTGCTGGGCTCCAGCGGCACCATCAACATCCCGTCCGACTCGGGTCCGATCCATCTGCTCGGCCAGAGCTCCTTCTTCATGGACCAGGCCATCATCGGCGCATACCTGCTGGCCGGTCTCGGTGTCGTGCTGACCCTCGTCGGCAACTTCAGCGAGCAGCGCCGCCGCAGGGCCGCGGGGGTGCCGTTCCGGCCGACCAGCGAGATCCTGCTGCGCGTCGGTGCGCTCGCGGTGGCGTCCTTCGTGGCCGCGGCCGTGCTGAACGACGCGGCCGGTGTCTCCAACGCGCTGGTGATCTTCCTCGCGGCGCTGGTGATCGTGGACTTCGTGCTGCGTCGTACGACGTACGGCCGCAAGGTGTTCGCGGTCGGTGGTGGCATCGAGGCCGCTCGCCGTGCGGGTATCAACGTGCCGTTGATCCGTATCACCGTCTTCGCCATCTCCGGTGCGTTCGCGGCGATCGGCGGTATGTTCTTCGCCGGTCAGACCGCGAGTGCGACGCTGAGCGCCGGTGGCGGCAACACCCTGATGCTCGCCATCGCCGCCGCGGTCATCGGCGGTACGTCGCTGTTCGGCGGCCGGGGCTCCGTCTGGTCCGCCCTGCTGGGCATGCTGGTCATCCAGTCGATCCAGACCGGCCTTGACCTGCTCAACATGAACACGTCCATCCAGTACATGATCACCGGCGCGGTCCTGCTGGGTGCGGTGGTCATCGACTCGGTCTCCCGCAGGAGCCAGAAGGCGGCCGGCCGGGCGTAAGCCCGGGCTGCCGTACTGCTCCCTCGGACCTGTGCCCGGTACCAACGGCGGTACCGGGCACAGTCATGTCGTAGGACCGCCACATCTTGGGTACAGCCGATCGCGTGACGTATCACGCACCGCCCGGGCGTCGTCCGCAAAGGCGGAACATTAGACTCGACAAGCCCGGCAACAGCTCGATCAGCTCTACTGCAAGGAGGCACGGGTGCCGCTGCTGACCCGCATCAGGGGACCGCGTGATCTGGACCGGCTCAGCCTGGAGCAGCTGGACCAGCTGGCGGAGGAGATCCGGACCTTCCTCGTCGACGCCGTCTCCAAGACCGGCGGCCACCTCGGCCCGAACCTCGGTGTGGTCGAGCTGACCATCGCGCTGCATCGGGTGTTCGACTCCCCGAAGGACAGGGTGCTCTGGGACACCGGTCACCAGTCCTATGTGCACAAGCTGCTCACCGGCCGCCAGGACTTCTCGAAGCTCAAACAGAAGGGCGGCCTGTCCGGCTACCCCTCGCAGGCCGAGTCCGAGCACGACGTCATCGAGAACAGCCACGCCTCCACGGTGCTCGGCTGGGCCGACGGCCTCGCCAAGGCCAACCAGATCCTCGAGCGCGACGACCACGTGGTCGCCGTGATCGGTGACGGCGCCCTCACGGGCGGCATGGCCTGGGAGGCGCTGAACAACATCGCCGACGCCAAGGACCGCCCGCTCGTCATCGTCGTCAACGACAACGAGCGGTCGTACGCCCCGACCATCGGCGGCCTCGCGAACCACCTCGCCACTCTCCGTACGACCGACGGGTACGAGCGCTTCCTGGCCCGCGGCAAGGACCTCCTGGAGCGCACTCCGGTCGTCGGCAAGCCGCTCTACGAGACCCTGCACGGCGCCAAGAAGGGCCTGAAGGACTTCATCGCGCCGCAGGGCATGTTCGAGGACCTCGGCCTGAAGTACGTCGGCCCCATCGACGGCCACGACATCGAGGCCCTGGAGTCGGCGCTCGCGCGGGCCAAGCGGTTCGGCGGCCCGGTCATCGTGCACTGCCTCACCGAGAAGGGCCGCGGCTACCAGCCCGCCCTCCAGGACGAGGCCGACCGCTTCCACGGCATCGGCCCCATCCACCCCGACACCGGCCTGCCGATCAAGGCCTCCGGCGCCGACTGGACCTCCGTCTTCGGCGACGAGATGGTCGAGCTCGGCAAGGAGCGGGGGGACATCGTCGCGATCACCGCGGCGATGCTGCAGCCGGTCGGCCTGAAGAAGTTCGCGGACACCTTCCCGGACCGCATCTACGACGTCGGCATCGCCGAGCAGCACGGCGCGGTGTCGGCCGCCGGCCTGGCCCACGGCGGTCTGCACCCCGTCTTCGCCGTCTACGCCACCTTCCTCAACCGCGCCTTCGACCAGGTCCTGATGGACGTCGCCCTGCACAAGTGCGGCGTCACCTTCGTCCTGGACCGAGCCGGCGTCACCGGCACCGACGGCGCCTCCCACAACGGCATGTGGGACATGTCGATCCTCCAGGTCGTCCCCGGGCTCCGGCTCGCCGCCCCGCGCGACGCCGACCAGGTGCGGGCGCAGCTGCGCGAGGCCGTCGAGGTCAAGGACGCGCCGACCGTGGTGCGCTTCTCCAAGGGTGCCGTCGGCCCCGCCGTACCCGCCGTGGGACGCGTGGGCGGCATGGACGTCCTGCGCGAGCCCGGCACGGACACCCCGGACGTGCTGCTCGTCTCCGTCGGCGCGCTCGCCCCCATGTGCCTGGAGATCGCCTCCCTGCTCGACAAGCAGGGCATCTCCACCACCGTCGTCGACCCGCGCTGGGTCAAGCCCGTCGACGAGGCCATGGCCCCGCTCGCCGAGCGGCACCGCGTGGTCGTCACCGTCGAGGACAACTCCCGTGTCGGCGGCGTCGGTTCGGCGGTCGCGCAGGCCCTGCGCGACGCCGGCGTCGACGTCCCGCTGCGCGACTTCGGCATCCCGCCGCGCTTCCTCGACCACGCCTCCCGCGCCGAGGTCATGGCGGAGATCGGGCTCACCGCCCCCGACATCGCCCGCCAGGTCACCGGCCTGGTCTCCAAGCTCGACGGACGCTTCAACCGGGCCGCCGCCCAGGTCGACGCGGTGGAACCCGCGCGCGACTGACACCTCCGTACGGCCGGACGGGCCGCTTTCACCACCGCCAAGGGGTGGTGAAAGCGGCCCATCTGCGTGAATCCGCCCGCGCCGGGGCATACGCCTTACGCCCCCTCTCGATCATGTCGAGGACGACACAGCGTGGGAGGTACGCATGACCAGCACCCTCTTCCGGACGAAGAAGGTCGAGCAGTCCATCCTCGATACCGAGGAGCCAGAACACGCGCTGAAGAAATCCCTCTCCGCGCTGGATCTGACCGTCTTCGGCGTCGGCGTCATCATCGGAACCGGCATCTTCGTCCTGACCGGCACGGTGGCCAAGAACAACGCCGGCCCGGCCGTCGCCCTGGCCTTCGTCGCAGCCGGGGTCGCCTGCGCGCTCGCCGCGCTCTGCTACGCCGAGTTCGCCTCCACCGTCCCGGTGGCGGGATCGGCGTACACCTTCTCGTACGCCTCCCTGGGCGAGCTGCCCGCCTGGATCATCGGCTGGGACCTGGTCCTGGAGTTCGCGCTCGGCACGGCGGTGGTGGCCGTCGGCTGGTCCGGGTACATCGCCTCGCTGCTCGACAACGCCGGCTGGCACCTGCCCGCCTCACTGAGTGGCAGGGAGGGGGCGGACGGCTTCGGCTTCGACATCCTCGCCGCCGCGCTCGTGCTGGTGCTGACCGCCATCCTCGTGGTCGGTACGAAGCTCTCCGCGCGCGTCACCTCGGTGGTGGTCGCGATCAAGGTGACCGTCGTCCTGACCGTGATCATCGCCGGTGCCTTCTTCATCCATGGTGAGAACTACGACCCGTTCATCCCCAAGGCGCAGACCGTCGAGGCGGGCAACAGCCTCCAGTCGCCGCTCATCCAGCTGATGTTCGGCTGGGCGCCCTCCAACTTCGGTGTGATGGGCATCTTCACCGCCGCGTCCGTCGTCTTCTTCGCGTTCATCGGTTTCGACGTCGTCGCCACGGCCGCCGAGGAGACCAGGAACCCGCAGCGCGACATGCCCCGCGGCATCCTCGGCTCCCTCGTCATCTGCACGGTGCTGTACGTCGCCGTGTCGATCGTCGTCACGGGCATGGAGCACTACACCAGGCTCTCCGTGAGCGCCCCGCTCGCCGACGCCTTCAAGCACACCGGACACCCCTGGTTCGCGGGCTTCATCAGCTTCGGCGCCGCCGTCGGCCTGACCACCGTCTGCATGATCCTGCTCCTCGGCCAGACGCGGGTGTTCTTCGCGATGAGCCGCGACGGGCTGCTGCCGCGCTTCTTCTCCCACGTCCACCCGCGGTTCAAGACCCCGCACCGGCCGACCATCCTGCTCGGCGTGCTCATCGCGATCCTGGCCGGCTTCACCAGCCTCAGCGAACTGGCCGAACTGGTGAACATCGGCACGCTCTTCGCGTTCGTGGTCGTCGCGATCGGCGTGATCATCCTCCGCCGCACCCGCCCCGACCTGCCCCGCGCCTTCCGCACCCCCTGGGTGCCGGTGATCCCGATCCTGTCGGTGTGCGCCTCGCTGTGGCTGATGCTCAATCTCCCCGCCGAGACCTGGCTGCGCTTCGGTATCTGGATGGTCGTCGGCTTCTTCGTGTACTTCCTCTATGGCCGCTCGCACAGCCGCCTCGATCGGCAGGAGCGGACCCCGGTCGGCGGCTCCTGAATCCGCGGTGACGGGATCACGTCGGCCTGACCGACCGCGGTCCCGTCACCTCCGCCCCCAACTCCCCAACCCTGCGCCGCAGTTCGCGGTCCGCCGTCACCACCAGTACCGGCCGCTCACCCGCACCGGCGACCAGGTCGACCATGTGGTCGTCCCCGCTGCCGGGCGCCGACTCGACCCGTACCCCCGGCACCGTCTCCACTCCGCGCGCCGCCCCCTCCACGACGAGGACGATCTCCACGGGGCCCGGGTGGCCCGGGAGACCGTCCGCCGCCAGCCGGTCGCGCAGCCGTTCCGCGGCCCCCCGCCGATCGCGCCACCAGCCGTCGGGGACCGACCCGACGACGTTCGCGGCGTCGACGATCACGAGCAGGGGAGTGCTCTCGTCCACTAGTCGGCCCGCTTCTCGTCGAAGCTCGCGAAGTACGCCGCGACCATGTCCTCGTCGGCGTGGCCCTGCGCGGCGGCCCGCTCCAGGCGTTCGGCGCTCGCGGCGGCCACGTCCAGGCGGACACCGTTCTGCCGCCCGGCCTCGACGATCAGACGGGCGTCCTTGGCGGCCGTGTCCACCGCGAACTGGGCCGGAGACAACTGCTCGTTGAGCACCAGGGCCGACTTGGCCTTCAGATAGCCCATGTCGAGCGGGCCGCCCGCGATGAGGTCGAAGAAGTTCTGCGGGTCGACGCCGAGGGCCTTGGACAGGGCCAGCACCTCCCCGGTCGCGGCCGTCGCGGCGATGACCCAGCTGTTGGCCACCAGCTTCAGCCGGGTCGCGCTGCCGGCCGCGCCGTCCTCGCCGGTCCACACCGTGCGGGCGCCCACCGCGTCGAACACCGGCTCCACCACGGCCCGTCCCTCGAGCGGCCCGGCGGCCAGCACGGTGAGCTGACCGGCCTCCGCGGGCTGGCGGGTGCCGAGCACGGGGGCGTCGTAGAAGACCAGGCCGTGCTCGTCGGCGAACGCGGCCAGGCCGCCGATCGCCTCGATGCCGGCGGTCGTCGACTGCACCCAGACGGCCCCGGGGCGCAGCGCGGGGGCGGCCTCGCGCATGACGTCCAGGGCGGCCGGACCGTCGTACAGCATGGTCAGTACGACGTCCGCGCCCCGGACCGCCTCCGCGGGCGTGTCGGCGACATGGGCGCCGTCCGCGGTGAGCGGCTCGGCCTTGGCTCGGGTGCGGTTCCAGGCGCGGACGGTGTGCCCGGCGCGGGCGAGGTTGCGGGCCATGGCGGCGCCCATGATGCCGGTGCCGAGGACGGTCACGGTGAGCTTGTCGGTCATGTGGTCGGCTTCCTTCTCGTACGGTGGCTGCCTGGTGCGAGGGCCCGGGACGCAGTACGTGTACCCGCCCGCTTAGAGTGAACCAGTGAACGGCGACTGGCTCATACGCGGCCGCGACGGCCGGCTCAGTGTCTACCTGCCGACGGGCGACGCCGTCCTGTGCCGCGCGGAACGCGGCCCCGGCGGCCCCTGGTCGGCCCCGCACAGGATCGGCGGCGACCAGAAGCTGCGCCTCTCGCCCGCCGTCGGCCGGGGCGCCGACTCCTACACCCATCTGGTCTCCTGGCGGCCCACCACCTCCGGCGAGTCCGGCCTGGTGCACTCCACCCACTTCCGGCCCCGGCTGGCCGCCCTCGACTGGGTACCGATCGGGCACCCCGACAAGAAGGGCCCCGACACCGGCACGCCCGCCGTCGCGGTCGACGCCGAGGGCCGGGCCCATGTCTTCGTACGCAACAAGGGCGGCGGGGTGAGCATGGTCGCCCAGAAGGAGAAGGGCGGCTGGGATCCCTGGCGCGACCTCAAGGGGCGTGACGTACAAGGGGAGTTGGCGGCCGTGTCGGGGGAGTCGGGGCGGGTCGAGCTGTACGCGGCCGTGCCCGGCGGCATCCTGCACTGGCGGCAGGAGGAGCCCGGTGCGCAGCCCGCCCTGGAGGAGGCGATCGAGGCCCCGGTCCGGCCGGGCACCCTGCGCGCCCTGGCCACCTCCGCGGCCGGCACCACTCTCTTCTACACCGACGACTCGGGCGACCTGTGCGCCTGGCGCCCCGGCGGCAAGCCCGTCGCGCTGCTCGCCTCCGCCGGGCCCGGCCCGGTCTCCGCCGTCCGCTGCGAACTCGACGGCCACGACTGCACGTTGCTCGCCCAGCGCTCGTCGAGCGGTCGCGTCGCCTTCGCCGCGTACCCGACCGAACAGGAGTCGGCGGGCGCCTGGTGGACCGAGTCGGGACCCCAACTCCCCGCGGACGCAGGGGTGTCGCTCGCGGTCGACGAGGACGACCGGGTGGTGGCGGCAACGTTGTCCCCGTCGACCGGACAGCTCCTGCTGACCCGCCGGAAGGACGAACCGGGGCTGGCGCTGGAGGCGTGGCGCGAGGTCTGACAGCCACCCTTCCGCTTCCGCTTTCCGCTCTGGCCGGTTCTTGCCGTCGCCCGGCACCTTTGCTCGGATCGTTCCGCTTCCTGTTCGAACGGGCTCACACGTGAGCAGTCGGTGACAGGAGACATACAAGGGGTGGAAAGGGTTGTACGGATGCGTGCGTGACAAGGGGCACTTTGAGCGACTGTGGTGAGAACGTGAAGGTCTTGTTAGCCTTCCACAGCTTGTTCGAATTCCGCGCGGGTGGCCGAAAGCCGCCCGCGCTTGTCTTGCCGTCGCATGTCTTGCCGTGCCAACGGGGTTGGGAATGATGTCGTGAACAGATCCTCCGCGGTGGATCTTGTTGTTGTCGGGCTCGGTTACGTAGGACTCCCGCTGGCCCGCTCGGCCGCGGCGGCAGGGCTGAAAGTCGTCGGTCTCGACCGCAGCCGCACCGTCGTCGAGGGCCTGAACTCCGGCCGCTCACATGTGGACGACATCACGGACGCCGAGGTCGCCGCGATGCTCGAGCAGGGCTTCGAGGCGGTCGACCGGCCGGACGTGATCGCCCGGGCCGCCGCTGTCGTCATCTGTGTCCCGACCCCGCTCACCGAGTACGCCCCGGACCTGACCGCGGTGAACGCCGCCGTCGAGGACATCGCCGCCCACCTGGTGCCCGGCACCCTCGTCGTCCTCGAGTCCACGACGTACCCCGGCACCACCGACGAGGTCGTCCGCCCGCGCCTGGAGGCCGGCGGTCTCAAGGTCGGCGAGGACTTCCACCTGGCCTTCTCGCCCGAGCGCATCGACCCGGGCAACCCCTCCTTCGGCCTGGAGAACACGCCCAAGGTCGTCGGCGGCGTCACCGCCGACTGCACCAAGGCGGCCCGGGCCCTCTACGAGCGCTTCGTGACACGTGTCGTCGAGGCCAAGGGCACCCGCGAGGCCGAGATGGCCAAGCTGCTGGAGAACACCTACCGGCACGTGAACATCGCCCTCGTCAACGAGATGTCGATGTTCTGCCGTGAGATCGGCGTCGACCTGTGGGACGCGATCCGCTGCGCCTCCACCAAGCCGTTCGGCTTCGCGCCCTTCTACCCGGGCCCCGGCGTCGGCGGGCACTGCATCCCGATCGACCCCAACTACCTTTCCTACAAGGTCCGTTCGCTCGGCATCCCGTTCCGCTTCGTGGAGCTAGCGCAGGAGATCAACCAGCGCATGCCCGTCCACGTCGTCAACCGGGCCGCCGACCTGCTGAACGACCAGGGCAAGGCGGTGCGCGGCTCCCGCGTGCTGCTGCTCGGCGTCACCTACAAGCCCGACATCTCCGACCAGCGCGAGAGCCCGGCCCTCGCCGTCGCCGAGAACCTCCTCGTGCGGGGCGCCGAACTCGTCTACTTCGACCCCCGGGTCGAGGACTGGAAGGTCGCCGGCGCGTCGGTCGAGCGGGCCGAGGACTACCTCGCCGAGGCCGAGACCGCCGACCTCACCATCCTGCTCCAGCCCCACCGGGAGATCGACCTCGGCCTGCTGGCCGACCGCGCGCGGGCCCTGTTCGACACCCGGGGCAAGTCCGCCGATCACCCCCGGGTGGTCAAGCTGTGACTGCCGACGATACGTACATACCGAGTGCCGTCGAGTCCGGCGGCCGCCGCGCGCACCGCAAGCGCCGGCACCTGAAGGTCTCGTACTTCGTCTTCCTCGCCCTCGCCGCACTGATCGTCACCCGGCTCGACGCGGGCTCCCTGCACCTGTACTCACTGGGCGCCATGGGCCTGCTGGCCCTCAAGATGTTCGGCGCCCTCTTCTACCGTCCGGCCAAGGCCGGGAGGGAGGAGCTGGAGTACCTGGAGAACTCCTGGGTCACCGCGGTCATCCCGATCTACAACGAGGACCCGGTGATGTTCGAGCAGGGCATGCGCAGCCTTCTCGCGCAGAGCCGGCTGCCGAACGAGATCCACATCATCGACGACTGCAGCGCCAACGACTCCGGCATCAGGGCCGCGAAGAAGATGCGCCGCGAGTTCGAGGCCGAGGGCGTCAAGTACACGGTCAGCGTGCAGCCCGAGAACAAGGGCAAGCGCGAGGCCCTCGCGCTGGGCTTCGAGGCGGCGCCGTACTCGGACATCTTCCTGTGCGTCGACTCGGACACCGTCCTGTCCCGGGACACCGTCCGTGAGCTGCTGCTGCCGCTGGCCGACGAGAAGATCATGGCCTCCACCGGCATGGTGCTGGCGCTCAACCACGACAGCAACATCTTCACGCGCCTGCAGGACCTCAGGTACGGCAACTCCTTCCTCTTCGAGCGGGCCGCCTACTCCCGGCTGAAGTCGGTCCTGTGCTGCTGCGGCGCGCTGTCCGCGTACCGCGGCACCCTGGTGCGCAAGTACCTGCCGGACTTCCTCAACCAGCAGTTCCTGGGCAAGCCGGCCGTCTTCGGCGACGACCGCCGAATGACCAACTACTGCCTGATGGAGGGCCAGGTCGTCTTCCAGGAGACCGCCGTCGGCTACACGGCCGTCCCCGAGAAGCTCCCGCACTTCCTGCGCCAGCAGGTCCGCTGGAACAAGTCCTTCTTCCGCGAGTCCCTGTGGGCCTTCACGCACCAGAAGAAGTACCGCCCGGCCTTCTGGCTCACCTGCATGGAACTCGCGCTGTGGCTGGTCTTCGGCACCGCGATGTTCTACTCGATGGTCATCACGCCGATCCTGCACCCGGACCGCTTCGTCGCCCACATCGGCGACTACCTGGTCTTCATGGTGCTGATGGGCTACCTGCGCAATGTCCGCTACCTCGACTTCCCGCGCCGCGGCATGGGCTTCATCAAGCGCTTCGGCATGTTCCTGCTGGCACCCATCTACGGCGTGATCCAGCTGACCCTGCTGACCCCGCTGCGGTTCTACGCCCTCGTCACCCTGCACAAGGGCAGCTGGGGCACCCGCCAGGGCGGCGTCGAGGTGTCGGTGGCCGGTGACCACGAGGCAGACGTGACGGAGATCTTCGAGGAAGAGGACCCGTACTCCGACAAGAAGGTCACCGAGACGCTCCAGCTGATGCGTCTCGAGGGCGTCGCCCTGCGCCGCACGGCCCAGCGCGTGGCCCCCGCCATCCCCAGCCAGCCGCAGCCGCTGCCCGGCTACGACGAGCAGCACGCGTACGCGCCCCAGCAGCGCGTTTCCTGGGGGACGCCGGAAGAACAGCAGTGGCAGGGCGGCCAGCACGACCCGTACTACAACGGGCAGCACCCCAACTACCCGGACCACCAGGGGCAGTACGTCGACCCCTCCTGGCAGCAGGGCAACAACGGGCACGGACAGGGCTGGTAGCACAGCACGGACGGGGGGCGGCTCCTTCGAAGCGAGGAGCCGCCCCCGTCCGTCGTATCGCCTACTTGTAGTAGGCCATCGCCTCCGCGACCGTCACCACCGGAATCCCCCGGTCGGCGATCGCCTTCAACAGTGTCCCCAGCCCCGCCTTGCTGATCTCCGTACTGGCGGCGGGAGCCGCGTCGACCACCCGGTGCAGACAGAGGATCAGCCAGTCCCCGTCGTTCGCACACCGGTCGAGCCGGCCGCCCGCCGCCGTGAGGTTCGCCAGCGCCGTACCGCCCACGCCCGAACCGTCGTTGACGCCGGTGAGTGCCTTGAGGCGGTACGGCATCGCCGGGGCGAAGGACTCGATCGTCTCGGAGATGATCGACCGGGCGGTGGTGAAGTGCCGGCTCGCGATCTGGTCCACCGGCACACCGTCCGTCGTCTTCTCGAACGCGCCGTGCGGATAGGCGAAGTGCTCGCTGGTGAAGCCGTTCCCGACCAGCCACTCCCGCAGGGTGCGCAGGTCGTCGTCCACCTGTTGCGCCGAGAGCTTGCTGTAACTCGCGGTGTGCGCGCTCGTCGCGTACGAGTGCCCCGCCATCTCCCAGCCCGAGAAGTCCTGCAGCGAGTGCATCTGATCAAGCGTCAGATAGCTGCTGGTGCCGATCGCGTCGGCGATGTTGTACACCGTGCCGGGGAAGCAGTACGAGTCCAGCACGGGCCGGGCCAGGCCGTACACGGAGGCGTGGGAGTCGTCGAAGGTGATGGAGACGACGCCCTTGGGGAAGACGGACGCGGTGTCGGGGATGAGCTCCACGGACTGCAGGTGGTACGTCACCGGGCCGCCCGCGTTGTCGTACACCGCGAAGGACATGTCGGTGAACCCGGTCGTCGTGGACGGAACACCGCCGGACGAGATCGAGTACGTCCCGGTCGCGCTCGTCACGTCGGCCCACTGCAGGTGCACGGTGACCCACTCGCCGGACTGGACGTAGTTCGTCGCCGTCGCGGAGTGCGTGTGGAACTGCCAGAGGAAGTAGTTCGCCAGCGAGCCGCTGCCGAGATAGAAGGACAGCTTCGAGAGGTTCGTCGTGTCGTCGACCCGGAGGACGAGCCGAATCGCCTTGCCGGTCAGGCTCGTCGACGCCCCGCCCAGTTTCCTGACGTACGACTGCTTGCCCGTGCCGGTGGTGGTCACGCGCACCGACTGGGTTCCGTGCACGAAGGCGGACGTGTCGTTCACGTCGGCGGAGGAGGTGCCGGTGCCCGCGGCACTCCAGCCGTGCCCGGCCTGGAACTGCTGGGACCAGGTCGCGGGCCGGCGTCTGGGGCGCAGACCGGTGGGCGCGTACGTCGGTGGTGTGCCCAGGTTTCCGATGCCGGCGGCGGCCGCCGGTGTGGCGGGCGCGGTGCCGAGCAGGGCACCGCCCGCGGTCACCAGCCCCCCGGTTCCCGCGAGCCGTAGTGCGGACCTACGGCTCAACCCCCCTGCGTTCAGGGACCTTTCCCGGTTCATCCGCGCCCCCCAAGGTCGTCAGGATGTGGTGTTGAAGTAGTTCATTCCGTTCTCGCTGTAGTCCTTGACCGCCGAGTCCACGTCCTCGAGGGACAGTGCGTCCTTGGCGTTGTAGTAGAGCCAGTCGACCTTCATGTCCCAGGCGCGTTCGCCGCCCTTGAACGGCAGGTCGATGAACCAGGTGTTGAAGTTCACGGACATGCCCGCGCGCGGGGCGTACTTGCCGCTGGTGGTGTAGATCTTCCTGCCGTCGACGCGGTAGGTCACGACGCCGTCCTTGACGGTCATCACGACGGTGTGCCACCCGGCCAGGCTCTTGACGGTCGTGTTGTACACACGGTCCTCGACGGTGTGCCAGGTGACGTTGTCCAGCTTGGGACCGAGCCGCCCCCAACCGCCGTTGGGCAGGTACTCGTTGTCGAGTTCGCTGTACGTCGTGCCCTTGCCGCCGATGGTGTAGAAGGTCTGGTTGACGTGGTCGCCGTTCTTGCCCGTCGTCGGATCGTCGCTGAAGTGGATCCGGGCGGCGTAGGTCCCGGACTTGAACTCCCGGCCGGAAGTGCCCACGCTGGCCTGCTTGGTGCCCGCCTTCGTGCCGTCCGTGCCGGCACGCAGGTTGAGCACCTGCCCGTCGCCCAGGGCGTCCTTCTCGGAGGGGAAGGTGACGCCGTCCGCGGACCACGTGTCCTCGATGCCGGGGCCGCCGTCGCTGGTGCGCACCAGCCAGCCGTGCTTGAAGAGAGCGGGGTCCTTGGCGCCGGTGTAGTGGAAGTTGTCGAACAGGACGCCGGAGGGAAGATCCGGCGCGGGGTCGGCGGCGGCCTTCGACGTGTTCTTGGAGTCGCTGTCCGGCTTCTTGCCGTCCGGCTCCTCACCCCAGGCGAGCACTCCGCGCTTGTACGCGGTGATCGTCTTCGACTCCTTGTACGTGGTCTTCTCAGCGTCGAAGGAGCGGTCGTTCGACTGGTCCAGCTTCTTGTGGTCGACGCGGTAGAGCTGCACGTCGATGCCCTTGCTGTTGGCACCGGGCTTCAGCGTGCCCGCCGCGTCCGTGAACCTGAGCTCCAGGTAGTGGTCGGCGGTGTCGGTGGGCTTGTCCAGCTCCACGACGGTCCCGGCGACGTCGGAGCAGTCGAAGGCGGCCTGGACGCAGTTGAAGGCGTACGAGCCGCCGTCCGCGGTGAAGTAGTACCGCAGGGCCACGTCGCTGAGCGGCAGCGGCTGCTCGGAGTCGTTGAAGACCTCCAGCGACGGCTCGGCCGCCGTGGCCGTCGCGGGGGTGTCCGTCCGGTACCGGACGGTCAACTCCGGCGGATCCGGGTGTGCCTTGCGCCAGATCGGATAGAG
The DNA here is from genome assembly GCF_040644055.1 of Streptomyces sp. NPDC047043. Taxonomy (NCBI): domain Bacteria; kingdom Bacillati; phylum Actinomycetota; class Actinomycetes; order Kitasatosporales; family Streptomycetaceae; genus Streptomyces; species Streptomyces sp. NPDC047043. Next base: position 107,039 of record NZ_JBEYVO010000007.1, read on the forward strand.
CGCGGTGGCGCCCGCGGCCACCACGGCAACAAGCAGCAACAATTTGATCTTTGGCCACACCCGGCGTCGGGGTTGTTGGCGGCGGCGGGTGGACGCCACGGAATTCCTCCGCAGGAAATCGATACGTTCCCGATCCGGCTCTGATCAGGAACGTCAAGTGAATGTGAAGAATTTGATCTGGCTGTGTGGAGATCCTAACTGTAAACGCACAGCAAAAGGGGCGGGTCACCCGGATCGATACCGGGCGGCCCGCCCCCTTTCAGGGCAGTGCCGTTACGCCGGGACGCTCGCGAGACCCGGAGCCAGGAACTTCTTGCCGTTCACGCGCTCGGAGACACCCTCGCGGTCCAGGTACGGCGTGATGCCGCCCAGGTGGAAGGGCCAGCCGGCGCCCGTGATCAGGCAGAGGTCGATGTCCTGGGCCTCGGCGACGACGCCCTCGTCGAGCATGAGCCCGATCTCCTGGGCGACGGCGTCGAGGACGCGGTCACGGACCTGCTCCTCGGTCAGGACGGAGTCACCCTGCTTCAGCAGCGCGGCGACCTCCGGGTCCAGCTCCGGCTTGCCGGAGTCGTAGACGTAGAAGCCGCGCTTGCCCGCCTTGACGACGGCCGCGAGGTTCGGGGAGACCGTGAAGCGGTCCGGGAAGGCCCGGTTGAGGGTCTCGGAGACGTGCAGACCGATCGCGGGACCGACCAGCTCCAGGAGCACCAGCGGGGACATCGGCAGACCGAGCGGCTCTACGGCCTTCTCGGCGACCTCGACCGGGGTGCCCTCGTCGATGACGTTCTGGATCTCGCCCATGAAGCGGGTGAGGATGCGGTTCACGACGAACGCCGGGGCGTCCTTCACCAGAACCGCGGTCTTCTTCAGCTTCTTGGCGACGGCGAAGGCCGTGGCCAGGGAGGCGTCGTCGGTCTGCTCGCCGCGGACGATCTCCAGCAGCGGGAGGATCGCGACCGGGTTGAAGAAGTGGAAGCCCACGACCCGCTCGGGGTTCTTCAGCTTCGACGCCATCTCGGAGACGGACAGCGAGGAGGTGTTGGTGGCGAGGATCGCGTGCGCCGGGGCGACCGCCTCGACCTCCGCGAACACCTGCTGCTTGACGCCGATCTCCTCGAAGACGGCCTCGATGATGAAGTCGGCGTCGGAGAAGCCCTCGGCCTTGTCCAGCACACCGGTGACCAGCGCCTTGAGGCGGTTGGCCTTGTCCTGGTTGATACGGCCCTTGCCGAGCAGCTTCTCGATCTCGGCGTGGACGTAGCCCACACCCTTGTCGACGCGCTCCTGGTCGATGTCGGTCAGCACGACCGGCACCTCGAGGCGGCGCAGGAAGAGAAGGGCGAGCTGCGAGGCCATGAGGCCCGCGCCGACGACACCGACCTTGGTGACCGGGCGCGCCAGGTTCTTGTCCGGCGCACCGGCGGGGCGCTTGCCGCGCTTCTGCACCAGGTTGAAGGCGTAGATGCCGGCCCGCAGTTCGCCACCCATGATCAGGTCGGCGAGCGCCTTGTCCTCGGCGTCGTAGCCCTGCTGCAGGTCGCCGTTCTTGGCGGCGGCGATGATGTCCAGCGCACGGTAGGCGGCCGGAGCGGCGCCGTGCACCTTGGAGTCCGCGATGAAGCGACCCTTGGCGACGGCCTGGTCCCAGGCCTCACCGCGGTCGATCACCGGACGCTCGACCTCGACGTCGCCCTTCAGCACCTGGGCGGTCCAGATCAGCGACTGCTCCAGGAAGTCCGCACCCTCGAAGATCGCGTCCGCGATACCGAGGTCGAAGACCTGCTGGCCCTTGAGCTGCTTGTTCTGGTTGAGGCTGTTCTCGATGATCACCGAGACGGCCTTGTCGGCACCGATCAGGTTCGGCAGGATCGTGCAGCCGCCCCAGCCGGGGACCAGGCCGAGGAAGACCTCGGGGAGGGAGAAGGCCGGGAGCGCCTTGCTGACGGTCCGGTACTTGCAGTGCAGACCGACCTCGACGCCACCGCCCATCGCGGCACCGTTGTAGTACGCGAAGGTCGGCACCGCGATGCCGGAGAGGCGCTTGAAGACCTCGTGGCCGCCCTTGCCGATGGCGAGCGCGTCCTTGTGCTCCTTGAGCAGCTCGACGCCCTTGAGGTCGGCGCCGACCGCGAAGACGAACGGCTTGCCGGTGATGCCGACACCGACGATCTCGCCGGCCGCGGCCTCCTTCTCGACCTGGTCGATGGCGGTGTTGAGGTTCGCCAGCGAGGCCGGGCCGAAGGTGGTCGGCTTGGTGTGGTCGAAGCCGTTGTCCAGCGTGATGAGCGCGAAGCGCCCGGCGCCGAACGGCAGGTCGAGGTGGCGTACGTGCGCGGACGTCACGACCTCGTCGGGGAACAGCTCGGCCGCGCCCTTCAGGAGTTCGGTGGTGCTCACTTGTTGCCTCCGTCGAAGTGCGGGTTCTCCCAGATGACCGTCGCGCCCATGCCGAAGCCGACGCACATGGTGGTGAGGCCGTAGCGGACCTCCGGCTGCTCCTCGAACTGGCGGGCCAGCTGCGTCATCAGACGGACGCCGGAGGAGGCCAGCGGGTGGCCGTACGCGATGGCGCCGCCGTACTGGTTGACGCGCGCGTCGTCGTCCGCGATGCCGTAGTGGTCGAGGAAGGCCAGGACCTGGACGGCGAAGGCCTCGTTGATCTCGAAGAGGTTGATGTCCTCGATGGACAGGCCCGCCTTGGCGAGGGCCTTCTCGGTGGCCGGGATCGGGCCGTAGCCCATGACCTCCGGCTCGACGCCCGCGAAGGCGTACGAGACCAGGCGCATCTTGACCGGCAGGTTGTTCTCGCGGGCGAAGTCCTCGGACGCGATGATCGAGGCGGTGGCGCCGTCGTTCAGACCGGCCGCGTTACCGGCGGTGACCCGGCCGTGCACGCGGAAGGGGGTCTTGAGACCGGAGAGGTTCTCCAGGGTCGTCCCAGGGCGCATCGGCTCGTCCGCCGTGACCAGGCCCCAGCCCGTCTCGCCGGCCTCCGGGTTGGTGCGGCGTACGGAGATCGGGACCAGGTCGGCCTGGATCTTGCCGTTGGCGTACGCCTTCGCCGCCTTCTCCTGCGAGCGCACGGCGTACTCGTCGGCGCGCAGCTTGGTGATGTGCGGGTAGCGGTCGTGCAGGTTCTCCGCGGTCATGCCCATGAACAGGGCGGACTCGTCGACGAGCTTCTCGCTCACGAACCGCGGGTTCGGGTCCACGCCCTCGCCCATCGGGTGGCGGCCCATGTGCTCGACACCACCGGCGATGACGGCGTCGTAGGCACCGAAGGCGATGGAACCGGCGACGGTGGTGACGGCGGTCAGCGCACCGGCACACATACGGTCGATCGAGTAGCCGGGCACCGACTGCGGCAGACCGGCGAGGATGCCGGCCGTGCGGCCGATGGTGAGGCCCTGGTCACCGATCTGCGTGGTCGCGGCGATGGCGACCTCGTCGATCTTCTTCGGGTCGAGACCCGGGTTGCGGCGCAGCAGCTCCCGGATCGCCTTCACGACGAGGTCGTCGGCGCGGGTCTCGTGGTAGATGCCCTTCGGGCCCGCCTTGCCGAACGGGGTACGGACGCCGTCGACGAAGACGACGTCCCTGACGGTACGAGGCACGATGGCTCTCCTCCAGATGCGGGATGGCACTGCTGCGACACGCAAGCGCTGAGCGCGCGCTCAGGTCCCATGCTACTTACGGGTAACGTAGCTGCACAGTCCTGGAGGGGGGAGCGGCGAAGGTCACACCCGGGGAGGAGCTGTCGACCCCCTGGGAGTCAGCACCGGAGTGGGCACCGGATGCGATCCCGGCCCTTCGCCCGTGATCACCCCGAACAGCGTCCGTGCCACATCCGCCCCGAATCCATGCACGTCATGACTCATGGCGGAGAGGGTCGGATGCGTGAGCCGGCACAGCTGGGAGTCGTCCCAGGCCAGCAGTGAGACGTCACCCGGCACGCTCAGCCCCATCTCGGCCGCCACCGAAAGCCCCGCCACCGCCATGATGTCGTTGTCGTACACGATCGCCGTCGGCCGGTCGGCCGCCGCGGCCGAGAGCAACGACCGGGTGGCCCGCGCCCCCGCCTCGCCGGAGTAGTCGGTGGTGACCTGCCAGGCCCCGGCCAGCTCCAACGTCCGCGCCGCCTCGTCGAACGCAGCCGTCCGCGCGGCCGTGTGCCCCAGCGCAGCCGCACCCCCCACCCGCGCGATCCGCCGATGCCCCAGCGCCGCCAGATACCGCACGGCCTCCGTCGTGGCGGTCGCGTCGTCGGTCCACACCGACGTCAGGGAACCGGTCAGCGAGGGATGCCCCACGGCCACCACCGGCATCCCGAGCCGCTCGGCGGCGGCCACCCGCGGATCGTCCAGCCGGAAGTCGACCAGGATCGACCCCCCGACCTGCCGCCCCCGCCACCACGACTCCTGCAGCCCGACCTCCTCCTCCACGTTCCGCACGAGCCGCAGCAGCAGCGAGCAGGACCGCTCGGTCAGCACGCTCTCCACGCCCGACACGAACTCCATGTAGAACGGCTCGAGCCCCAGCAGCCGCGCCGGCCGGCAGATCGCCAGCCCCACCACGTCCACCCGTGACCCGGCCAGCGTCCGCGCGGTCGGGTTCGGCGCCCACCCCAACTCCCGCGCCGCCTCGAAGATCCGGTCCCGGGTCGTCTCCGACAGCCCCGGCTTGTGGTTGAAGGCGAGCGACACGGCCCCCTTGGACACACCGGCACGCGCGGCGACGTCCTTGATGGTGACGCGTGAGGTGGTCATGGGGTGGGCTCCATGCAGTACAGGGCAGTCCGGGCGGCATCCGGGTCAGGAGTCTCCCAGCCGCGCACACCGATCGTGACCCGTTCCCCGGGCAACAGCGTGACCAGCCCACGATCGGCGCGTGCGTCCGGGTGCAGCCGGTCGGCCTGCAACAGCAGATCCCGTACGAGGGTGTGGGCCGTCACCGTCACCGCACCCGGCGCCACGGAAACGTCGAACTCCGGCCGTGGACAGGGGATTTCGCGGTCCGGCACCGGGAAATGAACCGCCCGAAGCCCGTCTGCGTCCGCCACCAGAAACTCCTTGGCACCGGCCGGCACCACCTCGCGCGGCACCCCGACGACACCGACCGAACGCCCCGCGACCCGGAGCCCCGTCCTTGTCTCGGCGATCAACTCGCCCTCGACGGACATCCGGCGCAACCGCAAGCTGCCCGACCACTCCTCCCGCGACTGGTTGACCGCGGTCAACACCGGCCCGGACTCCCGCACTTGGACCGTCAGCAACCGGTCCGCGTACAGCCGCTTCAGCTCGTGATACAGCGGCTTCTCCCGCCCGTCCCCGTCGACCGCGGCCCAGCTCGTCACCGGCCAGCAGTCGTTGAGCTGCCACACCACCGTGCCCGCGCACACCGGCCAGTGCGACCGCCAGTGTTCGATGCCCGCCGCCACCGCCCGCGCCTGATTGACCTGCATCAGATAGTGCCAGCGGCCGAAGTCCCCTTCCGGCACGGCGAAATGACGCGCGAGCCCGCGCTCCAGCTTGCCGTTCCCGTCGTCGGCCTTCTGGTGGTGCAGCATGCCGGGGGAGTCGGGGGCGAGCTCCTCACCCGGCAGCGCCCGCCGCAGCGTCGCGTACGCGGGCGGCGCCTGCCACCCGAACTCGGCGACGAACCGCGGCACTTCGCTCCGGTACTCGGCGTAGTCCTCCCGGTTCCACACCTCCCAGGAGTGGTGCGTCCCGTGCGCCGGATCGTTCGGATGCCGCGCCCACGAGCCGGACCACGGACTGCCCGCCGTGTACGGCCGCGTCGGGTCCAGCTCGGCCACCACACGCGGCAGTACGCCGAGGTAGTACCCCTCGCCCCAGGAGTCCCCGCCGAGCCGCGGCTCCCATCCCCAGTCCCGGAACCCCCACAGGTTCTCGTTGTTGCCGTTCCACAGCACCAGCGAGGGATGCGGCATCAGCCGTACGACGTTCTCGCGCGCCTCGGCCTCCACCTCACCGCGCAGCGGCTGCTCCTCCGGATAGGCCGCGCACGCGAAGGGGAAGTCCTGCCACACCAGCAGCCCCAGCTCGTCGCAGGCGTCGTAGAAGTCCTCGCTCTCGTAGATCCCGCCGCCCCAGATCCGTACGAGATCGACGCCCGCGTCGGCGGCCTGCCGCAGCCGCTCCCGGTACCGCTCGCGGGTGATCCGGGAGGGGAACACGTCGTCCGGGATCCAGTTGACGCCCCGTACGAAGAGCCGCTCGCCGTTGACGACCAGGGTGAACCCGCTGCCGTCAGCGTCGTCAGACGTGTCCAGCCCGACGGTCCGGAACCCGATCCGCCGCCGCCAGGCATCCAGCGCCTCGGTGCCGCCCAGAAGCGTCAACTCGACGTCGTACAAAGGCTGTTCACCGTATCCGCGCGGCCACCACAGCCGCGCCTCCGGCACCTCCAGCCGTACGACCCCCGCCGTCCCGTCGACCTTCCCGCGCACCCGTGCCCCGCCCACCGTCGCCTCGACGGCCAGCGGCACCTCGACCCGGCTGCGCTCGACCTCGACGTGCAACTCGACCACACCCAGGCCGCCTTCGACCCTCACCAGCGGCCGCACCCGGGCGATCCGGGCCGTCGACCAGCGCTCGAGGCGCACCGGCCGCCAGATTCCGGCCGTCACCAGCGTCGGCCCCCAGTCCCAGCCGAACGAGCAGGCCATCTTGCGGATGTACTGGTAGGGCTCGGCATAGGCGGCGGGCCGCTCACCGACCCGCCCGCGCACCGCCTCGGCCTCGGCGTACGCGGAGACGAACCGCACCGAGAGCCGGCCCTCCAGCCCGGTCACGTCGAAGCGGTGGGACCGGTGCATGTTCCTTGTCCGGCCCAGGAGCCGACCGTCCACCATGACCTCGGCGACGGTGTCGAGCCCTTCGAAGACGAGGTCGGTCTGCTCGTGCTCGGAGGGCGGCCCGGCCCGCAGCTCCGTCTCGTAGGTCCACTCCCGCCGCCCGACCCACGCCACCTCGGTCTCGTTCGTACCGAGAAAAGGGTCCGGGATCACCCCCGCCGCCATCAGATCGGTGTGCACACACCCGGGCACGACGGCCGGAAGCGCGGCCTCCCCGTGCCGCAGGACCCATCCCTCGGTGAGCGGTGTCGCCTCCAGCATGCACACTCCCTAAACCGTTCCAGTCCAGTGCTCGGAAAACTTTCGGCAGTGATGGCGGAATAGGGACTTTACCGGTTAAGAAAACGTTGTCAGAGTACCGAACCAGCCAACCCGCTCGTGCTCGTCCGTCCCGTGAACGGAGCTGATGCACATGAACCGCCGTACAGTCCTCGCCACCGCTGCCGGAACCGCTGCCCTGCTGCTCACGGCCTGCACCGGTACCGGAGGCACGTCAAAGGGCGCAGAAGCGAAGGCACCTGACGACCCGTCAAAGGTGAGCGGCACCATCAAGGTCCTCACCCAGCGGACCGACCTCGTGCAGGACGGCACGATGAAGAAGTACGCCGCCGAGTTCAACAGGACCTATCCGAAGGTCAAGGTCGAGTTCGAGGCCCTCACGAACTACGAGGCCGAGGTCAAGATCCGGATGAACACGGAGAACTACGGCGACGTCCTCCTGATCCCCGCGGTCATCAAGAAGAACGACTACCCGAAGTTCTTCGCCTCTCTCGGCACCCGGGCCGAACGCAGCAGGAAGTACCGCTTCACCGACACCACCACCGTTGCCGGCAAGGTCTACGGCCAGAGCCCGATCGGCGTCTCCCCGGGCTTCGTCTACAACAAGAAGGTCTGGCGCGAGGCCGGCGTCACCAAGTGGCCCACCACGCCTGCCGAGTTCCTCACCGACCTCAAGGCCATCAAGTCCAGGACCGATGCGACCCCCTACTACACCAACTTCGCCGCCCAGTGGCCGCTGACCTCCTGGACGTACGTCAACGGCTCGCCCAGCTGCGACACCCGGGCCACCACCGAGCTGGCCGAGGGCGACCCCTGGGCGAAGGGCAGCGACCTGCGCGTCGGCGACACGCTCCTGTACGACATCGTCCACCAGGGCCTGGTCGAGAAGGACCCGGCGACCACCAACTGGGAGCTGTCCAAGCCCCAGTTGGCGAAGGGCAGGATCGCCACACAGTGGCTCGGCACCTGGGCGATCATCCAGTTCCAGGACGCGGCCAAGAAGGCAGGCGTGAACCCGGACGACATCGGCTTCATGCCCTTCCCGGCCCAAGTGGGCGGAAAGTTCTGCGCAGTTGTCGGCCCCGACTACAACCAGGCGGTCAACGTCCACTCCGAGCACAAGGAGGCGGCCCGCGCCTGGATCGACTGGTTCACCGACAAGTCCGGCTACGACAAGGACAACCTGGCGATCTCCCCGCTCAAGTCCGCACCCCTGCCCGAGGTGCTGAAGCCGTACGAGGACGAGGGCGTGAAGTTCATCGAGGTCAGCGACGCCAAGGGCGCCCAGGTCAAGGAGATCGACGACCAGTCGGAGGTCGGCATCTACAAGCCCGACTACCGCCAGGACCTCGTGGACCTCGCACGCGGCGCCAGGAAGGGCAGCCTCGACGACTTCCTCGCCGACCTCGGCAAGAAGTGGACCGAGGCACAGAAGACCGTGGGGTCCTGATGACGGACACCTCCCATCGGGCGGCCGTGCAGGCCACCCCGGGACCGGCGGCCACGGCCCCGGTCCCGGCCCCCGCCCCACGCCGCGCACGCGTGTGGCGGGGCCTCACCCCCTGGCTCTTCCTCCAGGCCCCTCTCGCCCTCCTGATCACCTTCACCTACGCGCCGATCGCCAACATGGTGGCGTACAGCTTCACCGACTGGGACGGAGTGAGCCCCGAACTCCACTACACGGGCACGGGCAACTACACCGAACTCCTCACGCGCCCCGACCTGTTCGAGGTCTTCTGGGTAAGCGGCTACTACCTGGCCGCCTCCGCGGTCCAGATCGTCGCGGCCCTCTACTTCGCCACGATCCTGAGCTTCAACGTCCGCTTCCGGAACTTCTTCAAGGGCGTGCTCTTCTTCCCGTACCTGATCAACGGGGTGGCGATCGGCTTCGTCTTCCTCTACTTCTTCCAGGACGGCGGCACCCTGGACTCGGTGCTGTCCCTGTTCGGCCACCACTCGGACCACGCCTGGCTGGGCAGCCCGGTCTCCGCGAACATCTCCCTCGCGGGCGTCTCGGTCTGGCGCTACATGGGCCTGAACTTCGTGCTCTTCCTGGGCGCGATCCAGTCCATTCCGGGGGAGTTGTACGAGGCGGCCGAACTGGACGGTGCGAACCGCTGGCAGCAGTTCCGCCACATCATCGCGCCCGGCATCAGGCCGGTCCTGGCCCTGACGGTGATCCTCTCCATCTCGGGCTCCCTGTCGGCCTTCGAGATCCCGTACATCATGACCGGCGGCGCGACCGGCACCGAGACCTTCGTGATCCAGACCGTGAAGCTGGCCTTCCAGTTCAACAAGACGGGCCTCGCCTCGGCCGCCGCGGTCGTGCTCCTGCTGATCATCCTGGCGGTGACGTGGCTCCAGCGCCGCCTCGTCCCCGACGACAAGGTGGAACTCGTATGACACGCAGAGCGGTGGCCCGCACGCTCATGTACCTGTCGCTGATCGCCGCGGCAGTGGTGGTCCTGCTCCCCCTGGGGGTGGTCCTCCTCACCTCCCTCAAGTCGGACAAGGAGATGGCGAACGACAGCGGAGCCCTCACACCCCCCGACGACCTGCTGAACTTCCACAACTACGTGACGGCGTTCCAGGACGGCCGCATGCTCTCGGCCTTCGGCAACACGGCGTTCATCCTGGTCTTCGCCATCGGTGGCACGGTCCTCATCGGTTCGATGACGGCGTACGCCATAGACCGCTTCACGTTCCGCTTCAAGAAACTGGTGGTGGCGCTCTTCCTGCTCGCGGCACTGGTCCCCGGCGTCACGACCCAGGTGGCGACCTTCCAGATCGTCAACAGCTTCGGAATGTTCAACACCCTCTGGGCGCCGATCGCGCTCTACATGGGCACGGACATCGTCTCGATCTACATCTTCCTGCAGTTCGTACGATCCATCCCGACGTCCCTCGACGAGGCGGCCCGCATCGACGGCGCCAACGCCTTCACGATCTACCGCAAGATCATCTTCCCGCTCCTGAAACCGGCGATCGCCACGGTGGTCATCGTGAAGGGGATCACCGTCTACAACGACTTCTACATCCCCTTCCTCTACATGCCGTCCCAGGATCTTGGCGTGATCTCGACGTCCCTGTTCCGCTTCAAGGGCCCCTTCGGCGCCCACTGGGAAACGATCTCGGCAGGAGCGATTCTCGTCATCCTGCCGACCCTGATCGTCTTCCTGAGCCTGCAGCGGTACATCTACAACGGTTTCACCCGAGGAGCGACCAGATAAGCGCGCCCAGCGGGGCGCGGGGAACTGCGCGAGCAACCACAACCGATCCGCAGTCGCCGTACGAGCGAACCTCTTGTGGCGGCTAGGCGGACAAGGCGGCAACCAACACCGGCGTAACCTGCTCGACCTGCCAGGGCCGAGCACCGTACCCCGTCAGCGAGGCCCCGACGGACTCCGCGTCAACCACCTTCGGCGGCTCCCAGCAAACGCGCCGCACCGTATCCGGCGTGATCAGGTTTTCCTGCGGCATGTTCAGCCGCTCGGCCAACGCGGACACCGCCGCCCGAGCCGCAGACAACCGAGCCGCAGCGGCAGGGTCCTTGTCAGCCCAGGAGCGCGGGGGCGGAGGCCCCGTAACCGGCTGCCCGGGCGCCGGCAACTGCGCCTCGGTCAAAGCCTTCGCACGATCCACCGCGGCCTGCCACTGCTCCAGCTGCCGCCGCCCCATCCGATGCCCGAAGCCGTTCAGCGCGGCCAGCGCATGCACATTGGCCGGAAGAGCGAGCGCCGCCTCCACGATGGCCGCGTCCCCGAGCACCTTGCCCGGCGACACATCCCGCCGCTGGGCGATCCGGTCCCGCGTCTGCCACAGCTCCCGCACCACGGCGAGCTGCCGGCGCCGCCGCACCTTGTGCATCCCGGACGTCCGCCGCCAGGGGTCCTTGCGGGGCTCCGGCGGGGGAGCCGAGGCGATCGCGTCGAACTCCTGCCTGGCCCACTCCAGCTTCCCCTGCCGGTCCAGCTCCTTCTCCAGCGCATCGCGCAGGTCGACGAGGAGCTCGACGTCCAGCGCCGCGTACCGCAGCCACGGCTCCGGCAGCGGCCGGGTCGACCAGTCGACGGCGGAGTGCCCCTTCTCCAGTACGAAACCCAGCACGCTCTCGACCATGGCGCCGAGACCGACCCGGGGGAATCCGGCGAGCCGACCCGCGAGCTCGGTGTCGAACAGCCGCGTCGGCACCATGCCTATCTCGCGCAGACAGGGAAGATCCTGAGTCGCCGCGTGCAGCACCCACTCCACGCCGGACAGCGCCTCACCGAGCCCGGACGGATCGGGGCAGGCCACGGGGTCGATCAGCGCGGTCCCCGCGCCCTCGCGGCGCAGCTGAACCAAATATGCACGTTGGCCATATCGGTACCCCGACGCACGTTCGGCATCGACGGCGACGGGCCCGGAGCCGGCGGCGAACGCGGCGATCACCTCGGCGAGCGCATCCGCGTCGGCGATCACGGGCGGAATGCCTTCGCGCGGCTCGAGCAAAGGGATGGGTTCAGGGCCGGGTTCCGCGCTGGGCTCTGGGTCGGGCGCCCCCGTAACAGAAGATCCGCCGGCTTCCGGAGGGGCGCCTCCGGTGGTTCGCAGTGGGCTGTCTGCTGCGGTCTCTTGGGCGTCGGTCACCTGTCAAGGGTATCTGTGTATGGACAGCGCCCGCCGACGTAACGTTCCGTCGACGGGCGCTTGAGGGTCGTAAACCAGTCAGGTCGGTGAAACATCCGGTTCACGACAGGTGGGGTACGGGCGGGAGGACCGGAGGCCGATGCGGTTCACGTCCGTGAATAGTGGGGATTTGAACGACCGGGGCAAGAGACGGTGACCGGACTCAGTGGATGATGCCGGTCCGCAGGGCCACCGCGACCATTCCGGCACGGTCGCCGGTGCCGAGCTTGCGGGCGATGCGGGCGAGGTGGCTCTTGACGGTCAGCGCGGACAGGCCCATCGAGACGCCGATCGCCTTGTTCGACTGGCCCTCCGCGACCAGTCGCAGCACCTCGACCTCGCGGCCGGAGAGCTCGCGGTAGCCACCCGGGTGACTCGGGGCACCCGGGGGGCGGCGGTGCATACGGGCGGCGGCGGAGCCGATGGGGGCGGCGCCCGGCCGGGTGGGGAGCCCGACGTTCGTGCGGGTGCCGGTGACGACGTAGCCCTTCACGCCTCCCGCGAGGGCGTTGCGTACGGCGCCGATGTCGTCGGCGGCGGAGAGGGCGAGACCGTTGGGCCAGCCCGCGGCGCGGGTCTCCGAGAGGATGGTGAGGCCCGAGCCGTCGGGCAGGTGGACGTCGGCGACACAGATGTCGCGGGGGTTGCCGATGCGGGGACGAGCCTCCGCGATGGACGAGGCCTCGATGACATCGCGCACACCGAGCGCCCACAGGTGGCGGGTGACGGTGGAGCGGACGCGCGGGTCGGCCACGACCACCATGGCGGTCGGCTTGTTCGGGCGGTAGGCGACCAGGCTTGCGGGCTGCTCGAGGAGAACGGACACCAGGCCTCCTGGGGTGCGGGACGGCTTTCAAGGTCACAGTCGTCTTCGGCACCAAACCCGAAGTCCTTTAGAGAAAGATCACGATTTAGTGAGTAACAATCAGTCAATTCGGACATGCGATCGATCGTTCGGTGAACGAATCGGTTCGTTCGAGGCGCGATTCATGACTGAAAGTGGCCGTATCGACAAAGTGACGGTCCCGAGAGTGCCCGTGCCGACGGAGTGACGGTCAGCGTGACTGCGGGTCCCGTCGCTGCGGCAGCGTCACCACCGACGCGTCGCCCGGGCCGGCCGGCGGCAGGCCCGCGACCTGGGCCAGCAGATCGCACCAGGAGGCCAGATGGGCCGCCGTGTCGGGAACGCCGCCCAGGCCCTCGCGGGGCGTCCAGGAGGCACGGATCTCGATCTGCGAGGCGGCCGGGCGGTCCGACAGGCCGCCGAAGTAGTGGGAGCTGGCACGGGTGACGGTGCCGCTCGGTTCGCCGTACGACAGTCCGCGCGTCTGGAGCGCACCGGTCAGCCAGGACCAGCACACGTCGGGCAGCAGCGGGTCGGCGGCCATCTCCGGCTCCAGCTCCGCGCGCACCAGCGTCACCAGCCGGAAGGTGCCCCGCCAGGCGTCGTGCCCGTCCGGGTCGTGCAGCAGCACCAGACGGCCGTCGGCCAGGTCCTGGTCGCCGTCGACGACGGTGGCCTCCAGCGCGTACGCGAACGGCGCGAGCCGCTGCGGCGGGCGCGTCGCCTCCACCTCGATCTGCGGCCGCAGCCGCGCGGCCCTCAGCGCGTCGACGGCAGCCCGAAAGGGCACCGGGGGAGTACTGCTCCCATTTCGGTCCCCCTCCTTGGAGTCGTCCATTCCGTCAGCGCCGTCCGACAGTCGTCCCTGAGCCGCAGCCATGCGGGGAAGATTAAGGGGAACGGGGGCTCCGTGCAGGGAGGGACACCCGTGCGGGGGCCGCATGTCCGGTTAGTGCCCCGCGAACCGCTGCTCCCGTCCCTGTGGCGCCGTGCGAGACTTGCCGTCGTGAGTGTGAACGAGAGCCCCGCGGGCCAGGCCCAGACGCAGCCGGCAGCCACGTACGAATCAGCCTTCCTGAAGGCGTGCAGGCGCGAGCCCGTGCCGCACACCCCGGTGTGGTTCATGCGGCAGGCCGGGCGCTCCCTGCCGGAGTACCGCAAGGTGCGCGAGGGCATCCCGATGCTCGAGTCCTGCATGCGCCCCGAGCTGGTCACCGAGATCACGCTGCAGCCCGTGCGCCGGCACAACGTCGACGCGGCGATCTACTACAGCGACATCGTCGTCCCCCTCAAGGCCATCGGCATCGACCTCGAGATCAAGCCCGGCGTCGGCCCGGTCGTGGAGCGCCCGATCCGCACCCGCGCCGACCTCGCCCAGCTCCGCGACCTCACCCCCGAGGACGTCTCCTACGTCACCGAGGCGATCGGCCTGCTGACCCGCGAGCTCGGCTCCACGCCGCTCATCGGTTTCGCCGGCGCGCCTTTCACCCTCGCGAGCTACCTCGTCGAGGGCGGTCCGTCGCGCACGTACGAGAACGCCAAGTCGATGATGTACGGCGACCCCGAGCTGTGGGCCGATCTGCTCGACCGTCTCGCGGAGATCACGTCCGCGTTCCTGAAGGTGCAGATCGAGGCCGGCGTCTCGGCCGTCCAGCTCTTCGACTCCTGGGCCGGCGCCCTCGCCCCGGTCGACTACCGCCGCTCGGTGCTCCAGGCCTCCGCCAAGGTCTTCGACGCCGTCGCCGGGTACGGCGTCCCGCGCATCCACTTCGGTGTCGGCACCGGCGAGCTGCTGCAGCTGATGGGCGAGGCCGGCGCGGACGTGGTGGGCGTCGACTGGCGCGTCCCGCTCGACGAGGCGGCCCGCCGGGTCGGCCCCGGCAAGGCGCTCCAGGGCAACCTCGACCCGACCGTCCTGTTCGCCTCCAAGGAGGCCGTCGAGGCCAAGACCCGCGAGGTCCTCGACTCGGCCGCAGGCCTCGAGGGCCACGTCTTCAACCTCGGCCACGGCGTCATGCCGTCCACCGACCCGGACGCGCTGACCCGCCTCGTGGAGTACGTCCACACGCAGACCGCCCGCTGACTCACCAGGTGTGCCGGGGCCGCGCCTTCCTGCCGAACAGCAGGCCGCGCGGTTCCGGTGGCGGTGGAGTGCCCGGCTTGAGCGGCCAGGCGAGCAGCATGCCGACGAGGAAGCCGACGACATGCGCCGCGTACGCCACCGTGCCCGCCTTCGAGACGCCCTCGCCGGACGAGTAGAACGCCTGCAGCACGAACCAGAAGCCCAGCACCAGCCACGCGGGCAGTCTGAGCGGCAGGAAGATCAGGAAGGGCACGAGGACCCACACCCTGGCCTTCGGATACAGCACCAGATAGGCGCCCAGGACGCCCGCGATGGCGCCGGACGCGCCGATCAGCGGGTCGCCCGAGTCGTCGTTCAGGAGCGCGAAGCCGTACGAAGCCGCGTAGCCGCAGACGACGTAGAACAGCGCGAACCTGATGTGGCCCATGCGGTCCTCGACGTTGTTGCCGAAGATCAGCAGGAACAGCATGTTGCCCAGCAGGTGCAGCCAGCCGCCGTGCAGGAACAACGCCGTGAGGACGCTGACGGCCGGGGACTTGTCGTAGCCCGGCGGGGCCACCACACAGCCCGCGCCGTGCGGGCCCACGTCGCCCGTCGGCACCACCTGCGGCATCTGATGGTGGATCAACTCCCTTGGCACCGCGGCATAGTGGTCCAGGAACGCCTGCAGGTGGCACAGCTGGGACAGGCTGCTCTCGCCCGTCACGGAACCGGCGAAGCCGGGCGTGGACAGGAAGACGTAGAAGTTCGCGGCGATCAGCGCGTACGTCACCCACGGGGTGCGGCGCACCGGGTTCACGTCATGGACGGGGATGACCACAAGGAATTAGTGCCCCCGATGCGCCGGGCGAATCGGTGAACACCGGTACGCGTGCGTGCGTATGACTCCTCAACCGCCCGCGGCACGGGGAAGGCGGGTCGCGGGGACGACGTGAGGAACAGGCGATGAACGACCGAGTTACTCCTCCGATGCACGCAACGCCCGATGGCGAGGCGGAGATCTCCCTGGTGGTGAAGCTGCCGTGGGAGGACGTCGCCCGGCTCGGCCAGGAGGCCGGACGGCTGGCTGCGCAGATGCAGCGACCGGTGACGCTGGACGAGGCGGTGAGCCAGCGGCTGCGGTCGGTCCGCAGCGCCGCGCATGCGAAGCCGGCGGGGGAGCAGCCGGCGGCGGTGACGTCCACGGCGTCCGTGTCGTCGTTGCCGCCGCGGCCTCCGGCGGAGCAGGCGCGGCAGGCGATCGAGCGGATCAACGGGTCGGCTTAGGAGTCGCTGTCGGGTGCAGGTCGCGGGGGGTTGCTCGCGCAGTTCCCCGCGCCCCTTTACGGCAGCTGCTGCACTGCCTTGGATGCCTTGCGCGCGGCGACCAGGACCGGATCCCATACGGGGCTGAACGGGGGTGCGTAGCCCAGGTCCAGCGCCGTCATCTGTTCCACCGTCATCCCGGCCGTCAGAGCCACCGCTGCGATGTCCACCCGCTTGCCTGCGCCCTCCCTGCCGACGATCTGGACTCCCAGGAGGCGGCCCGTTCGCCGCTCGGCGAGCATCTTCACCGTCATCGGGGAGGCGTTCGGGTAGTAGCCCGCCCGGCTCGTCGATTCGATGGTGACCGTCTCGAATTCCAGTCCGACCCTGTGCGCGTCCTTCTCGCGCAGGCCCGTGCGGGCGATCTCCAGGTCGCAGACCTTGGAGACCGCGGTGCCGACGACGCCCGGGAAGGTGGCGTAACCGCCGCCGACGTTGGTGCCGATGACCTGGCCGTGCTTGTTGGCGTGGGTGCCGAGGGCGATGTGGCGCTCCTGGCCGGAGACCAGGTCGAGGACCTCCACGCAGTCGCCGCCGGCCCAGATGTTCTCGTGCCCGCGCACCCGCATGGCGAGGTCGGTGAGCAGGCCGCCGTGGGTGCCCAGGGGCAGACCGGCCGCCTTCGCGAGCGCCGTCTCCGGGCGTACGCCGATGCCCAGGACCACCACGTCCGCCGGGTACTCGGCGTCCTCCGTCGCGACCGCCCGCACCCGGCCGTCCTCGCCGGTGTGCACCTTGGTGACCTCGGCGTCGTTGACCATGGTGATGCCCATGCCCTCCATGGCCTCGTGCACCAGCCGACCCATGTCCGGGTCGAGCGTGGACATCGGCTCGCTGCCGCGGTTGACGACCGTCACCTCGTAGCCGCGGTTGATGAGCGCCTCGGCCATCTCCACGCCGATGTAGCCCGCCCCGACGACGACCGCGCGACGGCCACGCGTGCGCGTGAGCGAGTCGATGAGCGCCTGGCCGTCGTCGAGGGTCTGCACGCCGTGGACTCCGGGAGCGTCCGCACCCGGCATGTCCGGGCGGATCGGGCGGGCACCGGTCGCGATCACGAGTTTGTCGTACGACGTCCAGGACTCGTCCCCGGAATCGACGTCACGCGCGCGTACCCGGCGGCCCGCCACGTCGATCTCGGTGACCTCCGTCCGCATGCGCAGGTCGATGTCCCGCCCGCGGTGCTCCTCGGGCGTACGGGCGATCAACTCGTCCCGCTCCCCGACGTCGCCGCCGACCCAGTACGGGATGCCGCACGCCGAGAACGAGGTGAAGTGGCCGCGCTCGAAGGCCACGATCTCCAGCTCGTCCGGGCCCTTCAGCCGACGTGCCTGCGACGCCGCGGACATCCCCGCGGCGTCGCCACCGATCACGACCAGTCGTTCCCGCGCAGCGCTCATGTCCATGTGAACACGCTACGGGGGCAGGGCATTTCAGGTCCGCTGCCCTACCTTGTGGATCAGTCCTCGTCGTGCTCCCGCGGGCTCGGGGCCTGCGGTGCCGGACGGGCCGTCGGCAGCGGGCCCAGCGCGCTCGTCGCCGGTGCGGGGGCCGGGCGGCGCGGCAGCCGGGGCCGGACGAGCCGCAGCCACGCGAGCACGACCAGGGCCGCCACCGCCGCGAACGGCAGCACCGCGCCGAACGCCACGGCGAGCCAGCGCAGCATCGTCAAGAACGCGCCCCAGCCGCCGGCCAGCGCGTCCACGAACCCGGGGTCGTCGTCCTCGGCGGCCTTCTTCACCGGCGTCTCGGACAGCGACAGGGTGATCGTGGCGAGGCTCGTGCGGTCCTTCAGGGACGCCTGCTGGGCGAGCAGCGCCTCCAGGTCGGCCTCCCGGCTGCTCAACTCGCCCTCCAGCTCCACCACATCGCTGAGCTTGGTGGCCCGGTCCATCAGCTCGCGCACCCGGGCCACGCTCGCCCGCTGCGACTTGATACGGCTGTCCACGTCGACGACCTGGTCGGTGACGTCCTCGGCCTTCGCGGTGCGGTCGAGGAGCTTGCCGGTGCCCTGGAGGTCGGCGAGGACCTCGTCGTACTTGTCGACGGGCACGCGCAGGACCACGCGGGTGCGCTCGTGGCCCTTCTCGTCCCGGCTGGTGGTCTCGTCGCCGACGTAGCCGCCCGCGTTCTCGGTGGTCGTGCGGGCCTCGTCCAGGGCCTTGGGCACGTCCTTGACCTGCACGGTCAGCGAGGCCGTACGGATGATGTGGCTCGCGGTGAGCTTGGGCGCCTTCCTGCTGCCGTCCGCTTTGCCGCTGCCCGACGCGCCCTCCTGCTGGGCGCCCGGTGCGGCCGCCTTGGCGTCCCCGCCCCCGCCGGCGTCGCTGGAGGAGGAGTCGTTGGCGCCGCTGCAGCCGGCCAGCGCGAGGGCCGCGGCCAGCAGGAGCGCGGCCAGGGCCTGAACCGGTCGTACGGAATGAAGTGCGCGCATGTGGCGGTACCCCCCGAGGGTCGTGACGACTGACGCTCCTTCGACGCCGGGAGGGGCCCGGACGTTGGACCCGGACGGTCCCGATGCGGTCACGGTCGGGACTCGTGAAGGACACCGGGCCGCGGGCGCGCTGTCAGTGGGGTCTGAGAGGCTTGACGTCATGCGCGAAGAGGAGACTCGTACGGGTACGGGGCAGGTCGTCGTCATCGGAGCCGGGATCGCCGGGCTGGCCGCGGCCCATCGGCTGTTGCAGCGCGGTGCGCGGGTGACCGTGCTGGAGGCGTCGGACCGCGTCGGCGGCAAGCTGCTGCCCGGCGAGATCGCGGACGCGCGGGTGGACTTCGGCGCCGAGTCGATGCTGGCCCGCAGGCCCGAAGCGGTCGCCCTCGCGCGCGAGGTGGGCCTCGACGAGCGCCTGCAGCCGCCGGCCACCGCGACGGCCTCGATCTGGACCCGCGGCGCCCTGCGCCCCATGCCCAAGGGCCACCTCATGGGCGTCCCCGGTACCGCCTCCGCCCTGACCGGGGTCCTCTCCGACGAGGGCCTGGCCCGTATCGAGCGCGACGCCGACCTGCCCCGCACGGAGGTCGGCGACGACGTGGCGGTCGGGGAGTACGTGGCGGCGCGGCTGGGCCGCGAGGTCGTCGACCGCCTCGTCGAGCCGCTCCTCGGCGGCGTCTACGCGGGCGACGCGTACCGCATCTCGATGCGCTCGGCGGTCCCGCAGCTGTACCAGGTCGCGAAGACCCACGACTCGCTCACCGAAGGGGTCCGGGAGATCCAGGCCAGGATGGCCGCCGCCCAGCAGACCGGCCCGGTCTTCATGGGCATCCGGGGCGGCGTCGGCAGCCTGCCGCTCGCGGTGGCGGAGTCGGTCCGCGCGCGCGGCGGCGAGATCCTGACCGGGACGCCGGTGACGGAACTGCGCCGCGAGGCACCCGGCGGCTGGCGTGTCGTCGCCGGTGACCGCGTGCTGCAGGCGGACGCCGTCGTCGTGGCCGTCCCCGCGCCCGCGGCCGCCGGCCTCCTGCGCCCCGAGGCACCGGAGGCCGCCACCGAGCTCGCCGCCGTCGAGTACGCGTCCATGGCCCTGGTCACCCTCGCCTACCGCCGCACCGACACCGCCCTCCCCGGGGGCAGCGGCTTCCTGGTGCCGCCGGTCGACGGGCGCACCATCAAGGCGTCGACGTTCGCCTCCCAGAAGTGGGGCTGGATCGCCGAGGGGAACCCGGACACGGTCGTCCTGCGCACCTCCGTCGGCCGGTACGGCGAGACCGAGATCCTCCAGCGCGACGACGCCGGCCTGGTGGACGTCTCCCGTCACGACCTGCGCGAGGCCACCGGACTGGACGCGCCCCCCCTCGAAACCCGCGTCACCCGCTGGACCGACGGCCTGCCCCAGTACCCCGTCGGCCACCACGCGCGCGTGGCCCGCATCCGCGAGCACGTCGCCAAGCTGCCGGGCCTCGCCGTGTGCGGCGCGCAGTACGACGGCGTCGGCATCCCGGCCTGCATCGCGAGCGCGTACGCGGCCGTGGATCAGATCGGTGGTGATCTGGCATCAAGAGGTGCAGCGCGAAGCGCTTCGGTTGAGGGTGGTGGTGGGCGACGGGCGGGCGTGGAGGAGCTCACCGCCAACCCGGTGCAGAGTCTGCACGGCGGAGCGGGAGAATAGCCGCATGAGTGACGACGCCCCCACCACTGCCCCCGACCGGATCGCGAACAAGGGCAAGCTGGCCAAGGACCTCAACGAGGTCATCCGCTACACCCTGTGGTCCGTCTTCAAGCTGAAGGACGTGCTGCCCGAGGACCGCGCGGGCTACGCCGACGAGGTCCAGGAGCTCTTCGACCAGCTCGCCGCGAAGGACGTGACGATCCGCGGCACGTACGACGTGTCCGGTCTGCGCGCCGACGCCGACCTCATGATCTGGTGGCACGCGGAGACCAGCGACCAGCTGCAGGAGGCGTACAACCTCTTCCGCCGCACCAAGCTGGGCCGCGCCCTGGAGCCGGTCTGGTCGAACATGGCGCTGCACCGCCCCGCCGAGTTCAACCGCTCGCACATCCCGGCCTTCCTCGCCGACGAGACGCCGCGCAACTACATCAGCGTCTACCCGTTCGTGCGCAGCTACGACTGGTACCTGCTGCCCGACGAGGACCGCCGCCGCATGCTCGCCGACCACGGCAAGATGGCCCGCGGCTTCCCGGACGTGCGCGCCAACACGGTCGCGTCGTTCTCGCTGGGCGACTACGAGTGGCTCCTGGCCTTCGAGGCCGACGAGCTGTACCGCATCGTCGACCTCATGCGCCACCTGCGCGCCTCCGAGGCCCGGATGCACGTCCGTGAAGAGGTCCCGTTCTTCACGGGGCGCCGCAAGGACATCGCCGAGCTCGTCGCGGGCCTGGCGTAGCCAAGGCTGTGTCCGGACCCCGGGCGGGGTCCGGACACTCGCTCTCAGCCTCGGGCCTTCCCCTTCGGCGACTCCTTCAGGGGCGCCGACTGGGAACGGTCGTCCGCCGTCTTCGGCTGCGGCTCCGCGTGCGGGGCGCAGGCCGCGCGCTGCTCCGGCAGCCGGCCCTCCAGCAGATACGCGTCCAGGAAGCCGTTGATGCAGAGGTTCGGGCCGCCCCCGATGCCGTGCGTGCCCGCGTCCCGCTCCGTCACCAGGACCGAGCCGGACAGCCGCCGGTGCAGCTCCAGAGCCCCGTCGTACGGCGTCGCCGCATCCCGCTCGGCGGCAAGGATCAGCGTCGGCGCCAGCTCACCCGGCCCGGTCCGCACGTCGAGGGGCTGCTGCCGGGGCGCCTGCCAGTAGGCGCACGGCAGGTTCATCCACACGTTGTCCCAGGTCTCGAAGGGCGCAATGCGCGCGAGCCTGGTGTTGTCCCGGTCCCAGACCCTGAAGTCCGTCGGCCAGGGCGCGTCGTTGCACTCGACGGCCGTGTACACCGCGTTGGAGTTCTCCGCCTCGGCCGCCGCCTCCGTGGTCGGCCCGGCCTGCTCGATCAGCGGCTTCGGGTCGCCCTTCACGAACGCCGACAACGCCTGCGCGCGCAGCGGCCAGTAGTCGTCGTAGTACCCGGCCTGCAGGAACGCGCTCTGCAGCTCCGCCGGCCCGACCTTGCCGCCCGCCGGTTCGGCCGCGAGCTGCGCGCTCACCTTCTTGTAGTTGTGGTCGACGGCCGCGGCCGTCCTTCCCAGCCCGTAGACGTCGTCGTGCCGGGCGACCCACTCCCGGAAGTCCGCCCAGCGGCTCTCGAACGCGGCCGACTGGTCGAGGTTGTTGCGGTACCAGATCTGCTCCTGGGACGGGTTCACCACCGAGTCGAACACCATCCGCCGCACGTGCGAGGGAAACAGCGTCGCGTACAGCGCCCCGAAGTAGGTGCCGTACGAGGCGCCCATGAACGTCAGCCGGTTCTCGCGCAGCGCCGCCCGCAGGACGTCCAGGTCGCGGGCGTTGTTGAGGGAGTTGTAGAACCGCAGCGCGCTGCCCGTCCGCTTGGCGCACCCGCGCGCGTAGGCCTGCGCCTCCGCGATGCGCTCCTTCTTGTACGACTCCGAGGGGAACGACGGCGCCTCCGAGGGTGACTTGAAGAAGCGCTTGGGGTCCTCGCAGGACAGCGGTGCGGACCGGCCGACGCCGCGCGGGGAGTAGCCGATCAGGTCGTAGGCCGCCGCGAGGCGCTTCCACTTCGGCTGCAGGCCGACGAGCGGGAAGTACAGACCGTCTCCGCCCGGGCCGCCCGGGTTGTAGACCAGGGAGCCCTGCCGGGGCACCCGGTGCTTGCTGTTGCCCGGATCCTTGTGCGTGGCCCGCACCCGGCTGACGGCCAGTTTGATCTGCTTGCCGCGGGGTTGCGCGTAGTCGAGCGGAACCGACACCGTGCCGCACTCCATGGTCCCCGGCATGTCCTGCATGTCGGTGCACTTCCCGAAGTCGATGCCGGCGGCGCGCGCGCGTGCGGCGGCCACCGCCGTACCTCTCGACTCGGCCGCTTCCGGTGTGCCGGGTGCGGAGCCGGCCGGGGCGGCGGAGAGGGTGGCCAGGAGCAAGGATCCGGCGGCCGAGTAGAGGGCGGCAGCTCGCATGACGTATCCCTTCGGTGCACGGCGGCGACAAAAGGGATGTTTCGTTCGATGATCGTCGAAGGCAAGCACCGCCCCGGCGGTGTCGGCCCCAATGCCTCCTATGCGCCCCCGGGTTGCGGTTCGCGCCAGGATGTGCCTCGGTGATCGGCAGGCCTTATGTGTGCTCCCGGTGCGCGAAGGCGGCGCGTACGTCGGGTTCGCCGACCGCGCGGATGCCTCGTACGGCGACGGTCGTGAGGTAGGTGCGGTCGTCGCTGTTCCCGGCGCGCCTGGGGAGGGTGCCGAGCAGTCGCTGCCCGGCGGGGGAGGCCCAGCGCGAGTACGGGTGGACCTCGATGCGGGCGACGGCCAGACAGCTCAGGGTCAGGGCGAGCGGCAGCGCGAACCACAGGGCGACCAGGCCGCGGGGCATGTCCGGCTGGGCGGGCACCAGCAGCGCGATCGCGCCCAGGGCGAGGACGGCGACCGCGGCCAGTTGCACCTGGCGCACCCCGGCGGCGACCGTGGTCCGGGCACCGGCGGGCACGGCGAGACCCGCGCTGACCAGCCGGTCGGCGAGACCGGCGACCGCGTCCGCGGAGGCCGCGGCGGCCCGCACCGGTTCGATGCGGTTCTGCCCCTCGGGCCCGATGGCCCCTATGACGGACCGCTCCATGTCGTCCCGCCCGCGCGGATCGACCACCGTCGCCCACCCGGTGTGGGCGAGCAGCAGCCGCCGCTGCCGGGCCATGGAGACCATGGTCAGATCGGCGACCCGCTCGGGTCCGCCGGACAGGAACGCGGCTTCGTAGAGCGTCAGATCGTGATCCCGGGAGTCCTCGTCGACGGCCGCCGCGCGTACGGCGGCCAGGCACAGCCGCGTACACGCTGTGCCGGCGACGGCCCAGGCCAGCAGCAGGAGAAGTACCCAGAACATGCCGCGTTTCTATGCCAAAGGCCCAGGGAAACGCCATGGCCTGTTCACAATACGGACGGAGCGTTGCCTGCACGTGACGTTCCGTTTGTCCTGAAGCGGACCCTCGCTACTGCGGCGGCGGGCTGGAGGCGGCCGGCGGGAGCGTGTAGGTCCCGGCCGCCGACGGTGTGACCGGGACGACCTGGCCGGGATCGGTCGTCGGGCCGGGGGAGTTGGTGAGCGGCGGAGTGCTCGTGGCGGCCATGTCCCGGGCCAGGGCGTCCCAGTCGACGTACCCGGTGGCCTCCAGGACCTTGATGTGGTCCAGCACGGTCGTGTTCGCGTCGTCGGCGAGCTCACGCACCAGCGAGTTGCGGGTGCTCGCACGGACCTGGGCGACGACCGAGAACACCCTGCCGTGCGCCAGCCGCAGGATGTTGGCGAAATCACGGTCGTAGTCCGTGCCCTGAGCCGCGTTCAGGGTCGCCAGCCAGTCCTTCTGCTGGGGGTTGGGCTCGTCCGGCAGCCCGAGCCCGAGCTTGGCCGCGACGTCGCGTACCCGCTGGTCCAGGAAGGTGTGCCCCTCGACGAGGTGCCGCCCCGCCGTCCGTACGGCCTCGGTGGTGCCCTTCTGCTCGGCCTGCCGGCCGGCGGGCAGCTCCCACAGGCCCGCCAGCCGGACCTTCGTGATGAAGTCGCGGTCGAGGGCGGACAGCGGGCCGTACTGCGTCGACACGGTCTGGGCGTTCAGCACGTCGGCGTCGGTCCCGGCCCCGGACCGGTCGGCGTACGACCAGATCGGGAAGATCAATGCCAGCAGGGTGGCCGTCAGGCCGATGATGATGACCCCGGTGCCGCTGACTATGCCTCGGCCGGTGACGGGTGGTCGCGGTCGCATGGTGCCTCCTGTACGGCATCGCATATTACTGCGGGGTTCAGGAGGCACCGCTTCCGCGGGCTGTTGTCCTGGGCACACTCAGCGGTGCAGCAGCACCCTCCGTGCGGCCCGCGCGATGCGCACGGTCGGCCGCTGCGATCGCGGCACCGGCCCCGACCGCTCCAGCCACCACTCCCGCAGCTCCTGCCTGGCCCGGCCCTCCTCCAGTCGCCCGCCGAGCAGCAGATGCTCGGCGAAGTCCAGGGCGTCCCGGCGGTAGCCGTCGCTCATCGGGTGCCCGTGGGCGTACGCGAGGAAGGCGGGCCGGTACGCCTCGCCGAGGATCTCCGGCAGCTCCGCCGCGATCTTGCCCACGACATCGGCCCGCTTCCCGGCGAGCGCCCGCGCCTGCACCCCGAGCCGCACCCGGTCGAACCCCTCCGGCACCGGGGTCCCGGCGACGAGCGCGGACAACAGGGCGGCCTGCGCGAGGCCGAGCCGCTGACGGGCGGCATCGGTGGAGGAGGCGGACGTCGGGGCGGGAGCGGGCGTTGCGGACGGCGTGACGGTGTCCACGTCCGCCGTCTCTCCCGTCACTGCCTCCGCCCGTGCAGCCCGCCCCTTCTCCACAGCCCCCCGAATCGCCTCCAACTCCTCTTCCAGCACTGCCGGTTCGGGGAAGTTCTCGTCCCGCTCCAGCAGCATTCCCGGTGGTGAGACCCGGGACGCGAGGTCGGTCAGGATGTCGAGGACCGGCTGCGGCACCGGGTGGGCGTGGCTGTCGTGCCAGACGCCGTCGCGTTCGAAGCCGCCCGCGACATGGACGTAGGCGATGGCCTCCAGCGGCAGCTCGGCGAGCGCCTTGGCCGGGTCCTCGCCGCGGTTGACGTGGTTGGTGTGCAGGTTGGCCACGTCGATCAGGAGCCGTACGCCCGTCCGGTCGGCGAGCTCGTACAGGAACTGCCCCTCGGTCATCTCCTCGCCCGGCCAGGAGATCAGCGCGGCGATGTTCTCGACGGCGAGGGGCACCGGCAGCGCGTCCTGCGCGATGCGGATGTTCTCGCACAGCACGTCGAGGGCGTCCCGGGTGCGCGGCACGGGCAGCAGATGCCCGGCCTCGAGGAGCGGCGACGCCGTCAGCGGCCCCCCGCCCCGTACGAACGCGATGTGCTCGGTGACCAGCGGAGCGCCCAGCGCCTCCACCCGCTCGGCCAGCGCGGCCAGGCGCCCGGCGGCGGGCCGGTCCGCACCGCCGAGGCCGAGCGAGACGCCGTGCGGGATCACGGTCACCCCGCGCTCGCGCAGCCGCTGCAGCGACTCGGGGAGGTGCCCGGGGCACACGTTCTCGGCCACGGCCTCGACCCAGTCGATGCCCGGCATGCGCTCCACGGCGTCGGCGATTTCCGGCCGCCACCCGATGCCCGTTCCCAGTCGCTCCATGGTCCGTCCCCTCCCTGCCGTCTCCTCGAAGAACGTGACGGGGGTATGGCCCCGCCGCCGGGACCCGAATCCCGCCCCCGGAACCTTCAGAGCAACATTTGAGGTTCCGGTCGGCTCGCGCGGTTCACTGCAGTACGCCCTCCGAATCCACCGGATCCGGCCGGCCCGTGTTGACCGTGCCCGGTGCGCCCGGCGACGGCCGGGAGGTCGTACTGACGTCACCGGTGGCCTCGGCGGCCGGTGCCGAGGGCGCGACCTGGCCGGGGACCGGCGCAGACGGGCCGGTCGGGCTGGCGGTGGTGCCGGCCACGGAGTCGTTGGCGATGGCGTCGAAGTCGACCCGCCCGGTCTTCTCCAGGATCGTGATGTGGTCGAGGACCGTCTGGTTGGTGTCCGAGGCCAGCTGCCGTACGAGCGTGTTGCGGGTGGAGTTCCGGACGGTACCGATGGCCGGGAAGATCTTGCCGTGCGCGGCGCGCAGCAGGTTGACGAACTTGTACTCGTACTCCGCGCCCGAAGCCGCGGTCATCTCCTGCAGCCAGCCCTGCTGCTGCTCGTTCGGCTGGTTCGGCAGCTCGACGCCGAGCTTCGCCGCCACGATGCGGACCCGCTTGTCGAGGTCGGTGTGGCCGACGATCAGATGGTCGCCGGCCTCCTTGATCGCCTGGCTGGGCGCGCGCTGGATCGCCTGCTGCCCGGCCGGCAGCTCCCACAGCCCGGCCAGCCGGACCCGCACGATCAGATCGCGGTCGGCGGCGGTCAGCGGACCCCACTGGGTGTTCACGGTCCCCGCCGCCACGTTCGCCTGGCCGGTGCCCGAACGGTCGGCGTACGACCACACGGGGAACGCGAGCGCGCCGAGGGTGGCGACGAGGGCCGCGATGAGGAGTGCCGTGCCGTTGATGCGCACGCTCAAAGGTGCCTCCCGGGGTGAAAAACCAACTGGTCTTCGGCGCAAGGGGCTTGGCCGGCGCCGTGCCAGGAGGTACGCCTGGGAGATCCCCGTTGTTCAAACAACGGGTAAAGAATTAAACGGATGGCAAAGTCGCACGGCTCTCACCTGCGAATTCGTGCGGCCTTTACGTCCGCGTGGGCCACTGCTCCGGCGCCCGCCCGAGCAACCGCAGCGCCTCCTCGAGCGGACCTGCCCCCGCGGGCCCCTCCACCACGGGCGCGAACGCGAACCCCGGTCCCCGCCGCGCCGGATCGGTCGGGACGAGCCGGGCCACGGCGAGTGCCGCGTCGAGCACCTCGTCCGGCAGCTCCACCCGCGCCCCGAGCGTGGCGGCGACGTCCCAGGCGTGCACCACGTAGTCCATGAAGTGGAACCCGATCGCCATCCGCCCGGGAAAGCTCCCGCCCAGCTCCGGCAGTGCGAACTCCCGCTCCTGGACGCCGGGTTCACCGAAGGCGCCGAGCACCTCCACCGCGGCCGCCCGGTGCACATGCGCCGGCTCGCTCATGTCGTCGGGTTCCCGCCAGTGCACCGCCTCCCGCCCCGCACCCCGTGCGGCGGCCGCGAACCCGTGATGCTGCGCCGCCATGTGCGCCACCAGCCGCCGCAGGGTCCACCCCGCACACGGGGTGTCCCGCTCCCAGTCCTCGCCCTGCGCCAGATCCACCACCCGAACCGCCTCGCGCACGGCGACCCGGTCCAGTTCGACGATGTCCGCTTCGGTGACAGTCATGACCCGAGCCTAAAACTATGCGAACGGTCGTGCTACTTGTTTTTCGCGACGGCCATCCCGGTACCCGTCAACGCGCAAGCGGCTCAGGGAACTTGAGGAACCTGCTCCGGATCGACCGCAGCAGCCCGCAGCCGCGCCGCGATGCCCACCCGGGCCCGCCGGTAGGCGCTCTCCTCGCCGTGCAGCACCGAGACCACATTGGCCGTCTCCATCAACGCCACGAGTTCGAAGGCGAGTTGGGGCACGTCCGTGTCGGCGTGCAGCTCTCCCGCATCGCACGCCTCGCCGATCGTGCGCTCCACAAGGGCCGTCCAGCCGCGCTGGGCGCGCACCACGGCGTCGTGCACCGGCCCGGTGCGGGCGTCGAACTCGGCGATCACCTCGTAGAAGAAGCAGCCGCCCGGGAAGACCCGGCCCCGCGAGTACTCCAGCCACAGTTCGCACAACCGCCACACCCGGCCGACCCCCGCCGCCTCCTCCTCGGCGGGACGGACCACGCGCTCGGCGAAGATACGGCCCGCCTCGCGCACGGTGGCGAGCTGCAGCTCCTCCTTCGACCCGAAGAGCGCGAACACCCCGCTCTTGCTGAGCTGCAACTCCGTAGCGAGCCGCCCGACGGACAGGGCCTCCAGCCCCTCGACGGAGGCGATCTCGACGGTACGGCCCAACACCAACTGCCGGGTGCGGTTGCCCCGTTCGACCCGGCCGTCGAGGCGGGTCATCGCAATGCCGGGTGGTCGGCGACCACGGTGCAGGAGCCGGGGGCGATCTCGGTGAACCCCGCGTCACGCACCAACGGCAGCCCGCTGCCGGTCAGTTGCCCCCAGCGCGCCGGGTCCGCGGTCCGCACGGCGAGGGGGAAACCGGCGTCGCGCCAGGCGGCCCGCTCCTCGTCCGACAGCTCCCACCAGGCCAGTTGGGCAGCGTGCCCCGCCTGGGCCATGGCCTTGCCGGCCGACATGTCGAGGTCGGGGTTCAGCCACAGCACGGGCTGCGCGGGATCCGCCTCCACCGGCGGCTCGGGGTCGTCGAGGTCGGTGCCGGAGACCTGCAACTTGGCCAGTTCCCTGGGCCATCCGTCGAGCGGCACGGGCGGGAAGACCCGCACCTCGGCCGACTTCCCCTGCACGGTGATCCCGGGCAACGCCTCGGCCCGCCGCCACTCGGCACCACGGGCCCGCCGCACGACCTTCCGGATCCGCGCATCCTGCCAGTCGCTCATGACCTGCGCCCACTCACCGTCCCCGACGGACCGTTCGTCACTGAGGACGACCAGGACGGCCCGGGCGGCGGTCTCCAACGCATCGGTCCGCGCAGGCGGCGCCGCCTTCTCGATCCGCACGACGAGGGGCAGCACGAACTGGGGTGCGGCGTCGCGTGCGCTGGGCTCGGACCGGAAAGGGCTGTCCTGGGCGGTGGTCTCGTCCGTACTCACGAGGACAAGTCTGCCAGTCGGAAGATCGGTTCTTCCGGGTGCGATCCCACCGCACGAGAGGATGGCACCGTGCAACGCGATCTACGGCTGGACGACGTCGGCCGCCGCTACGGCTTCCGCGGCCCCTGGGTCTTGCGCGGCGTCCACCTGGCCATCCCCCCGGCCACCCTCACCCGCGTCGAAGGACCGAACGGCACCGGCAAGTCCACCCTCCTCCGCCTCCTCGCCGGAATGGACGCCCCCAGTGAGGGCCGTATCACCGGCCGCCCCCGCACTGCCTACGTCCCAAGATCCCGGTGCCCCTTCTGCCGCTGGCGGCGGCCGCCGTCCTCGCGGCAGCGGCGGCCGCGGCGGCCTGCGCGCTCACCTCCGGCCGGTCGCCCTGACCAGGTGGTTCACCCCGAACAGGCCGTGCGCTGCGCCTCCTGCCACTCGCAGACCGGGCACATCGTGATCCCCTTGTACGACTCCGGATACTCGGTCGGCTCCCGGCACAGCACGCACTCCGCATACGGCGGCCCGTCGGCCTTCGGCGGCCTGGTGGCGTCGATCAGGCAGTACGCGTCGTCGCTGTCGTCGCTCATGCCTCCAGCGTAAGCCGGTCACCGCAGGCGGTCCTCGGCCCCGATCAGCTCGGACACCTTCACGAACCGGAAGCCCTGTTTGCGCAGCTCCGGCACGACGGTCCGCACGGCCCGCTCGGTCGCCGGGGCGGCACTGCGCGTGCAGTGCATGACGACGACCGAGCCCGGACGCACGCCCTCCAGCACCTGCCGGGCCACCGCGTCGGCGTCCGTCGCGAACGCGTCCCCGCTCACCACGTCCCACTGCACGGCGGTGACGCCGGTCGAGGCCAGCGACTTCAGGGCCTGCTGGTCGTAACAGCCGCCGGGGAAGCGGAAGTACGGCATCGCGTCCGGCACTCCGGCCTTGCGGAACGCGGTGTACGCCCGCTCCACGTCCGAGCGCATCCGGTCCTCGGCGACGGTCGGCAGCCCGTAGCAGTCACCGGTGAAGGCGTAGTGACTGTAGGAGTGGTTGGCGACCTCGAAGAGCGGGTCCCGCCCGATCGACCGGGCCTGCACCGGGTACTGCTCGGCCCACCGCCCGGTCATGAACACGGTGGCCGGCACCTTCAGCGCCCGTAGCGTCGCGATGAGCTGCGGATTGTCGAACCGCTCGCCGCGTGCCGCCCTCGTGCCCTCGTCGGCGGTCATGTCGGCGTCGAAGGTGAGCGCGACCGTCTTGCCCTGCGTGCGCGGGCCGTTCTTGAAGACGGGGGTCAGACCGGCGGGCCCCGGGGCGAGAGTCGGCGGCCGGGACGCCGCGGCGGAGGTCGCGGAAGGTGCCGGGCGGGCGGCGTGGGGCGCGTCGGGGGCGCCGCAGGCGGTGAGGAGGGCGCCGAGTGCGCAGGCGGCGGCCACTTGTCGTACTCGAATGATCACCGCATGAACATAACCGTACAAATCGGTCGAATGGCGGACCGGCGCGCTTCACTCGCCGAGCAGCCGCTCCCGGCTCTCAGCCACGTCGTAGTCCGGCTCCGGATACTGCGGATCCAGGGCCTGAAGGTGTTCCAGGAGGAGGCGTGCGACTGCCCAGTCGCGGTACCACTTGCGGTCGGCAGGGATCACGTACCAGGGGGCGTGCGGGGCCGTGCAGCGGTGCAGGGCGATCTCGTACGCCTCCTGGTACGCGGGCCACAGCGCACGGTCGTCGATGTCGCCGGGGCTGAACTTCCACCGCTTGTCCGGGCGGTCGAGGCGGCGCAGGAGGCGGTGGCGCTGCTCCTCGTAGGAGATGTGCAGGAAGCACTTGATCACGGTCACGCGGTCGTCGGCGAGGAACTGCTCGAAGCGGTTGATCTCCTCGTAGCGGCGCTCGATCTCGTCCGGCGGGGCCAGGGCGCGGACGCGGGCCACGAGGACGTCCTCGTAGTGGGAGCGGTCGAAGGCGCCGATCTCGCCGGGGCGGGGGAGCTCCTTCTCGACGCGCCAGAGGAAGTGGTGTTCCCGTTCCTCCGGCGTGGGGGCCTTGAAGCCCATGACGCGGCAGCCCGCCGGGTTGAACAGGCCCACCACGTGCTTCACCGTGCCGCCCTTGCCGCTGGTGTCCATGCCCTGGAGCACCAGGAGCAACCGGCGGCGGTCGCCCGTGGTGGCGGCCGCCCAGAGGCGTTCCTGCAGGTCGGCGAGGCGTTTGCCCATGCGGGCGGTGGCTGCCCGGCCCGCCTGCTTGTTCTTCGGGCCGGCAGGTGTCGCGCGGGTGCCGTACGTGGACAGGTCGATCCGCTTGCCGGCGGGCACGCGCAGCAGCCGGCGGAGATCTCTCGGGGCTTTCCCTTTCTCCACGGCGGGTCCCTTCCGGTCAGCGGCCGTAGCGGCCGGTCAGGGTGCCCGAGGCCAGGGTGTGGTCGGCCAGGGCCCGCTTCAGGTCGTCGGTCGAGGCGTCGGAGGGGAGGTCGAGGGTGCGGTCGGTGGCGAAGACCGAGAAGACGTAGTGGTGGGGTTCGCTGCCCTTGGGTGGGCAGGGGCCGCCGTAGCCCTGCTTCTTGAATCCGTTGCGGCCCTGGGTCGCTCCCTGCGGCACCTGGCCGGCCGCCCACCGTGTCTTCTTCGCGTCCGCGTTCCAGAGCAGCCAGTGGATGAAGGTGCCGTGCGGGGCGTCGGGGTCCTCGACCAGGACGGCCAGGGTGGTGGCCGTGGCCGGGATGCCGGAGAAGGCCAGGGGAGGCGACACGTTCTCGCCGTCGCAGGTGTAGCGGCGCGGGATCGTGCCGCCGTCGGCGAAGGCGGAGCTCGACACGGCGATGCGGTGCGAGGCGCTGGGTGCGGGGACGGAGGAATCCTTCCCGTCGTCCCCGCAGCCCGACGCGAGCCCCATCGCCGCCGCGACGGCCACGATCACGAGCCTGCGGTCCATGGGCGGAACGCTAGTCGCGCCCCTGGGTCCCCGCTACCTGCGCCAAGGACCCGTCACCGCGAACGTCGTGCCGGGTGTGTAGCAGTTGACGTACATCGTGCCGCCGTCGGGGGAGAAGGTGACGCCCGCGAACTCGCCCCACTCCGGTGCGTCCGGGGTGCCGATGTTCTGCCGTCCACGCGCCATCGCGTACACCTCGCCGCCCCTCGTCACGCCGAAGACGTGCTGGGCGCCATTGCCGTCCTCGCAGACCATGAGGCCGCCGCTCGGGGCGAGGCAGATGTTGTCCGGGGACTCGCCGGGGAGCTGGACGTCGGTGTCCGGGCCGAAGACGATCACCAGGGTCAGGCGGCGCGACGAGGGGTCGTAGCGCCAGATCTGGCCGTAGTGGTCGGCCGCCGAGCCCTCGGCGCTGTGCGCGAACGACGACACGAAGTACACACACCGCCCGCCCCAGTAGCAGCCCTCCAGCTTCTGCGCGTGCGTGATGCCCTTCGGGCCGAAGTCCTGCAGGCGGACGGGGGTTTGGGCGGCGAGCGGGTCCGGCACGTCGACCCACTCGATGCCGTCGAAGGTGGCGCCCGGCTCCTGGATCGCGGACAGGTCGGGTACGCCGGGCACGCGCATCGCCTGCAGCCGGCCACCCGCGCGCAGTGAACCGACGCCTCCCAGGGGCCTGTTGGGCAGGAAGCGGTAGAAGAGGCCGAAGGGCTTGAGGAACGCGTCCTCGGTCTCGTAGACGATCCCGTGCCGCGGGTCGATCGCGATCGCCTCGTGCTGGAAGCGGCCCATCGCGGTCAGCGGTACGGCGCCCGTGCGGTGCGGGTCGGACGGGTCGACCTCGAAGATGAAGCCGTGGTCCTTGGTGTAGCCGTTGGTGCCGGCCTTGTCCTCGGTCTCCTCGCAGGTCAGCCAGGTGCCCCAAGGGCTGGGCCCGCCCGCGCAGTTGACGGCCGTACCGGCGATGGCGACCCGTTCGGACAGGACGTTGTTGCGGCCGTCGAGCGTGAGGGCCGTACAGCCGCCCTTGCCCGCGGGGTCGTAGGTGAGGCCCGCGACGGTCGGGACGGCGTACTTCGCGGTGGGGCGGTTCTCGTGGTTGCGGACCAGGTGGACGCGCGGGCCTCTCGCGGGCAGGGCGGTCATGCCGTCGTGGTTGGAGGGGACGGTGCCTTCTCCCGAGCGGAGTTGGTCGCCCTCGCGGGAGAGGACCTGGTAGCGGAAGCCCTTCGGGAGGTCGAGCAGGCCGCCGGGGTCGGGGACCAGGGGGCCGTAGCCCGTGTGGCCCACGGGCTGGGCGGCGGCGGTTCCGGCGAAGAGTTCGGAGAGGGCTCCGGTGAAGGCGATGCCGGCTCCCAGGGCACCGCTGCGGGCGAGGATCTGACGTCGTGTTGCAGACATGAAGGGGTGCAACCTTCCTGCTGGCGGACAGGAACTGTGACGCCGCTGTGTCTATCACCCGTCACGCGGTGCGGGAACCACGCGCGTAGCACGTGTCACTTCTCGATCTGCCGGTCCGGCGGGTGTTCCTGCGCCTTCTCCAGGAACCGCAGCAGTTCCACGGGGAAGGGGAGCACCAGTGTCGAGTTCTTCTCGGCGGCGACGGCGACGACCGTCTGCAGCAGCCGCAGCTGGAGAGCGGCGGGCTGATCGGACATCTGCTCGGCGGCCTCGGCGAGCTTCTTGGAGGCCTGGAGCTCGGCGTCCGCGTTGATGATGCGGGCCCGGCGCTCGCGGTCGGCCTCGGCCTGGCGGGCCATGGAGCGCTTCATCGACTCCGGCAGCGACACGTCCTTGATCTCGACCCGGTCGACCTGCACGCCCCAGCCGACGGCCGGGCTGTCGATCATCAGCTCCAGTCCCTCGTTGAGCTTCTCGCGGTTGGACAGCAGATCGTCCAGCTCGCTCTTGCCGATGATCGAGCGCAGGGACGTCTGTGCCATCTGGGAGACCGCGAACTTGTAGTCCTCGACCTTGACCAGCGCGCTCGCCGCGTCGACCACCCGGAAGTAGACGACGGCGTCCACGCGCACCGTCACGTTGTCCCGGGTGATGCCCTCCTGGGCCGGCACCGGCAGCGTGACGATCTGCATGTTCACCTTGTTGATCCGGTCCACGAACGGCACGATCGTCGTGAAGCCGGGTTCTCGTACGGCGCCGGTGAGCCGCCCGAGCCGGAAGACCACCCCGCGTTCGTACTGCTTGACGACCTTCGCCGCCGCGGCGAGGTAGACGAGCCCGGCGGTACCGGCCGCCACGGCCGCCGTCACCAGCTCAGGGACCATCACGACCTCCTCTGTGAGAGGCCTCGTATGTCTGCTCCTGTAACGATATGCCCGGTGGCTGGTCCCGGGCCATGACGGACCCGGGACCAGCCGCCCGTGCGCTACGGAGTCGTGACCCGCACCGGCTCGGTGCCGACCGCGCTGTGCCGCTCGGCCCAGTTCTCCAGTGCCGTACGGCAGGCGTGGTCCAGGTGGTGCAGGCCGGACAGGTCCAGCTCCACCGGGCGGTCCTGGGGCAGCGCCTCCAGGCTGTCGAGGATCTTCGGCAGCCGCAGGAACGTGGCGTTGCCCGACAGGTACGTCTGGACCGGGCCCGCGCCCTTGTCGATGACCTCGAGCTTGATGTGCGAGGCCTCCCAGGCGGTCTTGACGACGGCGAGAGCCAGACCGATGAGGACACCCTCGAACATGCTGACCGCGACGATCGACACGGCGGTGACGACCAGGATCAGCGCCTCGCCGCGGTGCTCGCGCCACAGGGACACGATCTCGCGGACGGGGATCAGCTTGGCGCCGGAGTACACGAGGATGCCCGCGAGCGCCGGGATCGGGATGTAGGCGAGGACGCCCGGCAGCAGGGCCGCGAACAGCAGCAGCCACACGCCGTGCATCACACGGGACGCCTTCGTCCTCGCGCCCGCCTGGACGTTCGCCGCGCTTCGCACGATGACCGCGGTCATCGGCAGGGCGCCCAGCACACCGCAGATCGCGTTGCCCGCGCCCTGCGCCATCAGTTCCTTGTCGTACTCGGTGCGCGGACCGTCGTGCAGCCGGTCCACGGCCGCCGCGCTGAACAGCGACTCGGCGGACGCGATCAGCGTGAACGCCACGACCGTGCCGAGCAGACCGATGTTCGCGAGGTCGCCGAAGGCGCTCAGCGGGGGCGGCTGGATGGAGCCCAGCAGGCCCTGCACCTCGACGGTGGCCACCGGCAGGGAGAACATCAGCGCGGCGACGGTCGCAAGACCGACGGCGGCGAGCGGTCCGGGGATGGTGCGCACCTGCTTCGGCATCCGCTTCCACAGCACGAGTACGGCGATGGTGCCCGCGCCGAGCCCCAGGGAGGCCGGCGCGCCCGTGTTCCCGACGGCCTCGACGAGCGCCTCGGGAATGCCCGCTATCTTCGCCAGGCCCGAGGACGGCGCCTTGGCGTCCGCCATCGAGTACAGCTGCCCGGCGATCAGCACGAGGCCGATGCCGGCCAGCATGCCCTCGACCACCGAGACCGAGATGGCCCGGAAGTAACGCCCCAGCTTCAGGGCGCCCATCAGGAGCTGGAGCACACCGGTGGCGAGGACGATCACGCCCAGGGCCGGCAGCCCGAACTCCTGCACCGCCTCGAAGACCAGCACGGTCAGACCGGCCGCAGGTCCGGAGACCTGCAGACTGCTGCCGCGCATGAGGCCGGTGACGATGCCGCCCACGATGCCGGTGACCAGGCCGAGTTCGGCCGGGACACCGGAGGCGACGGCCACGCCCACGCACAGCGGGAGCGCGACGAGGAAGACGACCAGCGATGCGGCGAAGTCCTGCCGCAGGTGGGGGTATTTGGTCATCGCGGCGCTCACAGGGAGGAGAAGGCGTCGGTGGCGGCGTCGTGCGCCAGGACGGTGCCGGTGTGGACCTCGTAGAACCAGGCGTGCAGGGTCAGTTGACGATCCTTCAGCTTCTTGTCGATGTACGGGTACGAGCGCAGCCGCAGCAGCTGCGTCAGGACGTGGCTCTGCACGCCTTCGGTGACGGTCGGGTCCTCGACCGTGCCCGCCGGACGCGGGGTGGCGTTGGACAGCCAGTCGCGCACGGCCGGTACGGCGGTCAGGTCGTCGCCGCGCACCAGGGCGCCGACGGCGCCGCAGTGGGAGTGGCCGCAGACCACGATGTCGCTGACGCCGAGCACCTCCACGGCGTACTCGATGGTGCAGGCCTCGCTGGTGGGGTGCTCGGAGGCGTACGGCGGGACGATGTTGCCGGCGGTGCGCAGCTCGAAGAGCTCGCCCGGGCGGGCGCCGGTGATCAGGGCCGGGACGACCCTGGAGTCGGAGCAGGTGATGAACAGCACCTGCGGGGACTGGCCTTCGGCGAGTTTGGCGAACTCCTCAGGGCGCTGTCCGAACGTACGGGCGTTGTCGATGAGGGGCTGCATGATGTGGTGACTCCTCCTGGCGCGCCGCAATGGCGCGTCGGTGTGGGCAGGACAGATGTGGGGGAGAGAGAAACTGCTCTGCTGTCAGCAGCGGAAGACCTGAAGTGCTGCCGGAGAGTGCGCTGTCGAGGGTCTCGACGTGCGCGGCGCCCTGGGCGCGGCCGGTTGGTGTACGGCCGCGGGGTCCTCGGCCGGCAGGCCTCGTTCGGGATCCTCGGGGGCGAAGTCGACCGCGCGGTGACGGTCTCGGGTGCGCAGGGGGCCCGTCGGGCCTCCGGAGTGGTCGCAGTGACGGTGCGTGAGTGTCTCGCTGCGCAGCGCCTTGCCGGACAGTTTGATTCCGGGCTGGGCCTTGGCCTCGACCTGACGGACCGTGTGCGCGGATGCGAAGGACTCCGCAGGTGCGAAGAACTGGAGGGCGAGCAGCGCGGCGGCAAGGAGCGCGAACGTGGTCCGGATCCTCGTACGTCGGAACATGCGCCCCCCTCCAGGTGATTCACACTTCTCGCATTGACCAGCCAATGACCAAGGGTGGGTCAATGACTGGTCAAG
This sequence comes from Streptomyces sp. NPDC047043, assembly GCF_040644055.1. Classification (NCBI taxonomy): domain Bacteria; kingdom Bacillati; phylum Actinomycetota; class Actinomycetes; order Kitasatosporales; family Streptomycetaceae; genus Streptomyces; species Streptomyces sp. NPDC047043. The sequence continues at coordinate 143,862 of NZ_JBEYVO010000007.1, forward strand.
AAACACGTTAACCCTGCAAAGTTGTTTGCAGGGTTAACTTAACGTTTCGAGCTGAAGAGAGCCTGAAATGCGCTGGTGGGGTGGCTTGATCTAGTCGCTCTCGGCGAGCCTCTTGCCGTCCCGGGCCAGAGCCGTGAGCCGGGAAATCGCCCTGAAGTACTTCTTACGGTAGCCGCCGTTCAGCATCTCCTCGCTGAAGAGCTTGTCGAAGGGCAACCCGGAGGCCAGCACGGGTACTTCACGGTCGTAGAGCCGGTCCGCGAGGACGACGAGCCGCAGGGCGGTCGACTGGTCGGGAACCGCCTCGACGTCGGTGAGGCAGACCGCCTTCAGCCCGTCGGTCAGCGCGCCGTAGCGGCTGGGGTGGACCTTGGCGAGGTGGTCGAGGAGGTGCGGGAAGTCGTCGAGCGAGGCGCCCGCGGTGGCGTACGCCGCCTTCGTCACCTGCTCGTCGGAGTACGGCGCCGGCGCCTCGGGCAGGCCGCGGTGGCGGTAGTCCTCGCCGTCGATGCGCAGGGTGCGGAAGCGGGCGGACAGGCCCTGGATCTCCCGTAGGAAATCAGCCGCCGCGAAACGGCCTTCGCCGAGCTTGCCGGGGAGGGTGTTGGAGGTGGCGGCGAGGGCGACGCCGGCGTCGACGAGCTTGCCCAGCAGGGTCGACACGAGGACGGTGTCGCCGGGGTCGTCGAGCTCGAACTCGTCGATGCACAGCAGCCGGTGGCCGCTGAGCGTCTGCACGGTCTGCTGGAAGCCGAGGGCGCCGACCAGGTTGGTCAGCTCGACGAACGTGCCGAACGCCTTGAGCGCGGGCTCCGCCGGGGTGGCGTGCCAGAGGGAGGCGAGCAGGTGGGTCTTGCCGACGCCGTAGCCGCCGTCGAGGTAGACGCCGCGGGGACCGGCCGGGGTCTTGGGCGCCTTGGGCCTGCCGAAGCCGAAGAGGCCGCGCTTGCCGCCGCCGACGGCGTGTGCCCCGCCGAGTCCGGCCGCGAAGCCCTCGAGGACCCGTACGGCCTCGGTCTGGCTGGGCTGGTTCGGGTCCGGTATGTACGTGCTGAACCGGACCGAGTCGAAGCGCGGCGGCGGCACCATCTCGGCGACCAGGCGGTCAGCGGGGACGTGCGGAGTGCGGGCGCACAGGGACAGCGGGGCCGCGGTGGCTATCGGACCGATACCGGGTGCGGAAGGCGAGGACGACACGGTTACCCATGCTAAGCGTCGTGGAACACTGCACGACATGCGACGCCTGTTCCCTGTGACCGACCAGACAGTGCCGACGGCTTCCGGCGAGGAGCGTGCGGCCGGTGGGGGCGGTGTTCCCGGCGCCCCGGCCGACCGGGAGTGGAGTCTCGCCGAGCTCGCCGCCGCCTACGCCTACCCGGAGCCGGTCGCCGGCGGGCAGCGCGTGCCCTGGCTGCGGGCCAACATGGTCTCCACGCTGGACGGCGCCGCCCAGCACGACGGCAAGTCCCAGCCCATCTCCAACGCGGCCGACATGCGGATCTTCGGGACGCTGCGGGCGCTGGCGGACGTGGTGATCGTCGGTGCGGAAACGGTACGTCAGGAGGCGTACCGGCCCGCACGCGCGCGTGCGGAGTTCGCCGAGGCGCGGAAGGCGGCCGGGCAGGAGGCGGCGCCGGCCGTCGCGGTGGTCACCGCGAGCCTGGACCTCGACTTCTCCCTTCCGCTGTTCACCTCGCCGGTGGTGCCGACCCTGGTTCTCACGGGCGCCGCGGCGGCCCCCGATCGCATCGCCACCGCCGAGAAGGCGGGCGCGCGGGTCGTGATCGCCGGTGACGGGATGGGTGTGGAGCCCGTCCGTGCCGTACAGGCCCTCGGGGAGCTCGGGCACACGCGGCTGCTGACCGAGGGCGGTCCGCGGCTGCTCGGGCAGCTGGTGGCGGCGGGGGTGCTGGACGAGCTGTGCCTCACGGTGGCGCCGATGCTCACCGCGGGGGATGCGCAGCGGATCGCCGGGGGGCCGACTGTCGCGGTTCCGCAACGGTTCGGGCTGGTCTCGCTGCTGGAGGAGGAGGGGTTTCTGTTCGGCCGCTACCAGCGGACTTGAAAATCGTTCAGCGGTACCGCAGGTCCCGAAAACGGCGGAATCTACCGTTCCGCTTGGCTTTCGGCGGGCACACTGAATCTCGCAGTCCCCGTGACACCACGGGGCAGGATGGTTTCCGCAGAAGGGGCGCCCGGTGTTCACAAGCGTATTGATGATCGAGAAGGCCCTGACGTCCGCAGACGTGGAGTTCGTCACCAGCCTGCACGGGGACGAGGAGGTCTCCTTCCACGTCCTGCTCCAGCCCCGCGGCGACCAGGCGGACCGCCTGCTGCGGGCCATCGACGACGTCGCGCTCGGCGAGCTGGACGAGGTGGCGAAGGAGCGCGAGGTACCGGAGGGGGCGGCGGCGAAGGACTTCGGGGAGCGTGCCCTCGAGGTGTCGCTGCAGGCGCTGCAGGCCGCCGGAAGCGAGGCGGACGGGCGGCTCATCGAGGACCATCCGCTGGACGCCCTCAAAGCGCTGGTCGACGAGATCGACGCGGACGAGGTGATCGTACTGACCGATCCCCACTACGTGGAGGAGTTCTTCCACCGGGACTGGGCTTCGAGGGCGCGGCACAAGGTGGGGGTGCCGGTGCTCAAGCTGTTCTCGCACAGCAAGGCATGAGACGTACCCATACCCCATTCCGTGTGCCATAGGGTTTGGGTGATTCGACGTTTGCCGCACCATCCCAGGAGACACGCATGGCACCCGGCCTTCCCCCCGCCATGGACCGACCGCACTTCATCGGCATCGGTGGGGCCGGGATGTCGGGGATTGCCAAGATTCTTGCGCAGCGTGGGGCCAAGGTGGCCGGCAGTGACGCCAAGGAGTCCGCGACCGCAGAGGCGCTGCGGGCGCTGGGCGTGACCGTGCACATCGGGCATGCGGCGGAGCACCTTGCCGACGACGCCAGTTGTGTCGTCGTGTCGTCGGCGATCCGGAAGGACAATCCGGAGCTGGCCCGGGCCGCCGAGCTCGGCATCCCCGTCGTGCACCGGTCCGACGCCCTCGCCGCGCTGATGGACGGCCTGCGGCCGATCGCGGTCGCCGGTACGCACGGCAAGACCACCACGACCTCGATGCTGGCGGTGTCGCTGAGCGAGCTCGGGCTGAACCCGTCGTACGCGATCGGCGGCGACCTGGACGCCCCCGGTTCCAACGCGCTGCACGGCGAGGGCGAGATCTTCGTCGCCGAGGCGGACGAGTCGGACCGCAGCTTCCACAAGTACGCGCCCGAGGTCGCGATCGTCCTCAACGTCGAGCTCGACCACCACGCCAACTACGCCTCCATGGACGAGATCTACGAGTCCTTCGAGACGTTCGCCGGACGGATCGTGCCCGGTGGCACGCTGGTGATCAACGCCGACCACGAGGGTGCGCGCGAGCTGACGCGGCGGGTGTCCGGTTCGGTGCGGACGGTGACGTACGGCGACGCGGAGGACGCCGACGTACGGGTGCTGTCGGTCGTCCCGCAGGGGCTGAAGAGCGAGGTCACCGTCGAGCTGGACGGCTCGCCGCTCACCTTCACGGTCTCCGTCCCCGGCCGTCACTACGCGCACAACGCCGTGGCCGCGCTCGCCGCGGGCATCGCGCTGGGCGTCCCGGCCGCCGAGCTGGCGCCCGCCCTGGCCGCGTACACCGGTGTGAAGCGGCGCCTGCAGCTGAAGGGCGAGGCGTCGGGGGCGCAGGTCATCGACTCGTACGCCCACCACCCCACCGAGATGACGGCCGACCTGGAGGCGATGCGCTCCGCGGCGGGCGACGCGCGGATCCTGGTCGTCTTCCAGCCGCACCTGTTCTCGCGGACGCAGGAGCTCGGCAAGGAGATGGGAGAGTCCCTGGCCCTCGCCGACGCCTCGGTCGTCCTCGACATCTATCCGGCCCGTGAGGACCCGATCCCGGGTGTGACGAGCGAGCTGATCATCGAGGCGGCGCGGGCCGCGGGCGCGGACGTTACGGCGGTCCACGACAAGGCGGACGTGCCCGAGGTGGTGGCGGGAATGGCGAAGGCCGGTGATCTCGTTCTCACCATGGGCGCGGGCGATGTCACCGACCTCGGGCCGCGCATCCTGGACCGTCTTTCGCAGTGAGGGGCTGAGGCTCATGTCGTACGACGTCGAAAAGCCGGACGAGCAGTGGCGGGCGGAGCTGACTCCGGCCGAGTACGCGGTGCTGCGCCAGGCCGGCACGGAGCCTGCCTTCACCGGTGAGTACACCAACACCAAGACGACGGGCGTGTACTCCTGTCGCGCCTGCGGTGCCGAACTGTTCACCTCCACCACGAAGTTCGAGTCGCACTGCGGCTGGCCGTCCTTCTACGACCCCAAGAACACGGACGCGGTGGAACTCATCGAGGACCGGTCGCACGGGATGGTGCGGACCGAGGTGCGGTGTGCGCGGTGCGGGTCGCATCTCGGCCATGTCTTCGAGGGCGAGGGCTATCCGACGCCGACGGACCAGCGGTACTGCATCAACAGCATCTCGCTGCGGCTCACGCCGGAAGAGGGCTGACTCTGTCGTCCTGTGCCCGCCTGCGGCGTCTGTTGCGGGGCGGGCGCTGGGGCCAGAAGAGGACGTAGGCGGCGGAGCCCACCGCGAAGGCCAGGCGGATGAAGCCCTGGGTGGACGCCGACGGGACCAGGAGCGCGCTGCCGTAGAGGGAGATCAGGGCGAGCCAGCTGACCCAGGGGACCAGTCGGCGCTGGCCGATGGAGTCCCAGATCAGGGTCCCGAGGAGGACCGAGGCGTTGTAGTACGTGTACACGCTCGGGTCCAGGACGATGCGGGCGTCGGCGGCGAGCAGCACCACCGCCGGCCAGCGGTGCCGGCGGACGGCCAGGGCGCCCAGGGCGAGGCCGAGGGCCATCTGGGCGGGGCGGTCCCACCAGGGCGTGGCGGCGTCGTGCACGCCGAACCAGCGCAGGGACGACGCGGGTTGGTTGGGGATCGTGAAGCGGGCGGCGGCCAGGGTGTCCAGGTGGGTGAGGTAGAAGGGCAGCCAGGCCACGGCCACCAGGCCCATGGCCCAGGCCGCCGAGCGCAGGCGTGCGGTGCGCGGCAGTGCCAGCAGGAGGGGCAGGAAGCCGACCGCCCAGGGCTTGGAGTCCACCGCCAGGGCGAGGAAGATGCCCACGGCCGTGGCCTTGCCGCGGACCAGTGCGCGGACGGCGAGGGTGGTGAAGAACAGCGCGAGGACGTCGTCGAGGTGTGCGAAACGCACCGCGACCTCCACCCACATGGGGATGAAGGCCGCTCCGGCGATCAGCACGCGCTGCTGGAGGCGTTTGTGGTTGAGCCCCGTGCCGCGGTAGTGGTCGGCGGCGGCACGGCCGACCAGCACCAGCATGTACAGGCCCAGACCGGACATGAACGCGTCGGCGAGCTTCTCGCCCAACTCGGCCGGGAACGGCGCGAACAGGCCGGCGACCAGGAAGCTCACCGGGCCGATCTGCAGCTCGGGATGGTTGGCGTAGAGGGCGAGGCCGCCGCCGGGGATCTGGTTGAAGAGAAGTTGCTGACCGGTTCTCAGGTAGTGCCAGGACACGGCCCCGTGGCGTTCGGCCACGAAGAACCAGACGGCCGTCCACAGGGCGAGCAGCGCGTTGTGCCACCGCACCGGATAGCGGCCGATCCGGCCGATCCGGCCGATCCGCGCCCCGTCCCTGGGCACGGCCGGCGCCGTCTCCCGGTTCAGCACCTTCGGTCCTCCCCCTCCGCCAGCGTCCGGCGTCGGGACGGCCGGGGTCGCGGGCACTGCGCTGCGTCATCCCTGTAGAGGGGGGCTCGGCGCTGTGGGTTGCTTGTGGCGGCCGTGAGCGGGACCGCTACACCAGGGACACGAGGGCCGTACGGGAGTCCACGACGGTGCGGTTGCCGACGGAACCGAGGACGCCGAGACCGTCGGTGCGGGTGCCGTAGCCGAAGCAGTCCCGCGGGTCCGCGCGGTGCTCGGCCGCGGCGCGGACGACGGCCCGGGTCTTGGCCGCCGCCGTCATCGGGTGGCGCACCTCGCCGGTCAGGTGGCCCTCGGCGTTCAGGACGAGTTCGGTGGAGACGACGAGGTCGGCGCCCATGTCCTTGCGCAGGGGAGCCAGGCAGGGGGCGAAGGCTTCGGAGACCAGGGCGGTGAGGTGCCCGGCGTCCTGATGGGCGCGCAGCGCGGTCAGGGTCTGGGCGAGGAACGGCGGGCCTATGCGGCGGCCGCGGCGGACGTCGTCGTACCAGTGGCGGCCTTGTTCCATCAGTTCGGTCAGCGGGGTTCCCGCGTAGAGGCGGTAGTACGCCCGCAGCAGGTCGGGCGGGTCGATGCCGAGGGCGGTCAGGGCGCCCAACTGGTCGGCCTCGTAGGCGTATTGGGACTCGCCGAGCCGGTAGCGGAGGAAGTCGTACCGGGCGGGGGTGGTGAACAGCGCTTCGTCCACGTCGAAGAATGCGATCACGGGGGCGGGGCGGCGGGGCTTGATGATCCGGTCCTTCCTGTTGTTCGGACTCGCCGGGCGGCCGGGGTCCGAACTCTGTTCGGGGCTGCGGGTATTCGGCCGGCTATGGGGGTCCGGAGGTGACCAGGGCCCAGACGGTCTTGCCGTCCCGGCCGCGGTGGTGCACTCCCCAGGTGCGGGCGAGGGCGTCGACCAGGCGCAGGCCGCGGCCGCTCTCCTGCTCCCAGGAGCGGAGGGTCTGCGGGACGGGCGGGGCGGGGCTGTCGTCGGAGACCTCGACGAAGCAGGAGTCGTCCGCGAGTACCGTCACCGCGATCTCGAACTCCCGCTCCAGCACGGGCCCGTGGCGCACCACGTTCGCCGCGAGCTCGGAGACCACCAGTACGGTCTCCTCGGTGATCTCGTCGTCGGCCTTGTGCCCCCACGCGGTCAGGTGGTCCCGTACGCGCCGCCGGGCGCCGGAGACCGATGCCGGATGGCGGGGCAGCCGGAAGGCGTCACGTCTCAGCACGGGAGCTCCTCGCTTTGTGCACGGATTTGACACACACAGAAGCGCAGCGTGACTGCTTGATGTCACTTCGGTCATGGCCGTCGTGCGGCATTGCGCCAGACCTGATCCGGCCGGAAGCCGCCGGTTCCGTCTCATCTGGCGGTACGACACCTGCTCGTCGCATCCGCCCGCGACTGTCGCCGCCGGGAAAAGCGCAGGTCAGAGGAGCGATGCCGGGTCGGCCGAATACACACCTGACAAGGCCGCCCGAGCTGTCACCCCGCACGTTTGACCAGTCGGACATCCGTACGTCACATGCAGAACGGCCGAAGCCCGCCGGTGGGTTCACAGCACTTTCCGCTGCACCAGTGCCGACAGCACCAGCGCCCCCGGCAGCAGGGGCAGCCAGGCCGTCAGGACGCGGTAGCCGATGACGGTCGCCGCCGCCAGGTCCAGCGGGGCGTCGAAGGCGACGAGGGTGAACACCACCGCCGCGTCCACGGGGCCGATGCCGCCCGGTGCGGGTACGGCACCCACGGCCGCGCTCGCGGCGAGGAACGCGAAGGTCACCTCGGCCCAGGACAGCGACAGGCCGAGCGCGGCGCCCACCGAGGCGATCACGCTCCCCTGCAGCAGCGGGGCGGCCACGGCCCCGCCCCAGAGGGCTAGGACCCGGGCCGGGCGGGTGTGCAGCCGCCGTGCGTCGGTGAGGGCGCAGCGCACGGCGTTGCGGAGGGGGCGGCGCAGCGGTCGTACGGCTGTCAGCAGGGCGGCCACGGAGGCGAGGGCGAGCGCCACGCCTCCGACGAGCATGGTCGACGTCCGTTGGTCCGGGACGAGTTCACCGATCCGCAGCAGGTCGGGGAAGGCCGCGAGGAAGACCAGCAGTACGGCTGTCTTGGCGATCGGTTTGACCAGGGAGTAGAGCGCGAGGGAGGCCGTGGCGCGGGCGAGGGGGATGCCGCGGTTCTGCAGGAAGCGCAGGGTGACGGCATGGGCGCCGATGCTCGCCGGGAGCAGCTGGTTGGCGGCGCCGGCGGCGAACTGCGAGGCGAGCAGCGGCCCCGGCGGGAGCCGTTCCGGCACGGCACCCTGCCGCATGCACGCGGCACACACCCAGCCCAGGCAGTTGAACAGCATCGCGGCCAGCAGCCACCGGGGGTCGGCGGAGGCCAGCCGGGCGGTGCCGTCGTACATGGTGCGCCAGTCGATCGCCGCCCATGCGCCGATCAGGAGGAGGGGAAGCAGGACCAGGGCCCGGCGAGCGACTCGGGCCGCGGGGAGCGGTGGTGCGGGGGCGTCTTCGAGCGGGAGCAGGGACACGGCCGAACCGTTCCCGCCCGGTGTGACGCCGCGGTGTCCGGGAGCCGAAGGGGCGCGGGCGGGTGGACGACGTGCCCGGCGGTCAGGGTCTGTCTTTCGGATCAGGTCGGCTGCGAGAAACGGCGCTTCTTGGCCGCCTTGAGCGGGGTCATGGGGGAGCGTGCAGTTGCAAGGCGGAGGAGGGAGTCGACGCGGAGCGATGGGGGCCCCTCCCGCTCGAGCGAAGCCGAGAGTGGGGGAGAGTGACGCCAACGCCGCTGGGGGTTCCCCACGCCTTTAAGGCAGTGGGGGAGCGCGTGCCAGGGCCCGCGACGCCGAGCTGATCCGAAAGACAGACCCTAGGGCACCAGCAGGCGGTCCTGTTCGGTCGGGGGTGTGCCGTCGTGCCAGGGGAGGATCTTGCCGAAGCGGATCAGTTCGCCGTATGCGGACGAGTCCACGTGGTCGGTGAGGATCAGGTCGAGGACCGGGCCGGCGGCCTGCGCGGGGGTCTGGGCGTGGCTGTAGTCGCTGAACCAGGGCCTGGAGGCGCGGGTGTCGATCATGCCGGGGCATACGGAGGCGACGAGGGTGCCGGTCGCCAGGTCGTGGTCGCGGCGGGTGGCGGCGACGGCGCGTACGGCGGCGACCTGGGCCACCTTCGAGGGGACGTTGAGCCAGCGGGGCCAGCCCTCCTGCTGCGCCGTGCCGTCGAGGACCGACCTGCGCCAGGACTCCACCGTCTGCTCCACCCCGTCGAGCGTCGCGCCGTCGAAGAGGGGGTGGAGGCGCGGGTCGAGATGACCGAGCGTGCCCAGGGTGCTCGCCACCACGATCAGGCGGCCGCCGGGGCGCAGGACGGCGCCGAAGGATCGTAGGACCGCGTGGGTGGCCGTGTTGGAGACGGTGATGAACTCGTCGGCCTGTGCGGCTTGTGAGCGGTCGGGGAGGAGCGGGGCGATGGCGTTCGAGATCACCATGTCCACCCCGCCGTGGCGGTCGTGGAGTTCGGTGGCCAGCGCGCCGACGGCCTCCGTGTCGGAGACGTCCAGGACCCTGCCCTCCACCCGGGCGCGGGTGCCCGGCGCGCTCGCCACCTCCTGTGCGGCCTCGGCGACACGGCCCGCGTTGCGGCCGGTCAGCAGGACCACGTCGGCCGGGTTCAGCCGGGCCGCGAGACCCTCGACGAGTGCGCGGCCGAGTCCCTGGTTGGCGCCCGTCACGAGGGCGATACGAGAAGAGGTCATACGGTCACGCTAGGAATCCGCACATCCATGCGTCCAACGAAAGTTACGCACCCCTGGTATGCGTGTACGTCATGGACTTCACCGACGTCTCGCTGACCGCGCTGCGGGTCTTCCGGGCCGTGGCCGAGCAGGGCACCTTCACGGCGGCCGCCGCCTCGCTGGGCTACACCCAGCCCGCCGTGTCCCGGCAGATCGCTTCCGTTGAACGCGCCGCGGGCGCACGGCTGTTGGAGCGCCGGCGCGACGGCGTACGGCTGACGGCGGCCGGGCGGGTCGTGCTGCGCCGGGCGGGTGCCGTGCTCGACCAGATCGACGGCGCGGCCCGCGAGCTGGCCGGACTGCCCGCGCAGGCCGGTGTCGTACGGGTGGGCTGGTTCCCCAGCGCCGGCGCCTTCGTCGTGCCCCGCGCCCTGGCCGCACTGCACCGCACGGACCCGGCGATCACGGTCGAGACCCGCGAGGGCAGCACCCCGGCGCTGGTGCGTGCGCTGCGGGCGGGCAGCCTGGACCTCGCGCTGCTGGCCGCGGCGCCGCCCTTCCGGCCGCCGGACGCCGAGTCGCCCGCGCTGGGCCTGGAGACCCTCACCGAGCGCGGACTGCGCCTCGCCGTCCCCGCGGCGCATCCGCTCGCCCGCGGTGACTTCGTCGACGTGGCCGATCTGCGCGGACAGCGGTGGATCGCCGGGCCGACGTCGGGCGGGGACCTGCTGATGGGGGTGTGGCCGGGGCTCGACGAGCGGCCCGAGATCGCCCACACCGCCCGGGACTGGCTGGCCAAGCTGCACCTCGTCGCGGCCGGCTGCGGACTGACCACCGTGCCGGCCGCCCTGGCCCATGCCGTGCCGGAGGGCGTACGCGTCCTGCCGGTGCGCGGCGGTCCCCAGGAGCAGCGGCGCCTGCTGCTGGCGCGGCCGCCCCGGGCGCCGTCGGAACCGGCGGTGCGGGTGGCCGAGGCGCTGCGGGCGGCGGCCCTCGACGGGGCTGACCTGCCGCGATATGGCTCGACCCCACCCATCCGATGAATCGTTCATCCAGTGAAGTGTTGACTTCCGGCTGAGCAAGCCAGAAGAATCCAGAGGGTGACCACCGAGCGCGTGTCCGTCGGCCCGGCCCTCTCCTCCGTCTCCTCCGACCTGGACGAGGCGGTCCACCGCTGTCTGGTCGCCGGGTTCGACGGCACCACGAGCTTCCCCGACACCCTCAAGCGGCTCGTCGACCGCGGGCTGGGCGGCGTCATCCTCTTCACCCGCAACGTGCGCGACGCGGAGCAGGTCCGCGAGCTCACCGACGCGCTGCGGGCGATACGCCCCGACCTGCTGGTCGCCATCGACAACGAGGGCGGCGGCATCGGCCACCTGGTCGGCGCGGGCGCCCCCGAGGTCCCCGGCTCCTACGCCCTCGGCGTCGCCGACGACCCGAACCTGACCGCCCGCTGCGCCGACGCGCTCGCCGGTCACCTGGCCACGCTCGGCATCACGGCCTCCTACGCCCCGGTCGCCGACCTGCAGCGCAGGCCGGACAACCCGATCGTGCGCACCCGCTCCTTCGGCGGCGACCCCGAGCTCGCCGCCCGCCATCTGCGCGCCTGGATCACCGCCACCGAGGCCCGCGGCATCGCCTCCTGCGCCAAGCACTTCCCCGGCCATGGCGGCACCGAGACCGACAGCCACCACGACCTCGCCGTCGACCCGCGGCCGTACGAGGAACTGCAGGTCGATCTCGAACCGTTCCGTGCGGCCGTCGCCGCGGGTGTGCCGATGCTGATGAGCGCGCACGTCGTCTTCCCGGCGCTGGACGCCAACCGTCCCGCCACCCTCAGCCGTCGCATCCTCGGCGACGTCCTCCGTCACGACCTGAGCTTCGAGGGCGTGCTGGTCAGCGACGCCCTGGAGATGAAGGCCATCGCCGACCAGTACGGCGAGGCGGCCGGCGCGCGGATCGCCCTCGCCGCGGGCGCGGACCAGGTGATCGTCGCCGTACCGGACCTGGAGGTCACGCTCGCCTGCCGGGACGCGGTGCTCGACGCCCTGGACTCCGGACGACTCTCGGAGGACCGGGTGTGGGAGGCCGCGGGGCGGGTGCGACGGCTCGCCGAGCGGTACGCCACCCCGGCCGGGGTCGTGGCGGGCTGGGACGGCGAGGCCGGGCTGGAAGCGGCGCGGCGCGCCGTCCGCAGCCGGGGCGTGCCGCCTTCCGTGCGCGGGGCCCATGTCGTCGACCTCTTCCCGCCGCCGCACCCCGCCCTCAACTGGGGCGGCGAGGACCTGCTGACCGAGCTGCGCCCCCTCGACGCCAGGGCGGGCGGCACGGCGGTGAGCGGGGAGCCGGCCGATCCGGCCGCCCTGGTCGACGGCATCCTGCGCATATCTGCCAACTCGCCGCTGGTCGTGGCCACTTGTGACGCCGGGCTGCACCCCTGGCAGGCCCGCTTCCGCGACGCCCTGCTGGCCCGGCGCCCGGACGCGGTGCGCGTGGACACCGGGCTGCCGGAGGGCGGCGACCTGTGCTCGTACGGGCGCGGGCGGGTCAACCTGCGGGCCGTGGCCGAGGTGCTGGCCGGCGTCTGACGGCCAGCACCTCAGTCGTACGGCGGTCATCTCAGTCGTACGGCCGTCACGGCAGTCCTACGGTCTCCACGATCCCGCGCGCCGCCAAGTACCCGGCGTCGTCCGCCCGTTCGGCGAGCACCACCGCCGGACGAGCACCCTGCTTGCGCAGCCGCATCCACTCCTCGAAGTACGCGCCGCCGGGACCGGACGCGGAGCGGGTGGCGGGCGTGCAGTCCAACACCAGGGCGGTGTCGCGGGGTTGGGGGGACACCGGCTTCGCCCGCAGCTCGGTGATCGTCTCGGCGAGAGCATCGGCGATCGGCTTGGCGCGGCCCGTGGAGTCGAACAGGCCCAGGGTGTACTCCAGTTCCGGATAGTCGGCGAGGGAGCGGTCCACGTCGTGGGAGCACCACCACGTCACGCCCCAAAGTCCCTCGCAGTCGGCCGCGTTGAGGACGGTGGCGCGGGCGAAGCCCGGCGCGTCGGCCGCCGGGATGTGCGGCTCGGGTGCGCCCGTCTCCTGGACCCAGACCGGACGGGACGGATCGTCGGCGTACGCCTTCGCGAGCTCGGTGCCGTACTCGGCGAGGTGCAGCACCTCGGGGGAGCGGGGGCCGTAGCGGCGGGCGCAGTCCGCGGAGAACACCCAGGGGTGCACGGTCGTGACGTCGCCCTTGCGGGCCGAGGCCTCCGGCGTGAACGGGTGGTCGTCGCCGTACCAGGCGGCGTCGTACGCGGAATGCGTGGCCAGCTGCCTCTCACGCAGGTGCTCGCGGGCCGCAGCCAGCAGGGTGTCGAGGTAGTGGTCGACCTCGGCCGCCGTCACCGGGTTGTGCTCGACCAGGTTGTTGAGCTCGTTGCCGAGCTGCAGGCCGATCAGGTTCGGGCGGTCGGCGAGGGCGCGGCCGAGGGTGCGCAGCAGCTCCGCCTGGGCCTCGATCGCCTCCGGGTCGGTGAAGACGTTGCGGTGGTGCCAGCTGCGGGTCCACTCCGGGTAGAAGTCGAAGCTCGACAGATGGCCCTGCACGCCGTCCACCATGACGTCGAGGCCCGCCTCGGCCGCGAGGTCCACCAGGCGCACCAGCTGGTCGACGGCGGCGGTGCGGATGAGCGTGCGGTTGGGCTGGAGCAGCGGCCAGAGGTGGAAGACCCGGATGTGGTCGAGGCCGAGCCCGGCGATCTGGGCCAGGTCCTCGCGGGCGTGCTCCGGGTCGAAGTCGTGCCAGGAGTGGAACCAGCCGCGGCGGGGCGTGTAGTTGACGCCGAAGCGGAGCGTAGGGATGGGATCCTCCTCGGGTCGCCGACCCTCGAGGGTCGGGGGCTTGTCCTCGCTGAATGTATCAACCACCATGGTCGGTAATGAATAGCGATTTGAACCAAGCTTCCGGCGAACCGGCGGCCGGGCCGGGTCCGGAGCTGGTCGTCGGGCTCGACGCCGGCGGCACCCGCACCCGGGCCGTCCTCGCCACCGCCGCGGACGGCCGCCTCCTCGGCGAGGGCGCCGCCGGTCCGGGCAACGCCCTGACCGTCCCGTTGCCCCAGCTCACCGAGCACCTCGCCGAGGCGGTCGCCGGGGCGGTGCCGGAGGGCGCGCGGGGCAGGGTCGTCGCCGTGGGCGGCGGGTTCGCGGGTGCCACAGGCGTCGACGAGGGCGACCCCGGGCGCCTCAACGCCCTGACCGCGCTCACCGCCGCCCTGCGCCGACTCGGCATCGGTGCCGACTCGATCGCCATCAGCAGTGACATCGAGGCCGCCTTCGCCTCCGCCCCCGGCGCCCCGGCGGACGGCCTCGCCCTGGTCGCCGGCACCGGCGCCGTCGCCATGCGCATCACCGACCGCCGCTGCACGGCCACGGTCGACGGCGACGGCTGGCTCCTCGGCGACGACGGCAGCGGCTTCTGGATCGGGCGGGAGGCGGTTCGGGCCGCGTTGCGGATGGCGGACGGGAGGGGCGGGGCGACGGTGCTGGCGGAGGCGGTGGGGCGGGCCTTGGGGCTGCCGACGGAGTGTCTTCCGGGGGTCGGTTCCGGTGGCCTCGAGGCCGACAGCTCGCGCGCCGGTTCCGGGGCGGGCGAGCCGTCGTACGGGTTCCTCGTCGGCTCCGGCTGGTCCCGCGTCGGCCGTGAGGCCTACCGGATGCATCTGCTCCCTGTCGTCATGGCCCAGTCCCCCCCCCGGCTCGCCCGCCTCGCCCCGCTGGTGGCCGAGGCGGCCCGGGAGAAGGACCCCGTGGCATTGCGGATCCTCGACGAGGCAGTGGACCAACTCACCCACACACTCCGGGCGTTGGAGCCGCAGCCGGGTGAGCCGGTGGTCGCGACCGGCGGTCTGCTCGGCCCCGACGGCCCCCTCACCGCGCCCCTCACTGCCCGCCTCCAGGCCCTCGGCCTCACCCTCGACTGGGTCGCCGACGGCTGCGCGGGAGCCGTGGCCCTCGCTCGCCTCCTCGTCTGACCAACACGCACAAGGTCTGACCTGCACGCACGAAAGGACCGGTCGCATGCCGACTCCCGAGCCCGCGGCCGCCCGCGCCGAACGCTCACAAGGGCACCGCCCCCTCTATCGCGATCCCTCCGCCCCCCTCGACGCCCGAGTCCGCGATCTCCTGCCCCGTATGACCCTCCGGGAGAAGACCGGCCAGCTCAACCAGCGCATGTACGGCTGGGACGCCTACCGCCGTACCCCCGACGGCGGCTTCGAACTCACCGACGCCCTGTACGCCGAGACCGAACGCTTCGCGGGGCTCGGCGCCCTGTACGGGCTGATGCGTGCCGACGCCTGGTCCGGCGTAGACCACACCAACGGGCCCGGCGCCGACGACAGCGCGGCCCTCGCCGACCTCGTGCAGCGGCATGTCATCGAGCGCAGCCGCCTCGGCATCCCCGCGCTGTTCGTCGAGGAGGTGCCGCACGGCCACATGGCCCTGGACGGCACGGTCCTCCCCGTCAACCTGGCCGTCGGCGCCACCTGGGACCCGGCGCTGTACGAGCGCGCCGCCGCCCACGCCGCCGCCGAACTCCGTGCCCGCGGCGGCCACTTGGCGTTGGTCTCGGCCCTGGACATCGTGCGCGATCCCCGCTGGGGCCGCACCGAGGAGTGCTTCGGCGAGGACCCGTACCTCGCCGCCCGTCTGACGGAAGCCCTCGTGCGCGGCATGCAGGGCGGCCCGGCGGACACCTTCGCCGCCGACAAGGCCCCCGTCGTCCTCAAGCACTTCGCCGGGCAGGGCGCCACCGTCGGCGGCCGCAACTCCGCCGAGTCCGAGCTCGGGCTGCGCGAACTCGACGAGATCCACCTGCTGGCCGCCAGGGCCGGCATCCGCGCCGGGGCCGCCGCCGTCATGGCCGCGTACAACGAGGTCGACGGCATGCCCTGCTCGGGCAACAGACCTCTGCTCACCGGGGTGTTGAGGGAGCAGTGCGGGTTCGACGGGCTCGTGATGGCCGACGGTCTCGCCGTGGACCGCCTGGCCCGCATCACCGGAGACAAGGTCTCCGCGGGCGCCCTCGCCCTCAACTCCGGGGTGGATCTGAGCCTTTGGGACGAGGGCTTCACACATCTCGAGGCTGCGGTGGAGCGCGGGCTCGTCGAGGAGTCCGCCCTTGATGCCGCCGTCGCCCGCGTCCTGCGCCTCAAGTTCCGCCTCGGTCTCTTCGAACGGCCTTACAGCGCAGGGAAGTTGCCCTCACCCCGGCAGGGCCGGGCCCTGAGCGCCGATCTCGCCAGGGCGTCCGTCACCCTTCTCCGCAACAGCGACGACACTCTTCCCATCGCGTCGGCCGTCGCCCGTATCGCCGTCCTCGGACCCCACTCCGCCACCACCGCCCACCAGTTGGGCGACTACACCGCCCCGCAGCGCCCCGGCACCGGCAGCAGTGTGCTCGACGGGCTGCGCAGGCTCGCCCCGCCCGGCACCGACATCCGGCACGCCCGCGGCTGCGCGCTCACCGGCGACGACCTCTCCGGCATCCCCGAGGCGATCGCCGCGGCCGCCGCCTCCGATCTCGCCGTGCTGGTGCTGGGCGGCAGCAGCGCCCGTACGCCCGAGACGGACTTCGCCGCCAACGGGGCCGCGGTCTCGGCGGTATCCGAGATGAGCTGCGGCGAGGGCGTCGACCTCGCCGGGCTGCGGCTGGGCGCGGCGCAGTACGCGCTGCTGGACGCCGTCGTCGCGACCGGCACGCCGACGGTGGTCGTGCTGCTGCAGGGCCGCCCGCACGTCGTGCCCGACACGGCGGCCGCCGTGCTCACCGCCTGGTACCCGGGCCCGTGGGGCGGCGACGCCATCGCCGAAGTGCTCCTCGGACACTCCGAACCCTCCGGCCGGCTCCCCGTCTCCGTCCCGCGTTCGGCGGCCCAACTCCCCGTCCACTACAACCACAAGGACACCGAGTACGGGGGCTACGTGGACGAGACCGCCGAGCCGCTGCACTCCTTCGGGCACGGGCTGTCGTACACGAGCTTCGAGTACGGAACGCCGGGCACGGACGGGCGGACCGTCACCGTCGATGTCACCAACACCGGAGTGCGGCGCGGGCGTTCGGTCGTGCAGGTCTATGTGCGGCGGCTGATCACCTCCACATGGCCGCGCACCCTCGAACTGTTCGGGTTCGAGGGTGTCGACCTGGTGCCCGGCGAGTGCCGTACGGTCGCCCTGCCGCTCGACAGGGACCGACTCGCCGGGACCAGGACCGTGGAGATCAGGGTCGCGGAGTCCGCTCGGGCCGCGCTCACCGCCGTACCCGTCCTGCTGGATCTCAGAGCTTGACGGCCCCCGCCGAGACGCCCCGGTAGAACCACCGCTGGGTGATCACGAACAGCACCAGCACCGGGATCACGGAGATCACCGAACCGGCCATGACCACCCGCTGGTCGTAGCCGAACGACGAGCTCTGCAGCCGGGACAGGCCCAGCGTCAGCGTCATGTGGCTCTCCGAGCGGAGCACGATCAGCGGCCAGAGGAAGTCGTCCCAGGCGCTGATGAAGGTGTTGATGGTGACCACCATGATCGCGCCCCAGGCGGAGGGCAGATAGAGGTAGCGGAAGCGCTGCCACTCGCCCGCCCCGTCGAGCATCGCCGAGTCCTCGATCTCGCGCGGGACCGCGAGGAACGCGCCGCGCATCAGCAGGACGTTGATGGCACCGACGAAGCCCGGCAGCCACACGCCCACCAGGTTGTCGACCAGGCCCAGGTCGCGGATGCTCAGGAACAGCGACACCATGATCGACTCGAAGGGGAACATCATGGAGGCGACCAGCACCACCCAGACCGCCTTGCGGCCCTTCCAGCCGGGCTTGGAGAGCATGTAGCCGGCCGTGGTGGAGAACACCAGCTGGCTGACGATCGACAGGACGACCACGATCACGCTGTTGCGGATGTACGTGGCCACCGGCACCTGGTCGAAGACCTGCCGGTACGCGCGCAGGGTCGGGTGGTGCGGCAGCAGGGAGGCGTTCGCGCCGAAGACGTCCTCGCCGACGCCCTTCAGCGAGGCCAGGAACTGCCAGACCAGCGGGCCGACCGTGATGCCGAGCACGAACAGCAACAGCAGGTAGCGGACGACGAGTTCGCGGGGGCGGCCGTAGTCCCGCCAGCGCGGCATCAGGCGCCGGGGCTTCTCGACGGCGGTCGTCATGCCTCGTCCTCCTTCGTCATGCGCTGCGCCAGCAGGGTCAGGCCGAGGGTCAGCACGAACAGGGCGACGCTGACCGCGGAGCCGTAACCGGCGTTGCCGGTGAGCGGATCCAGGCCGACGTCGCGGATGTAGAAGGGCAGGGTGCGGTCGGCGCCGCCGGGGCCGCCCGTCGAACTGCCCAGCATGTAGATCTCGGTGAAGACGCGCAGGGAGCCGATGCCGGTGAGCGTGCCGACCAGCATCATGGCGTGCCGCACGCCCGGCACGGTGATGTGCCAGAAGCGGCGGACCGCGCCGGCGCCGTCCATCTGCGCCGCCTCGTGGAGCTCCTTCGGGACGTTCCCGAGGGCGGCCAGATAGAAGATCATGTACCAGCCGAGGCCCTTCCAGAGGGTGAGGCCCATCGCGGACAGCAGGATCAGCCACGAGTCGGACAGGAACGGAATGGCCGACTTGATCAAATGGGCTTTCTGCAGCCAGGTGTTGACCAGTCCGTCGTCCGCCAGCAGCCACTGCCAGCTCAGACCCACGACCACGCTGGAGGCGAGCACGGGGGTGTAGAAGGCGGAGCGGAAGAAGCCGATGCCGGGCAGGTTCTTCTCCACCAGCACGGCCAGCATCAGCGGCAGCAGCACCATCAGCGGGACGACTATGACGGCGTAGAGCAGGCTGTTGCGTGTTGCCAGCCAGAAGTCCGAGTCGTCCAGCATCCGGGTGTAGTTGTCCAGCCCGACGAAGCTCGCGGCGCCGCCCAGCGGCTTGGCGTTGGTGAACGACAGCAGGACCGTGTTGAGGAACGGGAACACCCCGAACACCACCGCGCACACGATCGCGGGCGCGGTCCACAGCCAGGGCAGCCACCAACGGCGGTACAGCGCCGCTCCGTTGGCGCCCGGAGCGGGGCCCGGCAGCAGAGCCCGGGCGATACGGCGGATACGGGACGGGGCCGTGCCCGGCACGGAGGAGTTGCGCTCCGTACCGGGCACGGACACCGGCTTCGCGGTCTCGGTCGCCACGCTCAGCCCGCCTGCTTCAGCAGCTCGTCGGCCTTCGCCTGGGCGTCCTTCACGGCCTGCTCGGGGCTCTTCTTGCCCTGCATGGCCAGCTGCACCTGCGCGACGATGGCGTTCTGCACGGCCGGCGAGAGGTTGGTCTGGTTGGTGTCGGCCGTCTTGAGCTGGTCGGCGACGAGCTTGCGGGCCTGGGAGAACGGGTCGCTCCCGGTGACGTTCTGGAAGAACGGATCGTTCAACGAGTCCGTGGTGGTCGGGAAGATCACCACGTTCGGGTCCTTGCACCAGGCCGTCTGGTTCTCGGCGTTGGTGAGGAACTCGGCGAACGCCAGGGCCACCGGCGCGTGCTTGCTGGTCGCGGCGACCGAGATGTACTGCGGGGCGCCGGCGGAGGCGCGGCCGAGTGCGTCGTAGGGCTGCTGGCCGACGGCCGTCTTCGCGTAGACGGACGGGCTGTTCTGCTTCACGAAGCGTACGAAGCTCGGGTTCGTCGAGCCGTAGGCCACCTTGCCCTGGCTGTACAGCGTGGAGGGGTCGTTGCTGGAGGACAGCGAGTCCTTCGGCATCGCGCCCTCCTTGTACAGCTTCGCCATCCAGCTGACCCACTGCACGGTCCGCGGGTCGTCCGCGAAGACTGCGGACTTGCCGTCGGCGGACAGGACCTTGATGTTCATCTGGTCGAAGTCGGCCGGGATGCGCCAGATCGGGTTGGCCATCGTCGCGTAGAACTTGCCCTTGCCGGCCTTGGCGATCTTCTCGTAGTCGGCGAACAGCCCGAACAACGTCGTCGGCGGCTTCGCCGGGTCGATGCCCGCCTTGTCCAGCAGGTCCTTGTTGTACGTCAGCAGGACGCCGCCGGTGTACCAGGGGAGCGTGGTGTGGATCGCCTTGCCCGAGGCGTCCTTGAAGGTGGCGGACTTCCAGAACGACGGGACGAAGGGCCCCGCGACGTCCGGGTCCTTCACGCTCAGGTCGAGCAGGTAGCCGGCCTTGGTGAGGGCGGTCGCGGTCGGGGCGTTGATGTTGATGACGTCCGGCAACGTACAGGCCTGGGCGTCGGCGACCGTGCGCTGGGTGAAGGTGTTGTCGCCGGGATCGTCGATCCACTTGACCTTGGCGCCGGGATGGGCCTTCTCGAAGGACTTGATCACCCCGTTGAAGAAGTCCCCGAAGTCCTTCTTCAGGTTCGTCGTCTGGAAGGTGATCTGTCCCTTGACGTCTCCCGTCAGCTTCCCGGAGCCGACGTTGCCCTTGTCGACCTTGCAGCCCCCGGCGGTGCTGTCCCCGTCGCCGGAGCTGCCGGACAGGCCGCAGCCGGCCGCCGTGAGCGTCAGGGCGATGATTCCCGCCACGGATGCGGTGAGTCTTCCAGCGCGCATGTCCACCCTCCTGGGACCAGCCGAGTGGCTGGTTCAATCAACCAACTTCGACTCCGATTGATGAAAAGGTGGACCAGAATTCATCGGAGGTCAATGGGTTGCCGTGTTGCGTTTCGGTTCCGCCCGTGTTCAGTGGCGGTGTTCGTGGTCCGGGTGTGAGGGGTCGCCGGGGTGCTCGTGGCCGGCGGCGTACACCACGGAGGCCCGAGCCTGGTCGAACCAGTCGAAGAAGGCGCGACGGCCCGCCGCCCGCCGGAGCTCGCGTGCGATGCCCTCGCGGGCCTGCTCGTACGGCAGGAAGTCCGCGGGGGCGGGTCGGCCGAACGGGTCCACTCCGCGCCGTAGAGCGTCCGGGGTCAGGTAGCGGTCCCGGTTGCGGTCGTAGTAGTCCTTCACGGCGGCCTCGGGTACCTCCTGCTGCTTCTCCAGCTCGGTCAGCAGCAGGCGGGCGGCGGGGGAGTGGGCGAGGGTTGCGGCGACGATGCTGCCCATGTCCGCGACGTCGGTGCCGGCGACTTCCAGCACCTGGGAGGGGGACACCTCTTCCGGCGGTGCCAGGCCCTGTTCCTCGCAGGTTCGGCGGGCGAGTTCGTCGGCGACGACCACCTGCGTGGCCCAGCGCCGCCGCTGCCGCTCGGCCCGCGCGAGGGACTCCGGGCGCGTCTCCCGGTCCCGGGCCGGTACGGCCTTCAGCAGCGCGTCCACGCGGTGTCTCGGGACCGCTTCGCCCCGCACCACGGCCGCGTGCTCCCTCATTCCGTCACCTCCAGCACGATCGCCTCCGTGTAGGCGACCCGGCCGTGCCAGGCGATCTTCGCCATCAGCCAGTACGAGCCCGGTTCGATCGCGCTGCCGTCCACGTCGACGAAGACGTCGAGCTGTTCCCCGGCGGCCACGGTGAAGCCCTGGCAGCCCGGGTCGACGCCTCCCCACGTGTGCCAGGAGGACACGGTCCACAGGGTGCCGTTGACCGGGCCGAGGGTGCTGTTGCACAGGGTCACCGGGACGCGGGCCCGCTCGCCCCTGCGCACGCTGATCTGTTCAACTCCCAGGTCGGCGGTGAGAGTTGGTGCTGCGTGGCGCTCGCCCGGAACGTCGAGCGCCACGACATCCTCGTACGTCTGCCCCTCGTAGGTCAGACGGGCGGTCAGCCAGTGCCGACCGGGTGGGGCCTGATCGGGCGGAGTCACCGTGACCTCGCCGAGTGTGAAGCCGCCGGGGCCCAGTGCGTACGGCACCTCGGCGGGCTCGGCCCGCCAGCCGGGCGGGACGCCGATGGCCACGGTGCCGGAGACGGGCGCGTCGGTCAGCTCCGAGGCGATCCGGACCGTCGCGCCGACCGGTCCGCCGGCGGCGGTCAGCGTGGTCGGGGAGACGTAGGCGGTCACCGGCATGTTGCCGCGCGGTGCCGGGCCGGAGTTGTGCAGCCAGTAGCGGGTGTGGACGGGCTGCGCGGGCTCGTGGGCGGCGACTCCGGGGTGGTACGGCGGCCTGGTCCCCTCGGGCGGAGTGGCGAGGAGCGTCGCCACCTCGAAGCCGGTCAGGCCGACGTCGAGCGCCCCCTGCCCGTCGGGCGCCAGCGCCTCTCCGGGCGTCTCCAGCACGTCCGCGCGGGCGCCCCGCACCCACTCCTTCGGCCCGCGCACCCGCGCCCGCACCGGACGCCCGTTGACCTCGTGCATCCGTACGACGACACCGCGCTCGGGATCGGCGGGCGCCACGCTGCCGCGGGCGAGCGGCGACCCGGCGGGCTTGAGGGCGTCGAGCAGGACCTCGCCCGCCGGCTCCACGGTGAGCAGGGCCGACTTTCGTGGCAGGGAGGGCGATTCCGCGTGCCCGCGTATTCGCGCGCTCAGTGGATGGTTGAACTCATGTCCCACGCGCGGCAGTTGCTGCTCGCGCCAGTCGCCCTCGCCCGCGACCACCGCGTACTCGAAGGTGTGGGACCAGCGTTGGAGCTGGAACGCCGAGCCGTCGGGGGCCGTGCGGCGGGGCGGGTCGACCCAGATGCCGGACGGCCAGCCCGTGCAGGAGCGCATCAGGGACATGTAGAGGTCGCCGGAAGAGGTGACGACACAGCCCGGGGTGCCCCGGTTGAGGACGGCGAAGCCGCGCCCGTCCCAGGCGTCGCCCGGTGGCAGCGCCTCGCCGCCGCCCGCCGCCGTGGCCGTGACGGTCGCGTCGTCCAGGTCGGCGATCAGCGCGTCGACCGCCTTCGCGTCGCCCTCGGCGTCGGCGCCCGCGACCACCAGCAGCGGCAGCCGCTCCAGGTCCCGCAGATCGGCCCCGGGCACCCACTCCTCGCGCAGCGAGGCACGCGGCGCGACCCAGACGGCCGCCACGTCGCCCTCGGCCAGCCGGCGCCGGAGTTCGCGGGCCGCCGCCGGGTCCCAGCCGAGCGCCTCGGCGACCAGGGAGTTGCGGTCCGGGCCGCCGACGGCGATCCGGATGTCGGGGAGGTTGGAGTCGACCTCCAGGTCGCCGTAGCGCGGCCCGCCGGAGATCGTCGAGGTCGCCGTGACCCCGGCGCGCACGAGGGCCGCCGCGAGCGCGGTGCCGAGCTCACCGGCCTCGTCCCAGCCGGAGTACACGAGCTCGGCGACTCCGATCGACCGTCGGCCGATCAACTCCCCCGTGTCACCGCGCAGTTCGACCCGTGCCGTCGAGCCGAGCCCGAACCAGGTGTTGGCCGGGTTGTCCAGCGTCCACGGGAACTGCTCGCTGTCCACGTCCACGAACCCGAACCCGCGCCCGATCACCGCGTCCGCCACCTCGTGCACCGGCAGCCCGCCCTGCACGTCGGAGGGCCAGCGGACCCGGATCAGCCGGTCGGCGCCGTCGTAACCGTCGACGGTGGTGGTCACGTCGAGGCGGTCGATGCCCTTCCACAGGGTCAGCCTCTGCGTGTACCGGAAGAGCCCGAGGTCCGCGCGGACGGTGATCCGCGATCCGGCCGGCGAGTGATCGACATCGATGTCGGCCGGCACGTCACGGCTGCGGGCCGCGGTGGTGCCGGTCGGTGTGAGGTGCCAGGGGCCCTCGCCGAAGCGCGGGTGCCGCGGGTACTCCTCCTGGACGACCAGCTCGTTGCCGATGTCCCCGGGGCGCAGCAGCTCGCGGCCGCCCTCGGCGAGCGCGCGCAGGCTGCTGACGCCGCCGCCGCGCGAAGGGTCGACCGTCACCTCGTAGAACTCGTTGCGGATGGTGAGGCCCTCGCCGGGTGCCCACTCGGGGGCCGAACCCTCCCCGAGCGGGAGGGCCTTGAGGCCCATGCCCGGCAACTCCGGTACGACGACGTGCAGTTGACCGTCCTCCCGAACGGCGGGCAGACCGAGGGGCACCAGACCCGGGTCGTCGACCGTCAGCACATCCGTCCGCTCCCAGGTCGCGGAGTTGAAGACGACCAGGTCGGCGCCGTCGCCCGGCGTCACGTGGTCGGCGAGCGCCTGGGTCGCGTCGGTGTGCACGGTCTCGGCGAGGTCGTACAGTTCGCGCCAGCCCGTCATCAGGTCGATGTAGACCTGGTCCGACTCGGAGCCGGTGATGGCGTCGTGGTGGGCACCGTAGATCAGCTGACGCCAGGCCTTGTCGAGCGCCGCGTCCGGATAGGGGTGCCCGGTGACCAGCGAGGCGAGCGTCGCCCAGGCCTCCGCGTCGGCGAGGAGCGTCTCGCCGTACCGCTGGGCCTGCTTGGTGTCGATGTAGGAGACGTCCTTGCCGGTGTAGACCGGGTTCATGTCCCGCGTCTGCGGGGAGGCCTTGCGGCCCTCGGCGTCGAGCTGGGCGCGGACGGCGGCGAAGAAGTCGCGCGGGATGCCGCTGACGAACCGCGGCCAGACGTACCGCTCGTTCCAGTCTCGGTGGATGGCCATCACCCAGCGGCACGGCGGCGCGTAGTCGCCGCCGACCGGGAGCAGCACGTTGCGCGTGAGCGCGACCTTCTTCAGGCCCCTGAAGAGCTTGAGCGCGGCCGCCTCCGCCTCGGGGAGGGTGGGCGCGTTGTCGATCGCCCAGCCGGCACCGTAGTGATTGACCATGTAGGCGGTCAGCAGCCCGCGCCCCGACGGGGCGATCCAGCTGAACTCGGCCGGGAACTGCATGCGTTGGGGATCGCGCGGCTCCTCCCCGAACACCGAGAGCGTCGGCCCCCACTGGTGGAACGGTCCGCGCGCCCACGAGCTGGAGCTGATGCCCGCGTCCGCCATCAGCCCCGGGAACTGCGGATCGTGCCCGAACGCGTCCAGCTGCCAGGCCGTCTCCGGCGAACCGCCCATGATCCCGCGCTGGAACCCGTCGCCGTACAGCGCATTGCGTATGGTCGCCTCGGCGCCGGTGAGGTTGGTGTTCGGCTCGTTGTAGGTGCCGCCCATGATCTCGATGCGGCCGGTGCGCATCAGCTCGCGCAGGAAGGCGCGCTCCTCCGGGAAGGCGTCCCAGTACGGCTTGAGGTAGTCGACCTCCGCGAGCACGAAGGTGTACGCCGGGTCGCGGCGGGCCAGGTCGCAGTGGGCGCGGACCAGGCTCATCCCGGACTGGCCGCGCGAGTCGAAGGTGCGGGCCGGCAGGCCGGTGGCGGCCGGGTCGTCGGCGACGTCCCAGGTCTCGGTGTAGGCGGCCTGGGTGTTCCACCAGACGGGGTCGTAGTGGAAGTGGCTGACCATGAACATGGTCCAGCCGGGCTCGGCGGCCGTGAAGCCGGCCGTGAGCCGGTCCGTGTCGGTCCCGTCGGCCGCCGTGACCGTGACCTCGCGGTGCTCGCCCGGTGCGAGATCGCAGGTCACGGGTATCTCGGCGCATACGGTCCCGTCGTCGCCGGTGGTGGCGTCCGTCGTGCCGGAGACGCCCGGGCCGTCGACGGTGAGGCGGACCGTGCGGCCCGGGGTGTGGCTCAGTTCGACGGCCATCACCTGGTGGGGGTGCTCGGTCGTCCCGACGAAGAGCTCGGTCGACTCGGCAGAGGTGACGCGCATGGGTCTCCTACGAGGATGCTCGGCGGAGACCCCATCCTGGCATCGCCGGGATGATTCAAACAACCATCTTCATGTTTCTTCGGTGGTTCATCCATGCAGAATGCGTGCAGGCATCCCTGCAGGCGAGGACTTGTTCACCTCGTCCGGCGCGACTTCACCGCATGCTGCGGGGTGATGTGGTCGGTCAGCGCCAGAGAGGCGCTCGCGCGCTGGTAGGAGAGCTGCGCGACCCGGACGTAGAGGCAGTCGACGAGCATCAGGACGGAGTGCCGGCCGCCGATGCTGCCCGTGCGGAAGCTGGTCTCCGAGGTGGCCGAGATGAGTCGGACGTCGGCGGCCCTGGCGAGCGGTGAGCGCGGGTCAGTGGTGATGGCGATGGCGGTGGCGCCGCGCTCCTTGGCCATCTCGAACGGTTCGAGGGTCTCCCGGGTGGCCCCCGAGTGGGAGATGCCGATGGCCACGTCGGCCGGGGTGAGCAGGGCCGCGGAGGTGGCCGCCCCGTGCACCTCGGTCCAGCCGCGGACCGCGCAGCCGATACGGAACAGCCGGGTCTCCGTCTCCTGCGCCACCGCGCCGCTGCCGCCGACGCCGTAGACGTCGATACGGCGGGCCTTGGCCAGGGCCTGGGCCGCACGTTCGAGCGCGTCCAGGTCGATGCGGTCGATGGTCTGCTGGATCGCGCGCAGGTCCGCGACCCCGACGACCTGGACGACCCGCTCCAGGCTGTCGTCCGGCGAGATGTCCGTGTCGATCTCGGTGGAGCCCCACTCGGAGACCTCGCCGCGGCCGCGCTCCTGGGCCAGTTCGATCAGCAGATGCTGGTAGGAGTCGAGCCCTATGGCACGGCAGAAACGGGTCACCGTCGCCTGCGAGGTGCCCGTACGGCGGCCCAGCTCGGCGGCCGAACAGTGGGTGACGGCGGCCGGATCCTCCAGGATCAGCTCGCCGACCTTCCGTAGGGATCCGGCCAGCCGCGGCAGCTCGGTGCGGATCAGTGTGGTGACGTCCGTCGAGGGCATGAGGAGAAGGTACCAGCCACCGCTTGAGGCTTGGATTGAATACCAGGACCACATCGCGGCCGTCCGGAACGGGCCATGCCCCGCGCATTGCTCGCTGCATGGACCATGTGTTTTATTGATTCACCTGTGAAGTCGTACGGGGTGGTTCAATCCACCAGTGGGGAGTGTCGCGTGTCCGTCGAGTCCGTGAGCGCCGAGGGCTTCGCGCGGGAGAGCCTGGCCGTCCTCCAGGACATCACCGCCTCCGCACACTCCGAGGTGGCGGGCGCCGCCGAACTGATCGCCGACTGCGTCCGCGCCGACGGCGTGATCCAGGCGTTCGGCACCGGGCACTCCCAGGCGATGGTCCTCGAAGTCGCCGGGCGGGCGGGTGGGCTGGTGCCGACCAATCGGCTCCAGATCGCCGACCTCGTCCTGTACGGCGGTGACGCCCCGAGCGTCCTCGACGATCCGCTCCTGGAGCGCGAGCCCGGGGTGGCCGGCCGCCTCTACGACCTCGCCGGTCCGCACGCCCAGGATCTCTTCGTCATCATCTCCAACTCCGGTGTCAACAACGTCATCGTGGAGATGGCGCTGCGTGCGAAGGAGCATGGTCACCGGGTTCTGGGTATCACCTCGCTCACCCATACCCGGGCTGTCCCGGCCGGGCATCCGAGCGGGAAGAAGCTTGTCGACATCGCCGACGTCGTGCTCGACAACCGGGCTCCGCGGGGGGATGCGCTGCTGGAGCTGCCCGGTGGAGGTGCGGTGTGTGCCTTGTCCACGCTCACCGGTGTGATGTTGGTGCAGATGGCTGTCGCCGAGGCGTCGAGGCTGCTGCTCGAGTCCGGTGATCGGCCGCCGGTCTATGTCTCGGCCAATGTGCCTGGTGGGTTTGAGGGCAACTTGGAGTTGGAGAAGCGGTACGCCGGACGGATTCGGCGTACCGCTAGTTGAGTACCTGCGGGCCGGTGGGGGCTTGTCGCGCCCACGCGGCGGAGCCGCAAATCGATACAGCCCCGCGCCCCTTAGGGCGTTGTGGCCACCGCTAGTGGATAGGCGCCGGTGGTGAGGGGTGCCTCTGCTGTCTCCGATGCCACGTCGATCGGTACCAGGGCGTTTGCGTCGGCCGTTGTGACGTAGGCCTTGGTGCCGTTCCAGTTCAGGGTTACGTCGAAGGCCGACTTGCCGACCGTGATGGTCTTGGCGGGTGCGCCGGTCACCGTGTCCACCGGTGTGACCGTGTCGCCGTTGCTCGGGCTCACCCACAGGGTGCGGCCGTCCGGTGAGAGGGCCAGGCCGTAGGCCTGGCCTGTGACGAGCAGTGTTGGTTCGGTGTCGTTCGTTGCCGTGTCGATCGGGGTGACCGTCGAGCCGCCGGAGTTGGAGACGTACACCCTCTTGCCGTCTGGGGCGGCGACGACGTTGAAGGGGTTGGGGCCGACCGGGACCGCGGTCTCGGCCTTTGCGGTGGTGAGGTCGACCGGCGAGACCGTGTTGTCGTGGATGTTCGCCACGTAGAGCGTCTTGCCGTCGGGTGTGATCGCCATGTTCTCGGGGCCGGATCCGACGGTCACGGGTGTGCCCGTTTTCAAGGTGCCCGTGTCGATCGGCTGGACCGTGCCGTCCGTGTAGTTGGCGACCCAGAGCGTACGGCCGTCCGGCGTGAGGGCCAGTCCGGCCGGGACGCGGCCCACGGGGACCGTGGCGGTCACCTTGCCGGCGGCCACGTCGATCACGCTGACCGTGTTGGAGCCCTGGTCGGCGGCGTACGCGGTGCGGCCGTCGGAGCTGGCGACCACCTCGCCCGGGTTGGCGCCGACCGTGATGGCGGTGCTCTCGCCGGAGGCCAGGTCGATCGAACTGACCGATGCGCCGCTGAAGTTGGCGGTCAGTGCCCTGGACGTGTTCGTGCCGTCGGTGACCCGGACCGGGAGCGCCCGGGAGAGGATGCCGGTGCCGGACACGACGAGGGAATGGACGCCCTGTGTCGTCCCGGCGGTGACCTCGACGGTGGCCGAGGCGCTGCCGCCCGCCGGGACGGTGACCGTGCCCCCGGTGGGCGAGGCGGTGACGCCGTCGGACACGTCGAGCTTCCAGGAGACCGTGCGGGCGGCGGTGGAGCGCCGGTCGGAGAGGCCGAGGGTGAGGGTCTCGGTCGCGCCCGGCTTCAGGCTGAGGGAGCCCGGGGCGAAGGAGGCGTCGACGCCCGGGTCGGGGGCCGAATCCAGCATCGTCCGGTAGAGGAACTGGTCCATCACACCCGGCGAGACCTGCTGCGGTATCGCGTCGAGCTCCTTGCGCTCGGACTTGAGGCGGTTCCAGTACGTCGAGACGGCTTCGGTGTCGCCCTTCTTGCTCGCCAGCAACAGGTCCACGGCCGTCTGTCCCGCGGTGCCGTAGCGGCCGAGCTTGTCCAGCCAGGCCGAAGTCTCGTCCAGGAAGGCGGAGTTGGAGAGGTGGGCGCGCAACTCGGCGGGCGTGGCCGCCATGTCGGCGAAGTACGAGGAGAGTGCCGCGGATGCCTGGCCGAGGCCGCTGTTGTCGTCGTATGCCTTGCGGAAGGCCGCGATGAGCTTTGTGAGCGTGGGGGATTCGGTCGCGTCCAGCTGGGACGAGTAGTTGTTCTCGGCGAAGATGCGCAGCCACTTCGCCGCCTGGGGTCCGGCGAGGTCGCGGACGGCGGCCGGGAAGGCGGTGCGCGGGTTGTAGGCGTCCGGGTTCCAGAGGTAGGCGGCCGAGGTGAACAGGGCGATGCGGCTGGCCTCGCCCTGGATCATCGGATTGACGGTCACGCCGACCGCCTCGCTCGCGACGCCCGGTTCGCGGCCGGTGTACGGACCGAGGAGGAGACGGCTCGTGACGTAGTCGTTCACCGGGTAGTTGTCCCAGACCAGGATCGGGTGGCCGTACACCGCGCGGGCCTGCTTCAGCTGCTCGGTGGTGATGGTCGGCGCGATCACGCCGACGCCGGTCCACTCCACGACCACGGACGGGTCGAGCTGCTCGCGCAGGGCCTTCTTGTACGGGGAGTCGGCGAGGTCGGAGTACTCGGTGGGGACCATCTCCAGGGGCTGCAGGCCCGTGTGGCGGGCGGAGAAGTCCTGCCAGACCCGGTTGAGCAGATGCGCCTGGGCCGCGCCCGCCGCTCCTCCGCCGGTGCCGAACTCCTTCTCGTCGGAGTCGCAGTTCCACTTCGTGTAGCTGATGTCGTCCAGCGGGATCGCGAACGACCGCACGCCGATGTCGTAGAGCGAGTCGAACTTGCGGGTGAGGGCGGCGATGTCGGACTCGGAGGAGTAGCAGACCGACAGGCCGGGGGAGAGGGCGTAGGTGAAGCGGACGTGGTTGGCGTCTGCGCGGTCGACCAGTTCCTTGAGCTTCGCGAGTTCCGCGGGCGGGTATTCGTCGCGCCACTGGGCGCGGAGGTAGGCGTCGTCCTTGGGGGAGTAGACGTAGACGTTCTGTTTTGTACGGCCGTAGAAATCAAGCTGGTTGAGGCGTTCGGCGTGGGTCCAGGGGGTGCCGTAGAAGCCCTCGACCACTCCGCGCAGGGCCGCGGTCGGCCAGTCCCGTACGGTCGATGTCGGCAACTCGTGTTTTTCCGTGACCAGTTGGCGCAGAGTCTGGGCGGCGTAGAAGGTGCCCGTGGTGTCGACGCCGGACAGGGCGAGGAGGGCGCGGCCGTTGCTGCGGCCCGAGGCGAGGGTGTAGCCGCCGGAGGGCAGGCCGGTCGGGGACTTGGCGTGCAAATGCTTCAACGCCCTTGCGGTGGCCGGGTTTTCGGAGGGGCCGCCCAGGTAGACCGTGAGGCCGGCCGATGGGGGGCTGTCGTCGGCGTTCACCGTCGTGATCCGTCTGGCTCCGGCGTCACGCAGGACGGACTCGACGAGGCGGCGGGCGGCGGGGTCGGTCTTCGGGCCGACGATCTCCACGATCCGTTCGGGAACGGGGAGTTGGCCCCTCTTCGCATCGATCTGCCGCGGAGTCGGCCATATCTGGGGCAGCGGGGTGGGGGCGGCGTCCGCCGTCGAGATCGTCGGGACGGTGAGACCGGCGGTCAGCAGCAGCGCGGCCGCCGTGAGACGCCATGGACGTCTGGCAGGGAACATGGATTCTCCTGAGCCATGGGTGAATGCATCCACCAAGTGATGCTAGAGATGCTGAATGGAGCATTCAATGGGGCGCAGGGCCGCTACTGCGGCGCACGACCAGTTCCACCGGGACGAGCGGCTCGACGGGTACCGGCTCGGTGTCGCCCTCCACGCGGTTCAGCAGGAGGCGCAGGGAGCGGGTGCCGATCTCGGTGAAGTCCGTGCGGACCGTGGAGAGCGGTGGCAGCAGGTACGCGGCCTCGGGGATGTCGTCGTAGCCGACCACGCTGACGTCGCCGGGGACGGAGCGGCCGGCCTCGTGGAGGGCATGCAGGACGCCCAGTGCCATCTGGTCGTTGGAGGCGAACACCGCCGTGACGTCGGGGCGTTCGGCGAGCCGGCGGCCGAGTTCGTGACCGGAGTCCGCGCTCCAGTCGCCGAAGAGGGGCTCGGGGATTTCGGCGCCCGCCCTCGTCAGGGTCTCGCGCCAGCTCGCCACGCGTTGGTCGGCGGAGGTCCAGCCGCGCGGGCCCGCGATGTGGTGGACGGTGCGGTGGCCGAGGCCGAGCAGGTGCTCGGTGGCCTTGCGGGCGCCGGTGCGCGAGTCGGCGGTGACGACCGAGGCGCCGCCCTCGACGTCGTTCTCCAGGATCACCAGCGGGGTGTCCAGCCCGGCCTCCGCGAGCGCCCGGCCCACCCACCGCTGCGGGGCGATCGCGATGACGCCGTCCGCGCCCTCGGCCGACAGGCGGTCCACGGCCCGGACGACCGTCTCCCGGTCGGCCGTGTCCAGGGCGATGGAGCTCACCAGGTAACCGGCGTCCTGCGCCGCGGTGTTGATCGCCGTGAGGACGGAGGCGGGCCCGTAGCGCGCGGCGTCGAAGGAGATGACGCCGAGCATCCGGGTACGGCCGCTGGCCAGCGAGCGCGCGCTGCGGCTGGGCCGGTAACCGAGGGAGCTCATGGCCGCCGTGACCGCCTCCCGCGTCTCGGGCCGCACGGACGGATGGTCGTTCAGCACCCGGGAGACGGTCTGCTTCGAGACACCGGCCAGCCGGGCCACGTCATCCATCACGGGCCGCGCCCCGGCGAAGTTCCGCCGCCGACGCGCCTTGGGGGCGGGGCCGTCGGCGGAGCTGGGGGTCATGGCGGCGGTTTCCTCGGCGGATCGTGATCGGTGGAACGTGTATCAGTGGGTCGTGAGCGGCGGATCGTGTTCGGCGGGCGGGGCCCACAGCATAGGCCGGGAGCCGGGAGCCGGGAGCCGGGAGCCGGGAGCCGGGAGCCGGGAGCCGGGAGCCGGGAGCCGGGGGCCGGGAGCCGGGGGTCCTGGGCTGTGGGCCGTGGGGCTGGGACCGTGGGCCGTGGACCGTGGGGCTCTGGGCCGTGGGGCTGTGGGCTGTGGGTCGTGGGGCTGTGGCTGCGGGCTGTGGGGCCGTGGACGGGAAGCTGGGAGCCGTAGGCCGTAGGCCGTGGGCCGGGAGTCGAGTGCCGGGCCGTCGCCCCGCCCGCGGTCGCCGCCCTCCCGCACCGGCCATTTCCGTGCGGCGACCCTCTGGGCCGCGTGCCCCTGGTTGGTGCCTCAGCCCTCCCATACCTCCTACGTCTGCACGCTGACCTGCTCGGCCGCCGCGCCCGAGGCCGGCGCCTCAGCCCTCCGTACCGCCCACGTCGCGGCCGGTGTCTCTGCTGTCCCGCGCCGCCCAGGTCCGTGCGGCGCCCCACCGGCCCCGCGCCCGTGGCCGGTGCCTCAGCCCTGCCGCGCTACTTACGTCCGTCTGGCCGCCCACCGGTCGCAGGCCTGTGGCCGGTGCCTCTGCCCTCCCGTACCGCCCACGTCTGCACGACGACCTACTCGGCCCGCGCTCGGGCCGGTGTCTCTGCTGTCCCGCGCCGCCCAGGTCCGTGCGGCGCCCCACCGGCCCCGCGCCCGCCGCCCGCGCCTCAGCCCTCCCGTACCGCCCACGTCTGCACGGCGCCCCGCCAGCCCCGCGCCCGTGGCCGGTGCCTCTGTCCGCCCGTACCGGCCAGGTCCGTGCGGCGCCCCACCGGCCCCGCGCCCGCGGCTGGCGCCTCTGCCCGCCCGTACCGGCCAGGTCCGTGCGGCGACCCGCCAGCCCCGCGCCCGTGGCCGGTGCCTCTGTCCGCCCGTACCGGCCATGTCTGCACGGCGACCCGCCGGCCGCACGCCCGCGGCCCGCGATTCAGTCCTCCCGCGCCGCCCACGTCCGTACGGCAACCCACTCGGCCCCCACGACCGCGGCCGTCCCCGTACCCCCGCGCGCCCCCTCCGGCACGTACACCGGAGCGTCGGTGGCGAGTGGGAGTACCCGCAGGTGCAGTGGGCCGGGGGGCAGTCGGTCGATGCCGATGTCCCAGGTCCGCCCCGAGTGGAACTGGTCGGCGACCAGGGTGTCTCCCGTGTAGGCGCGGGCCACGTCGCCGGTCCAGCGGATCCGCAGGAGCGTGCCCGGCGGGAGATCCTCCGGTACGTCCACGCGGTACTCCGCCGCCGTCGTGTCGAAGTACTTGTCCGCAGGGGTGCTCGCCCGGTCCAGTACGCCCGTCGCGGTCGCGGGCGGTGCGCCGGCCGGCCGGGTCAGGGTGACGGACACCTCCGGGACTTCGTGGGCCTCGCCGGCTTCCACCAGGTAGCGCGTGAACGCCCCGTCGGCCGCCTCCCGCACCGCCGTCGCCCCGGCCACCACCGGCACCCGCTCCGGAGCGGGCAGCACCGCGAACGACGGCCGGTCGGCGCGGCTGTGCACCCGCACCTCGTCCGCCTCCTCGTCGAAGACCACACCGTCCGCGCACAGCACCAGCCGCTCGGCGCCCCACGCCGTGCCCCGGTACAGGGTCCGAGCCGTAGCCGCGTCCAGCACCAGCAGCCCGGCCCGCCCGCCGTCCGCCGTGTCCACCTCCACCAGTGCGTCGGTGCCGGGGCGCAGGCCGGTGACCAGGACCCGTCCGTCGACATGGGCGACGGCTCCGGAGGGCGCGGTCACGGACGTCAACGTGTCGGCGTCCAGGGCGAGTTCGGGAGCGATGCCGTCGGTGGCGGCCAGTACCAGGACCGTACGGCCGTCGACATCCACGGTGCACACGGGCTGCGCGGTGGCCCACTCCAGCCGCAGACCCGCGACATCGAGCCGCAGCGGCCAGCAGAAGTAGGCGCCCTGCGGGACGGTGACCGGCGTGCTCGGCAGCGTCAACGCCCGGTCCACGCCCGGGAGTTCGACGGTGAAGGACGTGTCCGGGTGGTCCGGCAGCGGCTCGTGGGGCTGGTGGTTGTTGACGAACAGGAAGCCCGAGGTGGCGTCGGCGCGCACGGCCCAGCGCAGGGTGTCGCGGTCGTCCTGCCCGGTCGGCCGACGCTCCGGCAGGACCGACTCCATGGGCGCGATCCGATGGCCGTACTCCGCCAACAGCAGGTGCTGCAGTCGGAGTTCGTGGTACGAGGGCCGGTACTGGCCGTGCTCGCCGAGCGGTGCCTGGAAGTCGTACGTCAGGATCGGCAGGTCGTTCGGGTAGCCGGTGGCGTGGGACTCCTGGAGGGTGGTCAGCTCGCCGCGCGGGTTCGTGCCGCCGTGGAACATGTAGTAGCCCTGCCACACCGAGCCGCAGCCGATCTTCGTGAGGCCCAGCGCCCCGATGTCGGCGGCGTCCACGCGTGGCCTGCGGTGGTAGGAGACCGCCATGCCGCCGCCCAACTCGCAGGTGGCCCAAGGGAATCGGTCGGCGAAGGCGTCCGGGTCGCCGCCCCGGACGGTGGTCGGGCGCAGGTCCGCACCGATGCCCTCGTCGTCGCGCTGGTGGGTGAAGAAGAAGTGCTTGCGGCAGGTGTCGGGCCAGCCGCCGTCCGCCTCGGTCCAGAAGGTCTCGGTGTAGCCGCCGTAGAGCGGAAGCAGTTCGTCGGGCGGGAGCCGGACTCCGCCCCAGGCCGTCGACGTCCACAGGGGCGCGCTCAGGCCGGCCGCCTGGGCCATGCGCTTCAGGGTGAGCAGGTGGCCGGGCTGGTCGTAGAGCTCGTTCTCGATCTGGACGGCGACGATCGGGCCGCCGTGCGCCCGGTCGAGGCCGCGCAGCTGCTCGGCGATCGCCGCGAACCAGGTGCGTACGGGCTCCAGGTAGCCGGGGTCGTCGGTGCGGGGTGTGCAGTCGCGGGCGAGCAGCCAGTCGGGGAGGCCGCCGTTCCTGACCTCCGCGTGCGACCAGGGGCCGATGCGGGGGATGAAGTCCAGGCCGTGGCGGGCGCACAGCTCGGCGAAGCGGCGCAGGGCGCGGTCGCCGTCGAAGCGGATGCGGCCCTCGGCCTCCTCGTGGTGGATCCAGATGACATAGCTCGCGACCGCCGTCACCCCGGCCGCCTTCATCTTCAGCAGCTCCTCCGACCATGCGGCGGCCGGATGGCGGGAGTAGTGGAACTCGCCGGAGACCGGGAACCAGGGGCGGCCGCCGCGGGTCAGCCAGCGGCTCGTCACCTCGATCGGGTCGGGGACGCCGGGGGCGTCGGCGAAGGGGAGATGGCCGGTCAGCGGGGGTGCGGAGGGGACGGGGACGCGCAGGTGGTGCGGTCGGGTCATCAGGGCTTCTCCGGGCGGCCGAGGGATGCGATGTTACCGGTAACATAGATCCTTGCCGGGATCTTTGGGAAGGGCCGTGCGACGGGCGCGGAGCGGGGGCCGGCGCGGCGGCCGCGACGGGACGGCGCCCCACAAGTGTTCGATGTTGTGGTGTGGGTCACAGCGGGTCTAGGGTGAAACCGCCTGGAGGCTCCCCTCCGGGTGAGGGAAGTGATGTCCTTGTCCGTCGCCTGGGACGACATCGGCGGGCTCGTCGATGCCCATGAACGTTTTCTGGCCGGTGCGCGAGTCGAGGCGGACGTCCGGGGCTCGGTGCTGGAGTCCTGGAAACGCTGTCGCTCCGCGGGGCTCGAACCGCATCAGCTGCTGGTCCCCTACGCGCCGGACCTGACCCTGGACGAACGGTTCCTGCGCGCGGCCGATCCGGTGCTCCAGCGGCTGACCGCCTCGCTGGCCGAGGTGGGAATGGCGATCGCGCTGTGCGACGCACAGGGGCGCATGGTGCAGCGGCTCGGCGGCGACCCGCAGTTGCGCCACCGGCTCGACGAGGTGAACTTCGCCCCGGGCTACGACGCCTCCGAACCGGTGGTCGGCACCAACGGCGTGGGCACCGCGCTCGCCGAGCGCGGCCCCATCTATGTGGTCGGGCGTGAGCACTTCGCCGACTGCCTGCAGCCGTTCGCCTGCGCGGGCGCCCCCGTCCGCGACCCCCTCAGCGGACGCATCGAGGCCGTGCTCGACCTCACCTGTCTGCGTGACGACGGCGACCTCACCATGCTGCGCCTGGTCCGGGAGGCCGCACGGAGCATCGAGGCCCGGCTGCTGGACCAGGCCACGCAGCGGGAGCAGGCACTGCTCGCCGCGTACCGGCGGTCCGGCCGTCCGGCGCCGGGTCACGGCGACGGGCGCGACGGCGACGAGCTCGGCCGGATCGACCTGGCGGTGCTGCGCGAGCGCGCCGAGGAGCTCATCGCCTCCCCGAACCGCACCCTCGACGAGGTCGCGCTGTCCGGCGGCCGCATCGCCACGCTGCTGCGCCGTCAGGTCATGGGCGCGGCGGGGGAGACGGGCGCTGCGGTCGAGGCACGCATTCTCGGCGGGCCACGGCTCAGCGGCCTCCAGCTGAGGACGTCGCCACCGGTCGCCGGGCCGGTGCCGGTGGCGACCCCGGCAGCACCCACGACCCCCGCAGCCCCCGCGACCCCGACCACCACACCGCCGGTCGTCGTACGAACCGTCGTACCGCCGCCGCCTCCCCCCTCTCCGCTGCCGGCGCCGCAGTCCGCCGAGACCGTCGGCGACATCCTCGGCGGCGCCGAGAGCCGGCTGCTGCTCGTCGGGGAGCCCGGGGTGGGCCGGCTGGCCGTACTCGCGCGCAGGCGGCTGGAGTTGCTGCACGACGCCGGGGTGCGGATCGGGACCACGCTGGACGTCACCCGCACCGCGGAGGAGCTGGCCGAGGTGGCCGTGCCGCGGTTCGCCGACTTCGCCGCCGTGGACCTGCCGGACGCGGTGCTGCGCGGCGAGGAGCCGCAGACGCTGGGCGGCGGGTCCGCGCTGCGGCGGGTGGCCATCCGTGCCGTACGCAAGCAGCCCGCCAATCTGTACGACGTCGGCGACACCGTCGAGTACGTGCCGTCCACGCCGCAGGCGCGCAGCCTGGAGATCACGCAGTCGGTCATGGAACCCGTCCTGGCCGAGGCGGGCGGCTGGATCGCGCAGGACCCCGAGCGGATGGAACGGGTGCTCGCGGCGGGCGTCCACTCCCTGATCACCGTGCCGCTGCGGGCCCGCGGCACCACGCTCGGCGTGGTCAGTTTCTACCGCTCCGAACGGCCCGCCGCCTTCGAGGACGACGATCTCTCCCTCGCCCAGGAGCTGGTCGGCCGCGCGGCGATCTGCATCGACAACGCCCGCCGCTACACCCGCGAGCACAACACCGCCCTCGCCCTGCAGCGCAGCCTGCTGCCCAAGGGCCGCCCCGAGCAGAGCGCCGTCGAGGTCGCCTACCGCTATCTGCCCGCGCAGGCGGGCGTCGGCGGTGACTGGTTCGACGTGATCCCGCTGTCCGGCGCCCGGGTCGCGCTGGTCGTCGGCGACGTCGTGGGCCACGGCCTGCACGCGGCCGCGACCATGGGCCGCCTGCGCACCGCGGTCCACAACTTCTGCTCCCTGGACCTCCCTCCGGACGACCTCCTCACCCACCTCGACGACCTGGTCGGACGGCTCGACCGGGGCGAGGGCTGGGCGGTGGAGAGCACCCAGGCCGACTCCGGCATAGTCGGGGCGACCTGCCTCTACGCCGTCTACGATCCGGTGTCCCGGCGCTGCACCCTCACCCGCGCCGGGCACCCCCTGCCCGCGGTCGTCGCGCCGGACGGCACCGTCGAGTTCGTCGACCTGCCCTCCGGGCCGCCCCTCGGCCTCGGCGGAGTGCCCTTCGAGACCGTGGAGCTGGAACTGGCCGAGGGCAGCCAGCTGGTGCTCTACACCGACGGGTTGGTCGAGGACCGGCTGCGCGACATCGACTCCGGCCTGGACCGCCTCCGCACCGTCCTCGCCGTGCCCGGCCGCCCGCCCGAGGACACCTGCGAGGCGGTCCTCGACGCGCTGCTGCCGTCCCGGCCCGGCGACGACGTGGCCCTGCTTGTCGCCCGTACGCATGTCCTCGGCCCGGAACGGGTCGCCCAGTGGGATCTGCCCAGCGACCCGGCGGTCGTCTCCCGGGCCCGCACCGCGGTCACCCGGCAACTGTCCGCCTGGGGCCTGGACGGCCTCGCCTTCACCACCGAACTGATCGCCAGCGAACTCGTCACCAACGCCATCCGCCACGCCACCGGACCCGTCCAGCTGCGCCTCCTGCGCGACCGCGCCCTGATCTGCGAGGTCTCCGACGGCAGCAGCACCTCCCCCCGCCTGCGCCGGGCCCGTACGGAGGACGAGGGCGGCCGCGGCCTGTTCCTGGTCGCCCAGCTCACCGAGCGCTGGGGGACGCGGTACACGCCGTACGGGAAGGTGATCTGGACGGAGCAGCCGCTTCCGTCGAGTTCCTGAACGCCCGTCACCAGCCCGTCAGCAACAGGTGGTTGACCAGCAGCGCAAGTGCGGCCTGTGCTGCCAGCCAGCCGCGCGCCCCCGTCAGGAACGCGCAGCTCGGCAGGAGCCACATCGCGAACGGGAGCCAGATGCGTTCCGTCTCCGCCTTGCTCATGCCGGACGCGTCCGCGACGAGCAGGGCGAGCAGGGCGGCGGTGACGAGGACGGCGAGGCGGAAGGCGGGTGCCTGGGCGCGGTTCGCGAGGGTGGTGCCGGTGCGGCGCAGGCCTGCCGCCGTCGCCGGGCCGACGATGAACACCGTGCACGCCAGGTTCGCCCACACCCAGTAGCCGTAGGGCCGGACGCCGCCCGCGCCCTGGTAGTAGCGGGTGACCAACAGGCGGTACGCCTCCCACCAGTTGAAGCCCAGAGCGGTGAACGCGGCCGGGACCACGGCGAGTCCGGCGAGAAGGAAGGGCAGGGGAGGGGCGCGGCGGGTGCCCAGCAGGAGGACGGTGGCGGCGATCAGGGCGAAGAGGGTGAGGCCGTAGGAGAGATAGGCGGTCAGGCCGAAGAGGAGGCCCGCGGCGAAGCCGGTCCGTCGCGGGTGGTGGCCCGTCACCGCCAGGGCGAGCAGTGTCACCGCCCAGGCGGCGACCGCGGCGAAGTAGCCGTCGGCCGAGGTTCCCACCCACACCGCCGCCGGAGCCAGGGCAAGGAAGGGGGCTGCGCGGCGGGCCAGGTGCTCGTCGGTGAGTGTGCGTACGGCGACCAGGACCGCGACCGTCGCCGTGGTGCCGACGGTGATGACGAAGGCGCCCGCCCAGCCGCCGCCGGTCAGTCCGATCCGGTCGAGGAGGACGAAGGTGAGGGTGGCGCCCGGGGGGTGGCCGGCGACGTGCGCGGGCCAGTTGGCGGGGGAGTCGATCAGGATGTGGTGGGTGAAGTCCCGCAGGGTGCCGGGGATGTCGTGGAAGCGGTCGATGACCTGGAGGTACTCGTTGCGGGTCGTCAGCTGCTCGGCGACGCCCCGGTACCAGCCGTCGACCAGGGCGAGGGACCATGTCCAGGCCAGTGCCGTGGCCCAGGCCGCGAGCAGCAGGGGGCGCCAGGGCAGGCGGGCGGCGAGGGCCGGGCCGTAGGCCACCACGGCGGCCGCGACGGTGATCGCGGCGGGAGTGCCCGGGCCGATGTGCGGGTCCCAAGTCGCCAGCAGTGGAGGCCAGCTCACGCGCAGGGTGCCGTCGCGGTGCTCGATGCCGGTGCCGATCAGAACGGCCGCCACGACGAGCAGCGCGGCGGCCGCGGCCGCGTACAGGTCACGCAGGAGGTCGCGGTTCACGTGGAAACGCTAGGCCGCCAGGCCTGGCCCGGACGGCTGACATGCGAAGACGTCAGAGTTTCGTCATGGTTCGCAGGCCCGTTCCCGGGGCGGTTCGGACCTACGGTCGGGGCATGCGACGGACCCCTTTCTCACCCTCCTTCTGGCGCAGCCCGCTGCGCGGTCCCTGGTTCACCTCGGTGCTCGGTGTCGTCCTGCTCGGTGGGATCACCGTGCTGTTCGTGACGGGACTGCTGTCGTACGCCGCCTACAACCCGGACCTGTCGCCGGTCAACGACAAGACCCCGGACAAGGGCGTCCTCGGCTTCTACCTCTTCGCCTGGCCCACCGACCCGCACTGGCTGTACCGGCTCACCCAGGGCACCCACGTCACGCTCGGGATCACGCTCGTGCCCGTCCTGCTGGCCAAGCTGTGGTCGGTCGTGCCGAAGCTCTTCACCCTTCCGCCCGCCCGCTCCCTCGCTCACGCCCTGGAGCGGATCTCGCTCCTGCTGCTGGTCGGCGGCGGCCTGTTCGAGTTCGTCACCGGCATCCTGAACGTCCAGCTCGACTATGTCTTCCCGGGCTCCTTCTACCCGCTGCACTTCTACGGCGCCTGGGTGTTCTTCGCCGCCTTCGTCGCGCACGCGGTGCTGAAGACACCCATGGCCCTGCGCAATCTGCGTCATATGCGCAGGCCCACTCAACTTCGGGAGGAGCCAAGTGAGTTGGTGGCTCCGGACCCCGATCCGCCCACCGTTTCCCGGCGCGGCGCCCTCGGGCTGGTCGGGGGCGGCTCGCTGCTGCTGTTCGGCACGACCGTCGGGCAGGACTTCGACGGGCTGCGCCGGACGGCGCTTCTCGCCCCGCACGGCCGTCGCGACCCCGGAAACGGTCCCGGCGGCTTCCAGGTCAACAAGACCGCCGCGTACGCCGGGATCCGGCCGGCCGAGACCGGGGAGGAGGCTTGGCGGCTGGTCGTGAAGGGACGGGGCGGGACCGTACGGCTGAGCCGGGCCGAGCTGCTTCGGCTGCCCCTGCACAGCTCGGCGTTGCCCATCGCCTGCGTCGAGGGCTGGTCGACCTCCGACCAGTGGTGGAGAGGCGTACGGCTGCGGGACCTCGCGGCCCTCGTCGGGTACGACGGCGATCCGCCGGACCTCTTCGTCGAGTCGCTGCAACGCCACGGCGCCTTCCGCCGGGCCGCCCTGCGCGCCAACCAGGTCGCCGACCCGCGCTCCCTGCTCGCGCTCTTCGTCAACGGCGAGGACCTGACCCCCGACCACGGCCACCCGGCCCGGGTCATCGTGCCCGCGGCACCCGGTGTGCTCAACACCAAGTGGGTGGCCCGGATGACGTTCGGAGACCTGTGATGCGGACCCGGATCGTGATCGGCAGCCCGCTTCAACTCCTGCTGCTCGTCTGCTCGTTCGCGCTCGCCGCCTATGCCGGTGTGCGGTTGCTGGCGGACGACTGGTTCGGCGTCGCCCTGTGGATCGTCGGGGCGGCGCTCCTCCACGACCTGGTGCTGCTGCCGCTCTACGCGGCGGCGGACCGCCTGCTCGTGAAGGCGGCCGGCACGCGGCGGGCGTACGTGGGGTACGTCCGCGTCCCGGCCGCGCTGTCGTTGCTGCTTCTGCTGGTCTGGTTCCCGCTGATCAGCGGGCAGGTGACGAGGCGTTACGCCTCCGCCACCGCCCTGTCCGCGGACGGCTTCCTCACCCGCTGGCTGCTCGTGACCGCCGCACTGTTCGGCGGCTCGGCGGTGCTGTTCGTGCTACGGCTGCGCAGGGCGACGAAGCAGCGGCCGCCGGACGTCCACTGATCGACGGCACGCCAGCGGTGCGCGTGCCGCAGCAGGGCGGATGTGCCGAGCCGGGCCCAGGGAAACGGGCTGCCCTGGGCCCCTCGTGCGTCGGTGACGTGCACCTGGACCCGCTCGTCGATGTCCGGCTCGGGGGCGGTCTCGGCGATCAACAGGCCACCGGGGGCGAGGAGTTGGGAAATCCTGGCGAGCAGAGTCTGCGGGTCGCCGCCGATGCCGATGTTGCCGTCGATCAGGAGGGCGGTGCCCCAGCTGCCTTCGGCGGGAAGCGGTTCGAAGACGGAGCGGAGCAGGGCGTGGCCGCCGAGGGCGATGGTGCGGGTGACGGCAGCTTCGCTGACGTCGATACCCAGGTCCGCGAGATGCCGTCGGTCGTCTG
The DNA here is from genome assembly GCF_040644055.1 of Streptomyces sp. NPDC047043. Classification (NCBI taxonomy): domain Bacteria; kingdom Bacillati; phylum Actinomycetota; class Actinomycetes; order Kitasatosporales; family Streptomycetaceae; genus Streptomyces; species Streptomyces sp. NPDC047043. Next base: position 185,171 of record NZ_JBEYVO010000007.1, read on the forward strand.
CTGCGCCGTCGTGGCTGGTCGCGCCCCCGCGGCGGCAGCCGCATGTCGAACACAGCCCCGCGCCCCTTGAGGGCGACCTGCTCAGGGCGGCGACCAGGCGGCCGGGGCCGCAGCCGACGTCCAGTACCGGGCCCTCGCAGCGGCGCAGTACCTCGAGGTCGGCAGTGTCTGCCTCGGCACACCAGCGCTCGATCTCCAGTGGTAGCAGCCAGCCGTCGGTGCGGCGCAGGAACAGGGGGCCCCGGCCGGTGTGCAGGGCGCGGGTGTAGGGGTCCGCGGACCAGGTGCCGTTGTCCGACGGAGTACCCGGCTGTCGTCCGATCCGCGCCGCCACCTCAGTGGTGCCGCTCATCGGCGTGCCTCCGCGAGTCGGTCCAGCTCGGTCGCGAAGCGGCCTCCCGGTGCCGCCTTCGCGACCAGTTCGGCGTCGTACGCCGTGTCGACGTCCCGCAGTGGCGGCAGGTCACGTACCCGTAGTCCGGTCAGCCGGGCGCGCTGGGCGGCGCCCGTGTGGGGTGTCGACATCGGGACGCCGCGCAACAGCCCGGGGTCCGGGGCCGCCAGGCCCAGCGCCCAGAAGCCGCCGTCCTCCGCGGGGCCGAAGTACGCGTCGCAGTCGGTGAAGTCGACGGTGAGGAGGTCGGGGGTGACCTGGGGGGTGTCCATGCCGATGAGGAGGGCCGGGCCGTCGCAGTGCGCGAAGGCGGCGGCCAGCCGTTCGTCCAGGCCGCCCGCGCACTGCCGTACGACCTCGAAACCGGGCGGCAGCCAGTCGCCCGGCTCGCCCTCCAGGACCAGGACCCGGCGGCCGGCCGGGGTGCGCGCGACCGTGTCCAGGGTGTCCGCGAGGGAGGCCGCCGCCAACTCGGCGGCCTCCTCGGGCGTGAACGGCGGCGTCAGCCGGGTCTTGACCCGCCCGGGCCGCGGCTCCTTCGCGATGACCAGCAAGGTCGTGGTCACGGGCGGGCTCCTTCCTGGACCGGCGGCTCGGCCAGTACGCGGCTCATGTCCCGCACCGCCTGCCATGTGCCGCGCCAGGTGCCGGTCACCTTGGAGGCGCCGGTGCGCGGGCGGTACGGGACGTCGGACTCGGCGATCCGCCAGCCCGCGTCGGCGGCGCGGACGACCATCTGCAGGGGGTAGCCGCTGCGCCGGTCCGTGAGGCCGAGGGCGAGCAACGGCTCGCGGCGGGCGGCGCGCAGGGGGCCGAGGTCGCGCAGCCGCAGGCCGGTGCGGCGGTGGAGCAGACGGGAGAGCGCGAGGTTGCCGGCGCGGGCGTGCGCGGGCCAGGCGGTGCGGGACTGCGGGCGCCGCCGGCCCAGCACCAGGTCGGACTCGCCGGCCAGGATCCGCTGCACGAACGGCACCAGGTCGCCGGGGTCGAGCGAGGCGTCGCAGTCGCAGAAGCAGACGATGTCGGCCGTGGCGGCGGCCAGGCCCGTGTGGCAGGCGGCACCGAAGCCGCGCCGCTCCTCCTGCACGACGGTCGCGCCGAGGGCCCGGGCGATGTCCGCCGAGCCGTCCGTGGAGCCGTTGTCGACCACGAGCGCGCGCCAGCCGGACGGGATGCGGTCCAGGACCCAGGGCAGGGCACCGGCCTCGTCGAGACAGGGGAGCACGACGTCCACGGATGCCGTGACCGGGTCCTTTTCGCAGGATGCGTCTTCGTCGGAAGGGGTTGTCACGGCACTCACCCTACGAGCGAGAAAGGGGCATATCGGACTTCGGCTTCTTACGAAACACGGACGTCGGATGCCATGGGCCGCGTATGCGCGTGCGCGGTGCGAGGCTGGCTTCATGGAGCAGCAGCACGGACAGACCGGCGCCCGGGTGCTCGTCGTGGACGACGATCCCACCGTCGCCGAGGTCGTCACCGGATACCTCGACCGGGCCGGATACGTCGTCGACCGGGCCGGCGACGGCCCCGACGCGCTCGCCCGGGCGGCCGCGCACTGGCCCGACCTCGTCGTGCTGGACCTGATGCTGCCCGGCATGGACGGCCTCGAGGTGTGCCGGCGGATGCGCGGGCACGGGCCCGTGCCGGTCATCATGCTCACCGCGCGCGGTGACGAGGACGACCGGATCCTCGGTCTGGAGGTCGGCGCCGACGACTACGTCACCAAGCCGTTCAGCCCCCGCGAACTCGTCCTGCGCGTCGAGTCCGTACTGCGCCGCACCCGCCCGGCCGAGCCGGCCGGCCATCTGCGCGCGGCCGGGCTCTCCGTCGATCCGGCGGCCCGCCGCGCCCTCAAAGGCGGGGCCGAACTGGCCCTCACCATCCGCGAGTTCGACCTGCTCGCCTTCTTCCTGCGGCATCCTGGCCGGGTCTTCAGCCGCGAGGACCTGATGCGCGAGGTGTGGGGCTGGGACTTCGGCGACCTGTCGACCGTCACCGTCCATGTGCGGCGCCTGCGGGGGAAGGTCGAGGACGACCCGGGCAGACCCCGGCTGATCCAGACCGTGTGGGGCGTCGGCTATCGCTTCGACGGCTCGCAAGCGGAGGCGTGAGCATGAGCGACAACCTCCTCATCGCCCTGTTCGCCTTCCTCGGTGCCGCAGCGGCCGGGCTGGTCGGGGCGTGTGTACTGCTGCTGATCCGGCGGCGCTCGCTGGCTCTGCACCTCGCCGTAGTCGCTGCCGTCGGCGTCGCCGCCATGCTCGCGGGCACACTCGCGGTGGCCCGGGCGATGTTCCTGTCGGCGCACGACCTGAAGGTGGTGACGACGGTCGTCGCGATGGCCGCCGCGGTCTCGCTGATCACCGCCCTGCTGCTGGGCCGGTGGGTCGTCGCCCGCAGCCGGGCCCTCGCGCTCGCAGCCCGCTCCTTCGGCGACGGCGGCGACTTCACCTCACCACGGGGCCCGGCGGCCGCCGAACTCGCCGCGCTCAGCCGTGAGTTGGAGGCGACGAGCGTCAAGCTCGCCGAGTCCCGGGAGCGGGAGCGCGCCCTGGAGTCCTCCCGGCGCGAACTCGTCGCCTGGATCTCCCACGACCTGCGCACCCCGCTGGCCGGCCTGCGCGCCATGTCCGAGGCCCTGGAGGACGGCGTCGCCACCGACCCCGACCGCTACCTCCGCCAGATCCGCACGGAGGTCGAGCGCCTCAATGGCATGGTCGGCGACCTCTTCGAGCTCTCCCGCATCCACGCGGGTGCGCTGGCGCTGAGCCCGAGCCGGATCTCGCTGTACGACCTCGTCGGTGACGCCCTGTCCGGAGCGGACGCCCTCGCGCGCGAGCACGGCGTGCGGCTCGTCGGCGACCGCGTCGAGCCGGTGCCGGTGGAGGTGGACGGCAAGGAGATGAGCCGCGTCCTGGGCAACCTGCTGGTCAACGCGATCCGGCGCACCCCGGCCGACGGCACGGTCGCCGTCGCCGCCGAGCGCTCGCCGGAGGGTGTCGTCCTGTCCGTGACGGACGGCTGCGGAGGCATCCCGGAGGAGGACCTGCCGCGCGTCTTCGACACCGGCTGGCGGGGTACGCATGCCCGGACTCCGCCTGCGGGGGCGGGACTTGGGCTCGCGATCGTGCGGGGGATCGTGGAGGCGCACCAGGGCCGGGCGGCCGTCCGCAACATCCCGGGTGGCTGCCGCTTCGAGGTGACCTTGCCGGTGGCGGAGGCGTGAACGGTCACTGTTCGGGGCGGCAGTCGATGTCGGTCGGGGACGTTTCCCGGCAGGTGAGCCCGCTTCCAGGGCCGATGAGGCGCGAGAGGAGCGGTGCGATGTCCCTCTCGCAGGACAGACCCGGGCCGTCCTCGGCGTCCTCGCTCGCGTGCCGGCAGGTCCTGTCGATGACGGTGGCGCTGTCGACCTTCTCGCCGGGCGGCGCCGTGTCCGCGAAGGCCGATGGGGCGAGCAGGCCCACGCCGAGCACCGGTGCGGTGAGCAGCACGGCGATCCGGGTGCGGGTGGGCTTGGGGGTGCGCCGGAGCATTGTGCGGTCCTTTCAACTGATTTGTTGAGAATGACGCCATGATCGACGACAACGGCGTCGTTCAGGCGTGGACACGCTCAGTGCGTCCGCGTGAACTCCCGCATCCCCTCCGCGAAGCCGATCTCCGGTTTCCAGCCCAGTTCCGCCCGCAGCCGGGAGGAGTCCGCCGTGATGTGCCGTACGTCGCCCAGGCGGTACTCGCCGGTGACGACGGGTGCGGGTCCGCCGTGGGCCGCCGCCAGCGCCTCGGCCATCTCGCCGACCGTGTGCGGTTCACCGCTGCCGGTGTTGTACGCGGTCAACGCACCCTCGCGCGAACTCGCCTCCAGCGCGGCCAAGTTGGCCGCAGCCACGTCCCGTACATGCACGAAGTCCCGGCGCTGACGGCCGTCTTCGAACACCCGCGGCGCCTCGCCCCGCGCCAGCGCCGAGCGGAAGAAGGAGGCGACGCCGGCGTACGGGGTGTCGCGGGGCATGCCCGGCCCGTACACGTTGTGGTAGCGCAGCGACACCGCCGAGCCGCCCGTCGCGCGGGCCCATGCCGCCGCCAGGTGTTCCTGGGTGAGCTTGGTCGTCGCGTAGACGTTGCGCGGATCGACCGGAGCGTCCTCCCCGACAAGGCCGGGCGACAGCTGTGCGCCGCACACCGGGCACGGCGGCTCGAAGCGGCCGGCGTCCAGGTCGGCGACGGCGCGCGGACCCGGTCGTACGACGCCGTGGCGCACACACTCGTACCGGCCCTCCCCGTACACCACCATCGACCCGGCCAGCACGAGCCGCCGTACGCCCGACTCGGCCATGGCGGTGAGCAGGACGGCGGTGCCCAGGTCGTTGTGGGAGACGTAGTCGGGCGCGTCCCTGAAGCCGGTGCCCAGGCCGACCATCGCCGCCTGGTGGCACACGGCGTCCACGCCGGCCAGCGCACCGCTGACGGCGGCGGGGTTGCGGACGTCCGAGCCGGGGTCGGCACGGACGTCGTACACCACGGGCTCGTGTCCGTGGGCCCGAAGCGTCCGCACGACGTGGGATCCGATGAAACCGGCACCGCCGGTGACCAGTACGCGCATGCGCCCACGCTAGGGCCGCAGACCCCGCGGACCGGCGGTGCGCGCCCGTCACGTCACGGGTCCGTAAGACCTGCCGCGCCGAGGGGGAGGGACACCGTGAACACCGTCGCGCCCGGCTCGCTGCTCAGCTCGATGGTGCCGCCGTGGGCACAGACCAGGGAGCCGGCCACCGCGAGGCCCAGACCGCTGCCGCCGCGGTCGCGGCTGCGGGCCTTGTCCACGCGGTAGAAGCGGTCGAAGACCCGCTCGCGGTCGGCGGCCGGGATGCCGGGACCCGCGTCGGCCACCTGCACCGAGGCGGTGTCCTTGGCTGCCGTCACCGTCACCGACACCTTCGTGCCGACCGGGGTGTGCACGGCAGCGTTGGTGAGCAGGTTGTCCAGGACCTGGCGGATGCGCTGGGGGTCGACGCGCAGCCGCAGCGTGTCCGGGTTCGCCGTCACCGTCAGGGGGTGGCCGGTGTGGCTCGCGCGGAAGGCGTCGGCCGCCTGCTCGACCAGGTCCACCAGATCGGTGTCGGCCAGCCGCAGCGGTGCGTCCACCTCGGCCGCGTCCAGGCGGGCGAGCAGCAGCAGGTCGTCCAGGAGCACGCCCATGCGGGCGGCCTCGGCACGCAGCCGGGCCAGGTGTTTGTCGCGTTCCTCGGGGGCGTTGGCGGCGGCGTACTGGAAGAGGTCCGCGTAGCCCCGTACGGACATCAGCGGGGTACGGAGCTCGTGCGAGGCGTCCGCGACGAAACGGCGCAGGCGCTGTTCCGCCTCCGCGCGGACCGCGAGGGAGTCGTCGATGTGCTCCAGCATGGTGTTGAACGCGGTGCGCAGCTCCTCGACCTCCGGGCTGCCGCCCCGCTTGTCGGCGCGCAGCGGCAGCCTCGCCGCCGACTCCGTCAGGTCGTGCGAGGCGATGCCGTGGGCGGTGTGCGCCATGTCGCTCAGCGGGTTCAGACCGCGCTTCAGCATCCTGCGGCCGAACACCACCAGCGCCAGCAGCGCCAGCCCGAACGCGACCACCTGGACCGTGATCAGCCGCCGAACCGTGTCGTCGATGTCGGCCATCGGCGCGCCGCTGACCAGGACCACACCGGGCTTGACCTCACAGGCGCGCAGCCGGTAGTCGCCATCACCCGTGAGGTTCGCGGTGCGCAGGATCTCGGTGTCCGCGGCGGCCTGGGCCTTGGCCAGGGAGGTGAGGGGGGCGATGTCGGAGGGGAGGTCGGTGGTCTCCTCCGGCTTGCGGAGCACGGCGCTGTCGCCCGACACGTCGTACACGGCGTAGTACCAGCCCCAGTACTTCTTGCCCTGGAGAGTGCCGGTCTCCGCGACATTCTTGGACTGGGCGACCTGGGCGAGCCCCAGCTGGTCGTCGAGCTGGTTGGACAGGTAGTCCCGCATGTACGTCGTCAGGGCCGTGCCGACGACGGCGAACACCACCAGGGCCAGCGCCCCGAGCCCCAGCGCCAGCCGGGTGCCCAGCCGCAGCCTGCGGTACGACCGCAGCAGCCGGCGGATCACTCGGCGGCCTGCCGGATGACGTACCCGAAGCCCCGCACCGTCTGGATCAGCGGCTCACCCGTGTCGTCGAGCTTGCGGCGCAGCCGGCTGACGACCAGCTCGACCACGTTCGAGCGGCCCCCGAAGCCGTACTCCCACACATGGTCGAGGATCTGCGCCTTGGTCATCACGGTCGGCGACTTGCGCATCAGGAAGCGCAGCACCTCGTACTCGGTGGGCGTGAGCGTGAGCAGCTTGTCGCCGCGGCGCACCTCGCGGGTGTCCTCGTCCATCGTCAGGTCCGCCACCCGCAGCACCGAGCGCTGGAACGAGGGCCCGGCGCTGCGCCGCAGCACCGTGCGCAGCCGGGCCATCAGCTCCTCCACCGCGAACGGCTTGACCAGGTAGTCGTCACCGCCCCGGGTCAGCCCGGCCACCCGGTCGGCGACGCCGTCCCGCGCCGTGAGGAACACGACGGGCACCATCGTCCCGGAGCGCCGCAGCCGGTCGAGCACGCCGAAGCCGTCCACGTCCGGCAGCATCAGGTCGAGCACCACGATGTCCGGGTGGAAGTCGCCGGCCAGCCGCAGTGCCTCCTCACCGGAGTTCGCGGTGACCGCGTCCCAGCCCTCGTAGCGGGCGACGGTCGCGACGAGATCGGCGATGGGCGGGTCGTCGTCCACGACGAGGAGGCGTACTTTTTCCACCCGCTCATAGTGCGTCACGCGGCTGGTCGGACCATGTGGTCCGGCACACAGCCGGAACATCGATAAGTAGTTGTAAGTAGTCCGACAGGTTCTCGACAGCTCCCGCCAGCCAAGCTCGGTTACCCAGGACCCGATCAAGGAGCTGCCGACCCGTGACGACCGTCCAATCGCCCCCCGCGCCCCCCACGGCGATACGGCCCAGGGTGGTGGCCCGCACGGGCCTGTACGCCGTACTGGCCGCGAACGCGGCCGTGGTCGCCTACTTCTTCGCCGAAGCGGGCTTCGCCTCCAACGCCCTGATCGTCATCGGCCGCCTCACCGGCCTCTACGGCGCCCTCGTCATGGCCTTCCAGCTGGTGCTGGTGGCCCGGCTGCCCTGGCTCGACCGCCGGATCGGCATGGACCGGCTGACCTCCTGGCACCGCTGGACCGGCTTCGCGCTGCTGTGGACGCTGCTCGCGCACGCCGTCTTCATCAGCTTCGGCTACGCCGAGGGCGCGGGCGTCGGCCCCGTCAGCGAGCTCGTCGACCTCGCCGAGACCACCGAGGGCGTGCTCCGCGCGATCGTCGCGCTCGGCATCATCATCGTGGTCGGCGCCGTCTCGGCCCGCTACGCCCGCCGCCGCCTCGCCTACGAGACCTGGCACTTCATCCACCTGTACACCTACGTCGCCGTGGTGCTCGCCTTCACGCACCAGGTAGCGGTCGGTACGACGTTCACCTCGTCGTCCGCCGCGAAGACGTACTGGTACGGCGTGTGGGGCGTGGCCCTCGGCGCGGTCGTCCTGGGCCGGCTGATCCTGCCGCTGTGGCGCAACACCCGCCACCAGTTCCGGGTCTCCGCCGTCGTCCCCGAGTCCGACAACGTCGTCTCGATCCACATCACCGGCCGCGACCTCGACAAGCTGCCCGCCAAGGCCGGCCAGTTCTTCATGTGGCGGTTCCTGACCCGCGACCGCTGGTGGCAGGCCAACCCCTTCTCCCTCTCCGCCGCCCCCGACGGCCGCACCCTGCGCCTGACCGCCAAGGCGGCCGGCGACGGCAGCGCCGCCCTGCGCCATGTGAAGGTCGGCACACGCGTCTTCGCCGAGGGCCCGTACGGCGCCTTCACCACGCTGCACCGCACGAAGCCGGAGTCCCTGCTGATCGCCGGCGGCGTCGGGGTCACCCCGATCCGGGCCATCCTGGAGGACATCGAGGGCCACGCGGTCGTCATCTACCGCGTCTCCTCCGACCGCGACGCCGTCCTCTACGACGAACTGCGCGAGCTGGCGGTGGCCAAGGGCGCCGAGCTGCACCTGATCACCGGACCGCCCGTCCCCGACCGGCTGGCGCCGCGCGAGCTGGCGCGACTGGTGCCGGACATCGCCGACCGGGACGTCTTCCTGTGCGGGCCGCCGCCGATGATGAACGCGGTGCTGCGCAGCCTGTCGGACCTGGGCGTGCCCAAGCAGCAGACGCACTTCGAGCGCTTCAGCCTGGCTGGATGAGGGACGGGAAACAATGAAGCGAGCCATACCTGTCGTCGTCCTGAGCATCGCGGGCCTGGTCCCGGTCTGGCGCTACGAGCCCTCGATCGGCGGTACGACGTCCACCACCGAGACCGCCTCGACGCCGTCCGCGTCCGCCTCCTCGGGCACCACCTCCGGCACCGTCGTCAAGGGCACGACGATCAAGACGGAGAAGGGCCCCGTGCAGGTCCAGGCCACCTTCTCCGGCGACAAGATCACGGCTGTGAAGATGCTGCAGCAGCCGAACCATCCGCAGACGACGGCCGCCGTACCGAAGCTGGTCGCGGAGACGCTGAAGGCGCAGAGCGCCGACATCGACACCGTGTCGGGTGCGACGATCACGAGTGACGGCTACAAGGAGTCCCTCCAGGCCGCGATCGACGCGAAGGGCTGATCGGAATGCACCGCGTCGAACACGTCATGGGCTTCCCCGTCTCGCTCCGCGTCGACGACGAGGGCTTCGAGGAAAGAGGGGCGTCGGCCGCCGACGCGGTCTTCGCGTGGCTGCGCGACGTCGACGCCCGGTTCAGCCCGTTCAAGCCGGACAGCGAGGTGTGCCGCTACGACCGGGGCGAGCTGCAACTCGGCGAACTCAGCGATGAGTTGACCGAGGTCCTCGACCTGTGCGAGCACTACCGGGTCGCGACCGGCGGCGCCTTCGACGTGCGGCTGCCCGGCCGGCGCCTCGACCCCTGCGCGGTGGTCAAGGGCTGGTCGGTGCAGCGGGCGGCGGAGCTGCTGCAGGCGGCCGGCGCGAAGAGGTTCGTCCTGAACGCCAGCGGTGACGTGGTCGCCGCCGGCGGTCCCTGGCGGGTCGGCGTACGGCACCCCGAACACGCCGACAAGCTGTGCACCGTCCTAGAGCTCACCGAGGGGGCGGTCGCCACCTCCGCGCGCTACGAGCGCGGCGACCACATCATCGACGGCCGCACGGGGCGCCCGGCGACCGGGCTGCTGAGCCTGACGGTCGTCGCGTCCTCCCTGACGGAGGCGGACTCGGTCGCCACGGCGGCCTTCGCGATGGGCGTCGAGGGCATCGGGTGGGCGGCCTCGCTGCCGGGCTGCGAGGTGTTCGCCGTGGACGCCGGGGGACAGGTGCTGCGGACGGAGGGGTTCCCTGCCGTACCGGAGCCGTCGGCCGCTGCCCGACCGCATGGCTAACCTGGCGCGGTGACCATCGAGTTGACGCTGCTGTCGTCCGTCTCCCACCGGGGGCAGGAGATCACCGCGCCCCGGCTGCGCGGGCTGCTCGCGCTGCTGGCGGGGGAGTTGCGGGCGGGGTGCGGTGCGGGGCGGCTGGTGGACGGGCTGTGGCCGGACGAGCAGCCCGAGAACCCGACGAAGGCCCTGCAGATCCTGGTGTCGCGGGCCCGCAGGCAACTCGGCGCCGAGGTCATCGCCAGTACGCCCACGGGTTACCGGCTGACCCTGCGCGAGGACCAGGTCGACTCCGCCGCCGTCCTGCTGTTCGCCGCCGCGGCCGCCGAGAAGTCACGGGCCGGGGACCACGCGGGTGCCCTCGCCGAGGCCGAGGAGGGGCTCGCGCTGTGGGACGGGGCGGCGGTCGACGAAGCGGGCACCCTGGGCGATCCCGTCGGTGAGCTCCGTGCCGCCCGGGCCGTCACCCACCACGCCCTCGCTCGCTCCCGTGCGCTCGCACTGTCCCGCACCGGCCACCGGGACGAGGCCGGCGGACCGCTCGCCGAACTGGCCGCCGCGCACCCCCGCGACGAGGAGCTCCTGCTGGAGCTGATGCGCTGCCAGTCGGCCACCGCGGGCGCCGCCGTCGCCCTGGCCACGTACGACACCCACCGGCGCCGTCTGCGTGACGAGCTCGGCACCGACCCGGGACCGGCCCTTCAGGAACTGCACCAGGAGCTCCTGCGCGGCGAGGCACCGGTCGTGCGGCGCGGCGTACCGCACGAGCCCAACCCGCTGCTCGGCCGGGATGCCGACGTCGCCGCCGTGACCCGGCTGCTGCACAGCGCCCGCGTCACCTCCGTCGTCGGACCCGGCGGCCTCGGCAAGACACGGCTCGCGAGTGCCGTCGCCCGGGACGCCGAGCAGCGGGTCGTGCACCTGGTGCCGCTCGCCGGTGTCCGCGACGACGCGGACGTCGCCGCCGAGGTCGCCGCCGCGCTGGACGCCTCCGGCGCCGATCCGGTCGCAGGCATCGTCGGTGCCCTCGGCTCCGGATCCGCGCTGCTCGTGCTGGACAACTGCGAGCAGGTGGTGCGCGGCGTCGCCGAGCTGGTCCAGGCCCTGGTGTCCAGGACCCGGGACCTGCGGATCCTCACCACCAGCCGGGCACCCCTCGGGCTGTCCTCCGAGACCGTCCATCCGCTGCCCGAGCTGGATCCCGGCACCACCGTCGAGTTGTTCGAGCAGCGCGCCCGCGCCGCCCGCCCGGGCGTCGACCTGCCCGCCGACACCGTGGCCGCCCTGTGCCGCCGCCTCGACGGGCTGCCGCTGGCCGTGGAACTCGCCGCGGCCCGGGTGCGGGTGATGTCCGTCGCCGAGATCGCCCGGCGTCTGGAGGACCGGTTCGCGCTGCTGCGGGGCGGTTCCCGGGACGCCCCGCAGCGGCACCGCACCCTGCACGCCGTGGTCGACTGGAGCTGGAACCTCCTCGACGAGCCGGCGCGCTCCGCCCTGGCCACACTGTCCGTCTTCCCGGCCGGGTTCACCGCGGAGGCGGCCGAGCAACTCGTCGGCGATGCCCTGGAGATCCTGGAGGACCTTGTCGACCAGTCCCTGCTGAAGGTCGCCGACACGACCTACGGTGCCCGTTTCCGCATGCTGGAGACGGTCCGTGAGTTCGCCGCCGTGCACCGGGAGGCGGCGGTCACCGAGCGATTCCTGGAGTGGGCAAGGGGGTTCGGCGTCGCCCACCACGACGCTCCCTTCGGCACCGATCCGTTCGCGTCCTGGCAGCAGATCCGCGCCGAACAGGACAACCTCGTCCAGGCACTACGGCTCGCGCTCGCCCGAGAGGACCTCGACACCGTCGCCACGGTCACCGCGGTACTCGGTGGCCTGTGGACCACCGAGACCAACTACCCCCGGATGATCGCCCTCACCGAGGACGCCGCCCGGCCCCTGTCCCACTACCGGCCCGGCCCCGAGTACGTCGAGCCGGCCCGCACCGCCGCCGCCCTGCTGACCGCCAACCTGTTCCTGGGCGTCGGACCGGGCGCCGTCCGCACCCTGGTCACCCTGCGCCGGCTGCCGCCCGCGGAACCGGACACGATGGTGCGGGCGGTGGCGGCGGTGCTGTGCGCCTTCCCGCACGTGCTCGCGGACCATGACGCGCTGGCCGAACTGTGCGACAGCGACAAGCCGTTGCTCGCGGGCGTCGCCAACTGCGTCGCCAGTTACGTGTGGGAGAGCGAGCACCGGCCGGACCTCGCCCTCGCCGCCGCCCGCCGCATGGTCGAGGCGCTCGGCGACGGGGACATCCCGCTGCTGCGGATCTGGCCGGCCTCCCGACTCGCCGAACTGTGCCTGCAGACCGAGCGCGGGGGCGAGGCCCTGGTGCACATGGAGCGCGCACTCGACGCCTTGGAGGGCCTCGGCGAGTGGAGCGACACGATCGGCATGCGATGGGGCCTCATGCTCGCCAACCTGCAGATCGGCGACCTGGACGCGGCCGAGCACTGGCTCGAGGAGGCGCTGCGGAACCAGCCTGAGAGCAACGCCGCCGACGCCTTCACCCCCGACCTGGGCGCCCGCGGCGAGATCGCCCTCGCGCGCGGCGACGTCGAGACGGGGCTCGGTCTGTGGCGCCGGGCCCTGGAGCGGCTGGAACGCACTTCGAGTCCGGTCTTCGGCGACGAACTCGTCATGGAGGGCTGGGTGCTGGAGCTCCAGTCGGTCGCCCTCACCGCGCACGCCCGGCACGGCCGCACCCACCTTGTCGCCCCGCTCGCCGCCGCGCTGCCCGACCGTCTCGCCGCCCTGCTGACCCGCCCGACGGCCGCCCCGCACTACGTCACCGTCGACTTCCCGGTCTGCGGGGCGCTGCTGCTCGCCCTGGGCACGGTCTCCCTGGCCGACGGGGAGAGCGCTCGCGGCGCCCGTCTGACCGCCCTCGCCGAACGCTTCCGCGCCCTGCGCAACTTCCAGCCCACGATGTCCTCGGCCCGCGCCCGCGAGGACGCCGAGAACGCCGACAAGGCGGCCTACGAGGACGCGGTGTCCTCGTACGCCGCCCTGGACGCGGAGGGGCTTCGGGAAGCCGCCCTCCGCCTGCTGCGGGTCACAGCCTGACGGGCAGGCTCAGCAGGTGGAAGCCGTCGCCGGGCCAGTGTCCGAACCGCACCTCGGCGCGGTCCACGGCCAACTCCGGTGCCGCTGACCGCCGTACGAGAAGCTCTTCGAAGACCACGCCCGTCACCAGCCGGCCGAGCGCCGCGCCGATGCAGTAGTGCGGGCCGTGACCGAAGGCCAGATGGCCGTCGCCGCGGCCGAACTCCCTTGTCACGTCGAGGCGTTCGGGGTTGTCGTAGGCCACCGGGTCGTGGTCGGCGGCGAACAGGGCTACCGTCACCGCCTCGCCCTTCCGCAGCCGCGTGCCCGCGAACACGAAGTCCTCGGTGGCGTACAGGGTGGCGCCCATGCGGACCAGTGTGACGTAGCGCAGGAGTTCCGGGACCGCGCGGCTGATCAGGGCCGGCTCGGCGCGCAGTCGTGACAGCTGATCGGGGTGGTCCAGCAGGGCGAGCAGAGCGTGGGCGAGGAACAGGGCGGGCGGGGTGATGCCGGTGTTGATCAGCAGGAAGAAGACGGTGACGATCTCGTCGTCGGTCATCCCGCCGTCCGCGAGCAGGGCGGAGACCAGGTCGTCGGCGGGTTCGGTACGGCGCCGGGCGACCAGGTCCTTCGTGTAGTCCACGACTCCGCCGAGCCCCTCGAGGACGCGGCTGCCGTCGCCGTACGCGAAGTCGCGGATCCAGCCGCAGACGTTGTCCTGGTCGGCCGCGTCCACGCCGACGAGGGCGCAGATGACGGCCGTGCTCAGCGGGTAGGCGAACTCGGCCACCAGATCGGCCTGTTCGCGCTCGGCGAGGGCCTCGATGAGCTCTCGTGCCGTCTTCTCCACGAAGGGGCGGAGTGCGGCCACCCGGCGGGCCGTGAAGGCGCGGGTGAGGGGGCTGCGGCGGCGGTTGTGCTCGTCGCCGTCGAAGAGGGCCAGGTGTCCGGAGAGGTACTGGGCGTACTCCGGCGGGAGGCCGTCTGCGCCCTGAGCCAGCAACTCGGCCTGGGGGTCCGGCATTTCGGAGTCGGGGACGGTCGATCTGTCCCGGACCAGCCGCGGTTCGGTGAGCGCGGCCTTCACGTCCTCGTGGCGGGTGACCAGTCGTACGGGGGTGTTCAGACCGGGGAGGACGACGTGGCCGAGGCCGGCGCGGGAGCGGAGCTCGGCGTAGGCGCCGACGGGGTTCTCGACGAGTTCGGGGGTGAGGTGGAGGGCGTCGGAGGTCATGTCGCTTTCCTTTCCTGGTAGTTGGCGTGAGTGTCAGCTGGGGTCGCGGTCGAAGAGGCGGAGCGACCACACGAACCCGAGGACCGCGATGGTCACGCTCCACGCCACGGCCATCCAGCCGTTGTGGCCGATCTCCGTGCCGGTGAGCAGTCCGCGTACCGTCTCGATGACGGTCGTGAAGGGCTGGTACTCGGCGAACCAGCGGATCCAGGACGGCATCGAGTCGACCGGTACGAAGGTGCTGCTGACGAAGGGCAGCAGGAACGAGATCGGCAGCGGGGCGTTGCTGGCCCCCTCGGGCGTCTTGCTGACCAGCCCGAGGCCGACCGAGAGCCAGGTCAGCGCGAGGACGAAGAGGACGAGCAGCCCGATGGCGGCCGACCACTCCAGGAAGCCCGCGTTCGGGCGGAAGCCGATGGCGAGGGCGACCGCGGTCACCAGCACCAGGTTGATCACCGTCTGGATGACCGACCCGACGACATGGCCGACCAGGATCGACGCCCGGGAGATCGCCATCGTGCGGAAACGGGCGACGATGCCCTCGGTCATGTCCGTGCACACGGCGACCGCGGTCGGCACGGCTCCGGTGCCCGCGGTCATCAGCAGGATGCCGGGGACGAGATAGGCGAGGTAGGCGGTGCGGCCGCCGCCCCGGCCGATCCCGGTGCCGAGCGCGTCGCCGAAGACGTACACGAACAACAGCAGCAGGAAGACGGGGATGAGCGCGACCTGGAGCGTCATCGAGGGGTAGCGGTGGGCGTGGAGCAGGTTGCGCCGCAGCATGGTGAGCGAGTCGCGGGTGTGGAGGGTCTGGATGTTCGTGCTCATCGGGCCTGCACCTTCTCGTGGTCGGGGCGGCCGGTGACCGCGAAGAAGACGTCGTCGAGATCGGGGGTGTGGACGGTGAGCGAGTCGACCGTGATGGCGGCGCCGTCGAGGATGTCGAACAGGGCGCGCAGGGTGTGGACGCTGCCGTCGCCCGGGACCTGGAGGGTGAGCGCCTCGTCGTCCCGTGTTCCCACGTCCAACACCTGGGCGGCGCGGGCGAGTTCGGCCGGGTCGAGGAAGCGGAGCCGGACGTGGCCGCCGGGGACGAGACGCTTGAGCTCGTCCGGCGTGCCCTCGGCGACGATGCGGCCGCCGTTGAGGACGGCGATGCGGTCGGCGAGCTGGTCGGCCTCTTCCAGGTACTGCGTGGTGAGGAAGACGGTGACCCCGCCGTCGACGAGATCGCGGATGATCTGCCACATGGTGTGCCGGGAGCGCGGGTCGAGGCCGGTCGTCGGCTCGTCGAGGAAGATCACCTCGGGGGAGCCGACGAGCGTCATCGCGATGTCGAGGCGGCGGCGCATACCGCCCGAGTAGGTGGCGGCGGGCTTCTTCGCGGCCTCGGTGAGGTCGAAGCGCTCCAGCAGCTCGGCGGTGATACGGCGGCCCTCGGCGCGGTCCAGATGATGCAGGTCCGCCATCAGGGCCATGTTCTCCTCGCCGGTGATCAGGTTGTCCACGGCGGAGAACTGGCCGGTGACGCCGATCGCGGCCCGCACGGACTGCGCGGTGGCGGCCACGTCGTGCCCGGCGACCCGGGCCGTGCCGCCGTCGGCGCGGATCAGGGTGGAGAGGATCTGGACGGTGGTGGTCTTGCCGGCGCCGTTCGGGCCGAGCAGGGCGAAGATCGTGCCACGCGGGACGTGCAGGTCGATGCCGTCGAGGACGAGCTTGTCGCCGTATGCCTTGTGGAGGCCGGTGGCCTCGATCGCGGTTGTCGTCGGGTTCATGCCGCAGAGCTTGCGGGGGGCCGGATTCAGGGCGGCTTCACGGCGGTTTCAGCGGGACGGGTGGGCTGCTGCGTCATTCCCGGGGATGACCCCCGGACCCCCAGCAGAGAAGCAGGTCAGCGGTGGTGGCCGACACGGATGACGCGCGGCGAACATGAGTGAAACCAGGTGGCGGACACGAGGAAGGGCGGGCCGCCGGCAGGGGAGTCCGGCGGCCCGCCCGCTGGGGGGTGGGGATGAGGGTCAGCCGACGTCGGAGGCGTCCAGGTGGTAGAGGCCGCTGTACGCGCTCACGGCCGTGCCGTGCTTCTTGACCCAGGTCGAGATCTCGGAGTTGGTGCTCTGGCCGCCGTCGCTGCTGACGACGATGTAGTGCAGCTTGCCCGACGTCACCAGGCTCTTCAGCTTGGCGAGGGTCATCGCGTTGTCGCTGCCGGACCAGCCGCCCATGGAGATCACCGGCTGACCGGACTCCAGGATGATCGAGGAGGCCGTCTGGTCGGTGGCCACCGCCACCAGCCAGGTGGCGCCGTCCTGGTGCTTCTTCAGGTACGTGATCATCGCGGAGCTGACCTGGGAGCCACCGCCCATGCCGCCGCCACCGCCGGTCTTCGACGAGGAGGAGGAAGAGGAGGAGGACGAGGACGAGGAGCCCTTGCTCGACGAGGAGTCGGAGCTGCCGGACGGAGGCGTACCCATCGACTGGCCGCTGCTGCTGGAGCCGCCCGGTGCGGTCCCGCTGGGCTTGGTGCCGCTCGGCGCCCCGCTCCTGCTGCTGCCGCTCGGACCGCCGCCCATGCCGCCACCGGTGTTGGGGCCGGCCGTCGGGTTGGTGCCGTTGGTGCTCGCGGTGGTCGCCGCCGAGACCGAGTAGGCGGCCGGACCGGCGAGCAGGGCCACGATCGCCGCCAGTGCGGCCAAGCCGACCAGCTTCTGCCGCTTCATGAACCGCCCGACCAGCAGACCGAGCACCGCCGCCGCACCCGCGAGGCCGACCACGACCTCCGCGACCGTGTACAGCGTCCCGGAGCCGGAGACCCGCTGCAGCAGGACGATCGCCCAGACCGAGCTGACCGCGATGGCGCCCGGGAGCATCCACGCCCTCCCCCACGCCCGAATACGCTCGCGCGGGGGGACCCCCACCGCGGCCGAGCCCTCCTTGAAGGCCTTGTACAGCATGACCCCGCCCGCACCGGCCAGAGCGGCGATACCGGGGGCCATGGCGGTGACGTAGTACGGGTGGAAGGTGCCCTCGGCGAGGGCGAAGGTCAGGTAGTGCAGGACGAACCAGCCGCCCCAGAGCATCAGCGCCGCCCGCTTGGCGTCGGTCCGGGGAGCCCGGCCGCGCAGCGCCAGCCCGCCGATCAGGGCGATCGCCGCGAAGGGGATCAGCCAGGAGATCTGGCCGCCCATGATCGCGTTGAACATCCGGTAGATGCTCGCGCTGCCGCCGAAGCTCGCGCCGTTGCCCTGCGAGCCGACCGACGAACTCGCCCCGAAGATTCGACCGAAGCCGTTGTAGCCGATGACGAGGTCCCAGACGGTGTTGTCGGTGGAGCCACCGATGTAGGGGCGCGAGGAAGCCGGAATGAGATCGACGATCACCATCCACCAGGCGCTGGAGGCGATCAACGCCACCGTGCCGACGGCCAGGTTGCGGATGCGCCTGCCCAGGCTGCACTGAGCCGCCCA
The DNA here is from genome assembly GCF_040644055.1 of Streptomyces sp. NPDC047043. Taxonomy (NCBI): domain Bacteria; kingdom Bacillati; phylum Actinomycetota; class Actinomycetes; order Kitasatosporales; family Streptomycetaceae; genus Streptomyces; species Streptomyces sp. NPDC047043. The sequence goes on from NZ_JBEYVO010000007.1 coordinate 202,834, forward strand.
CAGGTAGACCAGGAAGAACGCGGGCAGGACGACGTACGCCTGCATCATCTTCGTGTTGAAGGCGAAGCCGATCGCGACGCCGGACCACACCATCGGCATCAGCCGTCCGGTGCGCACGGCCTTCAGCAGCGCGGCCGCGCCGAGCAGCATCAGGAAGACGAGGATCGGGTCCGGGTTGGTGTCGCGGTTGATGGCGACGGTGATCGGCGTGAGGGTCAGCGTCAGGGCGGCGACGGTGCCCGCCACGACCCCGAAGTCCCGCTTGACGAGCCGGTACAGCAGGGCGACGGATCCCGTGCCCACGGCCGCCATCGGCAGCATCAACTGCCAGGTGCCGTAACCGAAGACCCGGGCCGACAGGCCCATCACCCACAGGGCGAACGGCGGTTTGTCGACGGTGATGAAGCTGCCGGAGTCGAGGGCGCCGAAGAAGAACGCCTTCCAGCTCTTGGTGCCGGAGTAGACGGCCGCGTTGTAGAAGGTGTTGCCGGTGATGGAGGACAGGTTCCAGGCATACAGGGCCGTGGCCAGGACCAGGATCGCCCACAGGGCGGGCCGGGCCCAGCTCGGGTCCTCGGGGGAGCCCATGAAGAGCCTTCTCGCGCGGGACGCGACGGGCGGGGCGGCGGCCCGGTGCCTGCCCTCCTGGGCGGGCGCGGGGGGCGGGGCGAGGGTCGTCATGACGCGTACTCCAGGGTGTCCAGGGAGGTGTTCGCCGGGGCCGGCAGGATTTCGGGGGACGTGCGGGCGGCCGGCACCTGCGGGGTGCTGGTCCGCCGGGGTACGGCGATGCGGGTACGGCCGGTGAGGGTGCTGTGCAGCATCCGGCGCATGCCCTTGAGGTCGTCGAGGGCGGTACGGACGATGTCGACCCGGCTGTCGGGGTCGTCGACCCAGTCGACCGGGACCTCGTGGATGCGGAGCCTGTTGCGCTGGGCGAGGACCAGCAGCTCGGTGTCGAAGAACCAGGCGGTGTCCTCGACGTGCGGGGCGAGCGCCCGGAACACGTCCGTGCGTACGGCCTTGAAGCCGCACTGCGCGTCCGAGAAGCGGGCGCCGAGGCCGGCCTTCAGCAACAGGTTGTAGGAGCGGGAGATGAACTCCCGCTTGGTGCCGCGCACCACGTCCGACTGCCGGTGCAGCCGGCTGCCGACGGCGAGGTCGCTGTGACCGGACAGCAGCGGGGCCACCAGGGGCAGGAAGCCCTCCAGTCCGGTGGAGAGGTCGACGTCCATGTAGGCGACGACGTCCGCGGTGGAGTCGGACCACACCTGCTTCAGCGCGCGCCCCCGGCCCTTGGCCTCCAGGTGTACGGCGTGCACGTGCGGGAGGCGCAGGGTCAGTTCCGTCGCCGCCTCCCATGTGCCGTCGGTGCTGGCGTTGTCCGCGACCGTGATGCGGAACGGGAACGGGAAGGACTCTTCGAGGTATGCGTGGAGACGGCCGATGCTGTCGGCGAGGACGTGCGCCTCGTTGTACACCGGCACCACGATCTCGACCGACCGCCGCCGGACGCCTCCCGCGTTCGTTTCGTTCATGACCATGACGATCGGGCGCTTGTCTGTGGGATCACTGAGCGGGTTCTGAGCGAAGAGTGAGAATCAGCGGACTCACAGGTCGGCCACAGGTCAGTGATGCCGGATCCCAAGGCTCGGCCCCGGAAGGGACCGTTCCGCGGGGCGATCGGATCCCGCCAAGTTCCCGCAGGAGTCGTGAAACAAAACAGGTCTAGACTCGGCCTCCAACAGTCCAGACCCGAAGGGTATTCGGCGTTTTGATACGGATAGATTCAGTCACCAAGCGCTATCCCGACGGCACGGTGGCGGTCGACAACCTCTCCCTGGAGATACCCGACCGTTCGATCACCGTCCTCGTGGGCCCGTCGGGCTGTGGCAAGACGACCACCCTGCGCATGATCAACCGGATGATCGAGCCGAGCGAGGGCACGATCACCATCGACGGCAAGGACATCACGCAGCAGCCGGTCAACACGCTGCGGCGGTCCATGGGTTACGTCATCCAGAACGCCGGTCTCTTCCAGCACCGCACGATCGTCGACAACATCGCCACCGTGCCCCGGCTGCTCGGCTGGAGCAAGGACAAGGCCCGGGAGCGGGCGCGGGAGCTGATGGGGCGGGTCGGGCTCGACGGTGCGCTCGCCAAGCGGTACCCGTACCAGCTCTCCGGTGGCCAGCAGCAGCGCGTCGGCGTGGCGCGGGCGCTCGCCGCGGATCCGCCGGTGCTGCTGATGGACGAGCCGTTCTCGGCCGTCGACCCCGTGGTGCGGAAGGGTCTGCAGGACGAACTGCTCCGTATTCAGGAGGAGTTGGGCAAGACCATCGTCTTCGTCACCCACGACATCGACGAGGCCGTGAAGATCGGCACCATGGTCGCCGTGATGCGTACCGGCGGCCACCTCGCCCAGTACGCGCCGCCCGCCGAGCTGCTGTCCAACCCGGCGGACGCCTTCGTCGAGGACTTCCTCGGCGCGGACCGGGGCATCCGGCGGCTGTCGTTCTTCTCCTCCGCCGGACTCGACCTGCTGACCACCCCGATCGTCGCTGTCGACGCCACCGCCGAGCAGATCGCCGAGCGCAGCGCCGAGGACGTGCCGTATCTGCTCGTCACCGACGTGGACGGCAAGCCGCTCGGCTGGAGCGAGCCGGCCGCCCTGATCGCCGGCGACATCGACCCCGCACAACTCCTGCCGTACGGAAGGCCCTTCGAGCAGGGCAGGGAGTCGCTGCGCGCCGCGCTCGACTGCGCCGTGCTCTCGCCCACCGGCTGGGCCGTCGCGGTCGGCGCCGACGGGCGGGTCAGCGGGGTCGTCTCGCAGCAGAGCATCGGCGAGGCCATCCGCACCGCGCACGCCGAGGGACGCAGCGACGAGAAGGTCGCCGGATGAACAGCGGCATCTTCGACATCCCGAGCGACCTGCAGAACACGTACTGGGGTCTGGTCGGGCTGCATCTGCGCCTGGCCCTGATCCCGGTCGTGGGCGGACTGCTGGTGGCGCTGCCGATCGCCCAGCTGTGCGTGCTGCTGCGCTGGCTCTACCCGCCCGTGCTGTGGGTGACGACGATCCTGTACGCGATTCCGTCGCTGGCCTTCTTCGTCGTCCTCATCGACTACACCGGCCAGACCGAACTCACCGTGATGATCCCGCTGGGCGTCTACAGCCTCGTGGTGTTCGTCCCGGCGATCGTGGACGGCGTCCGGTCCGTGCCGCAGGAGACGCTCGACGCGGCCACCGCCATGGGTCTTGGGCCCGTACGCCGTTATTTCCAGGTGCAGTTGCCCATCGCCGCGCCCGCGATCATCGCCGGGCTGCGCGTCGCTACGGTCTCCAGCATCTCGCTCGTCAGCGTCGGCATGCTGATCGGCAACCAGGGCGGGCTCGGCAACCTGCTCAACGACGGCATGATCTACCACCAGCCGCGCCTGGTCTGGCTGTCCGTGATCGGCACGGCCGTCCTCGCCATCCTCGCCGACGCGCTGCTGGTCCTCGTCCGCGTCCTCCTGACGCCCTGGATGCCGCGCGGCGGTCGTAAGCCCCGCCCCGTGGACGAGCCCGAACCCGTCACGGCCGCCTTGGAGGACGCCGTCCGATGAACGTCCTCCACTTCATCAACGCCTTCTTCAGCGACAGCGCCCACTGGCACGGCTACGACGGCATCCCCACCCGGCTGCGCGAGCACATCCAGTACTCGCTGACGGCGCTCGCCATCGCCGCCGCCATCGGGCTGCCCGCCGGCCTGCTCACCGGCCACACCGGACGCGGCGGCAACAGCGTGGCCTTCGTCGCCACCGCAGGCCGTGCGCTGCCCAGCTTCGGCCTGCTGGTGCTGATGTTCGTGCTGCTCGGCCTCGGTCTCACGCCCGTGATGATCCCGCTGGTCGTCCTCGCCGTCCCGCCGATCCTGGTCACCACCTACGAGGCGGTGCGCTCCGTCGACCCGTCCCCGGTGGACGCGGCCCGCGGCATGGGCATGGCCGAGCCGCGCATCCTCTTCCAGGTCGAACTGCCGGTCGCGCTCCCGCTGATCCTCAGCGGTCTGCGCTCGGCCGCCATCCAGATCGTGTCGACGGCCACCATCGCCGCTTACGTCTCCCTCGGCGGCCTCGGCCGCTACATCGTCGACGGCCTCTACCAGCGCAACTACGAGAAGGTGGTGGGCGGTGCGACCCTGGTGGCCGTACTGGCGCTGCTGACGCTCGGCTTCTTCTGGGCGGTGGCACGGCTCACCGTGTCGCCCGGGGTGCGCCGCAGCAACTGACCCCCGAGCCGCGGGCCCGGGGCGGATCCTCCATCCGCCCCGGGCCCGCTTCTGTCCCGGCTCTCAGCCCCCCGAACGGGCCAGAGCGAGTTCCAGTACGACGAGCAGCGCGTCCCGCACCGAGCCGCGCTCGCGGGCGTCGAAGACGACCACCGGGACGCGGTCGGCGACGTCGAGCGCCCAGCGCACCTCGTCCAGGGTGTGCTCGACCCTCCCGTCGAAGGCGTTGACGGCGACGGCGAACGGGATCTGCCGGTGCTCGAAGTAGTCGACGGCCGCATAGCAGTCGTCGAGGCGGCGCGTGTCCACGATGACGAGGCCGCCGATCGCGCCCTCCACGATGTCGTCCCACATGAACCCGAACCGCTCCTGGCCGGGCGTGCCGAACAGATACAGCTTCAGCGTCGGGTCGATGGTGATGCAGCCGAAGTCCATCGCCACCGTGGTCGTGGTCTTGGCCGGGGTGTGGCTGAGGTCGTCCACGCCCGCCGCGACCTCCGTGATGGCGGCCTCGGTGGTCAGCGGCTCGATCTCGGAGATCGCGCCGACGGCGGTGGTCTTGCCCACGCCGAAACCGCCCGCGATCACCATCTTGACCGGCAGCGGCGTCGATACGGCGGCCACCGGAGCAGCCGCGTAACGGGCGGCCGGTTCAGTCCGAGTCACGGAGTACCCCTCGGGAGTCGGGGATGGCACGCAGGGCGTCGATCACCCTGCGCAGGACGGAGGCGTCGTGGGTGACGCCGGAGTCGGGGACGTGCACCGCCAGATACCCGGCGGCGCGCAGGTCCTCGGCGAGGACCCGGACCACGTTCAGATGCAGCCGCAGCCGGGCCGCGAGCTCCGCGACCGACTGCGGCCGACGGCAGGCGGCGACGATGTCGTGCTGCTCGAAGGTGAGCCCGTCGAGCACGGCGAGGCCCTCCACGGTGGCCACCACCTGGGTCTCCACCGGAACCGGCCGGCCGGACGCGGTGGGCGCCACCCGGCCGGCGGTGACCAGGAACGGCCGTACGGCGGGGGCGGGGCCGACCGGTTCCGGACCGTCCGGCGGTGGGGAGCCGTCCGCCATGGCTTGTCTTCTTCCTCCTCGACCGCGCGCTCGGCGGCGGCGACCGTCAGCGCCCGGAAGCTACGCCGACGCTGTTCTTGAGCTGGAGCACGAGCTGGGGGCTGAGCGCGCTGCCGGCCCGGTTGGCGAACAGCGTCATCTCGTAGGCGATGTTGCCCAGCTTGGCCTCCTTGTCGGCGACGACGCCGAGCACGGCGCCGCTGCCGATCGCGGAGACGATGACATGGCCGCCCTCCAGGTCGATGATGACCTTGTTGAGCCCGCCCAGCCCGTAGTTGCCGGAGGCTCCGGCGGCCAGGCTGGTCATGCCGGAGACGATCGCGGCCAGCCGCTCGGAGTGGGCGCGCTCGTGCAGCTCCGCCACGGCGATGAGCAGCCCGTCGGAGGACACCGCGATGGCGTCGACGACGCCCGCGGTCTCGGTGGCGAAGCGGTTGAGCAGCCAATTGAAGTCGGCTGCGGCGGCCTGCAGTTCGGCCGGCGTGGTGGCTCCCGCGGGGGGAGTGTCACCTGTCGACGTGCTCACTGCTCGGCTCCTTCCGGGAGGTGGTTCTGGTCGTGCGGGTCGGTGGTCGTGGGCCGGTCGCCGGCGCTGTCGCGGTGCGCCCGCTCCACGGCCGCCTCGAACTCGTCGAGCGCGTCCCGTACGGCGTCCGCGTCGGCGGGCCGCGGTGCCTGCCACTCGGTCTGCCGTGCGGCGTCGGCGGTCGTACGGAGGGTGGCACCGCGAACGCGGCGGCGCAGGGGGCGGGAGCCGGAGGCGTAGCCCGGGGACGGGGGAGCCGGTGACGCGGCGTCGGTTTCGGGCTCGGCGACGGGGGTGGCCGAGCCGGCCAGGGACTGGGCGGACTGCGTTGTCGCGCCAGGTCTGACCTCGGACGACGATACCGGTCGGCCTGCCTCTGCCGGGTGGGCGGGGGCTGCTTCGTCGGGCCGGGTGTGGGTCACGCCGGAATCCGCCTCGGTTCGGGCCTGCGGGATGAACGGGGTCTGCTCGGCGCCGGAGCGGGAACCGGTCTCGGCCTCGCTCTCGGACGGCACAGTGGCCGCCTCGGCAGCCGCGTCCGCGGCGGTGCTCGGGTCGGGCAGGGAGTCTGCCTCGCCCGCGTCGGTCTCCCGGCGCGGCACCCGACGGGGGAGCGGTCCGGGGTGACCGCCGGCGTCGTCGGCGGTGGCGGAGGGACGCGGGCGGGGGGCGGCGCCGGCTGCCTCGGCCGAGGGTCGCGGCGCGGTGACCGGCGCGGGCTGGGAGCCGGACTCCCGTCCCACCGGGCCCGCCGCCGTACCGGCCGTCGGACCCGTCACCGGACCGCTCGCGGAGCCCGCCGTCGCCCTTGTTGTGGAACCGCCGGAGGCCCCCGCCCCCACCGGACTCATCGCCAGCAGCAGCGACGACGGGACCAGCACCTCGGCCGTCACACCGCCACCCGGCGTGCGGGACAGCGTGACCTCGACCTCCCAGCGGCGCGCCAGCGCGCCGACCACGAACAGGCCCAGCACCTTCGTCGGCACCACGTCCAGGCGCTCGCGGCGGATCAGCCGGGCGTTCTCCTCGGCGAGCCGCTCGGCGCCCATGCCCAGGCCGTGGTCGGCGATCACGATCGTGGCGCCGCCCGCGGACTCCTCCTCGGCGGAGTCCCGGACGTACACCTCGACGGGACTGCCGGCCGGCGAGAACGCCACCGCGTTCTCCAGGAGTTCGGCCACCATCAGCGTCAGGTCGCCGATGATGTCCGGCTCCACCATGACCTCGGTGCGCGCGTGCAGCCGTACCCGCTGGAAGCCCTCGATCTGGCCGAGAGCGGCGCGTACGACGTTGGTGAGCGCGGTGGGACCGGAGTCGAGGACCGTCTCGCGGATGCCGGCGAGCAGCATCAGGCTGTCGGCGTTGCGGCGCAGGCGTACGGCGATGTGGTCGATGGAGTAGAGGCGTTCGAGGAGAGCCGGGTCGGTCTCGCCGCGTTCCACCGCGTCGATCAACGCCAGCTGACGTGTCGTCAGATTGCTGACGCGGCGGCCCACGTTGCCGAACATCTCGGCGACGTTGCGGCGGCTGAGCACCTGGCGTTCCAGCAGCGCGATCGCGGTGGTCTGCACCCGGTTGAACACCTCGGCGAGCTCACCGATCTCGTCGTCCGCGGTGACCGGCATCTCGCGCAGTTTGGGCGGGCTGTCGTCCTCGGTGTCGTCGTCGGCCACGCGGGCGAGCTCGCGGCCCGCCACCTCGGCGACCTCCTGCGCGGCACCGGTCAGGGCCGTCACGGGCCGCACCACCGACCGGCGCACCAGCACCGAGAAGGCGAGCCAGAGGACGAAGCCGAGCAGCGCCGAGGCCAGCAGCAGGCCCGCGCGCCACCAGGCGCTGGTGGACGCGCTGTCGGCGCCGTCGGCGATCTGGTCGATGAGCGAGGAGGTGATCTGGAGCCGCGCCTGCGCCTGCTTCGGGTAGGCGGGGTAGTCGCCGAGCGCGTCCTGGAACGCCGCCTTGATCTCCGTCGGGGTACTGGCCTGGAGCGTGCTGGGGGCGACCTGGAGCTCGGCGTAGGCCTTGGCGATGTCGTTCTGGGCGCTGGTGTGCTCGATGCCGCCGAGCTCGTCGGCCTGCTGCTCGGTGGCGAACCGGGCGAAGCGCTCGGCCTGGTTGGTGTAGAGCGTGTACGCGCCGACGGCGGTCGTGAACTCGATCTGCGCGTTCGTGTCACCGGTCGTCGCGGAGAACACGCCGGTCTCGAAGGAGCCGTGCGCGGCGTCGGCGCGCAGCAGGGAGTCCAGCAGGTTGCCGGTGAAGGTGGCCGCCAGCTCCGGGTTGCGGTCCAGGCCGAGGCCGGCGATCACGGTCTTGGCGGCGTTGTCGTACGCGGGGTCGATGTTGCTCGCGGGCAGATAGCTCTGCTCGACGGTCCCGCGCAGGCTGGTGAGGCCCTCGACCTCCTTCAGCGCCTGCGCCTCGCTGCCCGGCAGCCCGTCGCCGAAGCTCGCGCGCACCTGCGCGATCTGCGCGTCGACCGCCCGCTGCGCCCTGCGGTAGGCGGCGAGCGTGGACTGGACGCCCTTGCCGCCCGCCTCGTAGCGCACCGAGAGCAGGATCGCCAGCTGGTGCTCGCTCTCGATCTCGTTGACCAGCGAGGCCACCTGCTCGCTGTTGCGCACGAGGTCCGCCGCCGACGCCGCGTCCCGGGCCTGGCCGACCTGGCCGGCGATGAGATAGGAGAGCAGTACGGCCACCACGGCCAGGGGCACGCCGACCAGGAGGTTGAGTTTGCGCCGGAACGGCCACCGGTCGGCGAAGCCGCGTACGCCACCGCGCCTGGTCTGGGGCATGACTGATTCCGATCGATTCTGGACCCTGAGGAATGGTGCCGATGACGCCGAAGCGGCCCCCGCACACCGCTGTGACCGACGTCAACTGCCGTGAGACTACCGCCACATTGAATGATCAAGCACGTCGCCCTTAGTCAAGAATCCATTACAAAGCGCGTCCGCTTCCGCCTCGCTCTGTTTACGCTCCATTCACAACTGATCACGCATTGAGGCCAATTGGTGACCAGGCTGCTCTTGACTGAGTGAGAACTGGCTGGATTGGATCAGTTCCAGAGTTTGTTTCTCATCAATCCCCTGAGTCCGGAACGGGAATCGTGACTTCCAACGCCGCACGCAGCAGGTCCATCAAGAGCTACTCCGCGACGGCCGTCGCGCTCGCCGCGACCACGGCCCTGCTGGCGGGATGTGGCTCCTCCGACAGCAAGTCCGACAACCCGCTCGAGGGAGGGAAGTCCGACGGCAAGACCGTCGTCGTCGGTTCCAACAACTTCGCCGAGAGCATCCTGCTCGCCGACATCTACGGCGAGGCCCTGAAGGCCAAGGGTGTCAAGGTCACCTACAAGCCGAACATCGGCAGCCGCGAGACCACGTACGGCCTGCTGAAGAACGGCTCCATCACGGTGCTGCCGGAGTACAACGGCGCGCTGCTGGCCTACCTCGACCCGAAGGCGACGCCGAAGACGGTCGAGGCGACGACGGCCGCGATCGAGGCCAAGCTCGACTCCAAGCTGGCGCTCCTGAAGCCCGCCTCCGCGCAGGACAAGGACTCCGTCACGCTCAACAAGGCCACCGCCGACAAGTACAAGCTGACGTCCGACTCCAGCATCGCGGACCTCAAGGACATCGCGAAGGACCTGACCATCGGGGCCTCGCCGGAGTTCCAGACCCGGCAGCAGGGCCTGGTGGGCCTGAAGTCGGTCTACGGCCTGGAGTTCAAGTCCTTCAAGGCGCTGGACGCGGGCGGCCCGCTGACCCAGGCGGCGCTGAAGAAGAACACCGTGCAGGCCGCGGACCTCTTCACCACGGACCCGACCATCGTCAAGGAGAAGCACGTCGTCCTCCAGGACCCGAAGAACCTCTTCGGCTTCGAGAACGTGCAGCCGCTCGTCTACAAGAGCGGTCTGTCCTCGGCGGGCCAGGACGCGCTCGACGCGGTCTCGGCCAAGCTCGACACCAAGGCCCTGCTGGACCTGGACTCCCAGGTCCAGCTCGACAACAAGGACCCGCTGGACGTCGCGAAGGCGTGGCTGAAGTCGGTCGGCCTGGGCTGACCCGAGTACGGGCCGGGCGGTGCGCCCGGCCCGTACTCAGTACCCGACGTAGAACGTCGCGTCCTGCTTCTCGGTGGTGGTCGATATCGGGTCGATGCGCAGGACGTAGTTCGAGTGACGGATGTAGCGGGTCGGGTTGTTGTACGACCGGAACGACGCCCAGGAGGCGTCGGCGAGACCGGCGGTCCTGTAGAACGTGGCGTCCGCGGCGAACGTCGACGTGCCGTCGTTCACGTCCAGCTGGAGCGCGTAGTTGTAGTGCCGCAGATACCGGGTCGGGTAGTTGACCGACTGGAACGAGACGCCCGAGGAGTCCGCGAGGCCCGGCACCAGCTTCCACTGGGAGTCGGTGTACGGGTCGAAGGCGTACTCGTCGATCCGGCCGACGAAGTTGGAGTGGCGGACGTAACGGGCCGGGTAGTTGTAGGACTTCAGCCGGTTCCAGGCGGGGGTGCCCCACTTGGCGATGAGGTTGTTGTACTCGGTCGAGGTGATCGGCTGGATGCCGCAGTGCTTGGAGTTCAGCGGCTGGGTGTAGGCCTTCTGGTCGAGGGCCGTCCAGGTGCCGGCTGCCAGGCTGCTGGTCTGCCAGGCGTAGAAGACGCCGTTCGGCGACCAGGTGTCGCCCCACAGGTGCCAGGTGCTGCTCGAGGTGAGGGACTTGACCAGGGTCGGGGCCTCGGTGCCGTTGTGCGAGACGGCGGTGCTGAACTCGGTGAAGCTGCCCGGGTCCAGTGAGGTGGAGCGAGCCCCGACCAGCGTCGAGTTCTTCTTGAAGTAGAGGTAGTTGACACCGTTCACGCCGACGGCCAGGTCGCCGTCGATGACGTCGTAGCCGGGGTCGAAGAAGACCTGGGGACTGCCCGCGGTCACGAAGTCGCCGGTGTAGTTCACCATGATCACGTTGTGGCCGCTGGAGTTCACGGCCGAGTAGATCACGCCGTACTGGCCGCGGCTCGCGTCCCAGTAGGCCTCCGGCGCCCAGCTGTGGGTGTTCATGTCGTGCAGCTTCATCCGCCGGTAGCCGGTGAAGGTGCGCAGGTCGGTGGAGTCCCAGACGTGGATGTACTGGCTGACGTACGTCCAGTCGGTGCCCTTGAGGTCGGTGGCGAGCACCACGAACGTGCCGTCCTGCTTGCGCAGGATGAAGGGGTCGCGCAGGCCCGTGGAGCCCGCGGTCGGGGTGGCGACGGGGGCGTTCTGGTTGAGCGGGGTCCACTGCAGGCCGTCGGGGCTGACGGCCAGGTGCAGACCGTAGTTGGCGGCCAGCATGTCCGGGGACTCGGTGAAGTAGCACATCACGTACGCCGAGTCGGTGGCCGCGCGAGCGGTTCCGGCGCCGAGCGCCAGCGCGCCGGTCGTGGCCAGCGGAACGGTGGCGGCCATGCCGAGGAAGTGGCGGCGGGAGGGGTGGGCCATGGGCTCTCCAGGGGTGCGGCTCTGTTCGGTAAGTCGAACAAAGTTCGAGTGAGCGACCAGAAGCTAAGGAGAGTGGTGCGTACGCGTCAATCGTGCGGTCGCGCTTGGCTGGTTTTCGTCGTCCACCTTGCCGTTTGCTGTGCGGCTCCCCTGTGGATCTCGGCCCGCGCCCGCGCCGCCGCCCCGACCGCCACCCCGTCGTCGCCGAGCCCGGCGGGCAGGACGCGGACCGGGCGCCCGCTCACGGGGGGTTCGGCGGCCAGGGCCCGCCGGATCGACGGCTCGACGAGCGACCAGGACCGGCTGACGCCCCCGCCGATCACGAACGTGGTGACATCCAGCAGGCCCGCCGCGATCAGGACCGCCCGGGCCACGCCCGCGCCCGCCGCCTCGTACACCGCCAGCGCGTCCGGGTCGCCGCGCCGCGCCGCCTCGGCGACGGCCTCGGCGGTCACCGTCCGGCCGGTGCGCTCGCCGTAACGGGCGGCGATAGAGCGGCCGGACGCGAGGGTCTCCAGGTGGCCGCGGCCGCCGCAGGTGCACGGCAGTTCGCCGAAGCCGGGCACGTGCCCGATCTCGCCCGCCGCGCCGTGCGGACCGTCGTAAAGGGCGTGATCCAGCCACAGCGCGCCGCCCACCCCGGTGCCGAGCGTCATGCCGAGCACGTCCGGCTCGCCCGCGACCGCACCGGCAGTCGCCTCGCCGCGCAGGAACGCATTGACGTCGTTGTCGAGGAACGCCGGTACGCCCAGGGCCCGTTCTGCCTCGGCGGTGACCTCGAACCCGGCCCAGTCGCGGAAGGAGTCGCTCGCCACCAGGATCCGCCCGGCCCGCGCGTCCACCACCCCGGCCGCCCCGACCCCGACACCGAGCAGCCGCGCGGGCGTACGGTCCAGCAGCTGCCGTACGGCGTCCAGGGCGGCGCCGACCATCGCCGTGCCGCCCTCGGCCGCCGGGGTCGGTACCTCCACGCGGTCCACGATGCCCAAGTCCTCCGTGCACAGCGCCACTTGGGTGGTAGTGCCGCCGATGTCGACGCCTGCGACGACGCCCGTCACGCGGTGACCCCCGCTCGCCGCTGCCGCTGCACCACGGGATCCGGTACGGGCACGGCCGCGATGAGCCGCTGTGTGTACGCGCTTTCCGGACGCAGCAGCGTGGACATGGTGGGCCCCTGCTCCTCGACCCGACCGGCCCGCATGACGACCACCCGCCCGGCGAACTCCTGCACGACGGCCAGGTCGTGGGAGACGAACAGACAGGCGAAGCCCAGCTCGCGCTGCAGCTCGGCGATCACTTCGAGGACCGTGCGCTGCACACTCACGTCCAGTGCGCTCGTCGGCTCGTCCGCGACCAGGAGCCGGGGCTGAAGGGCCAGGGCGCGCGCGAGACTCACCCGCTGCCGCTGGCCGCCGGACAGCTCGCGCGGTCCGCGTGCCGCCAACTCCCTTGGCAGCCGCACCAGTTCCAGTACCTCCGCGACCCGGGCCCGGCGCTCGGCCGCCGACATGCCCCGGCGGTGCATCCGCAGCGGTTCGGCGACGCACTCGGCCACGCTCATCCGGGCGTCCAGCGAGGCGACGGGGTCCTGAAGCACCACGCCCACGCCGGACAGCAGGGCCCGCCGCTTCCGGCCCCGGGAACGCCCCACGTCGGTGCCGAAGAGCGACACCGTGCCGGAGTCCGCCGGAACCAGGCCGAGGGCGACCCGGGCCGCGGTGGACTTGCCGGAGCCGGACTCGCCCACGAGGCCCACGGTCTCGCCGGGCCGGACGTCGAGCGACACGCCGTCGAGGGCCCGTACCGCCCGGGGCCCTCGTCCGAACTGCACGGAGACGTCCCGGAGTTGCACGACGGGAGCGTCCTCCTTCGGAGGGGCGTCCTCGCCGCTGAACACCAGTCGGGGCACCGCCGCCAGCAGCTTCCGCGTGTACTCGTGCGTCGGCCGCAGCAGCACCTCCTCCACCGGGCCCGTCTCCACGATCCGACCCTGCAGCATGACGGCCACGCGGTCCGCGAAGTCGGCGACGACGCCCATGTTGTGCGTGACCAGCAGCACGCCCGTGCCCGAGTCGGCCGCCAACCCCCGTAGCAGATCGAGGATTTCGGCCTGCACGGTGACGTCGAGCGCGGTCGTCGGCTCGTCCGCGACCAGCAGGGCCGGCGAGTTGGCGATCGCCATCGCGATGACGACCCGCTGCCGCTGCCCGCCGGAGAGCTGGAACGGGAACGCGGACGCCCGCCGCTCCGGCTCCGGAATGCCGACGCGGCGCAGGAGCTCGACCGCCTCACTGGCGGCTTCCTTCCGCGAGACGGGGCGGTGGTTCCGTATGACCTCGGCGATCTGCGCGCCGACCCGGGTGAGCGGGTCGAGGGCGGTGGCCGGCTCCTGGAAGACCATGGAGGCCGTACGGCCGCGCAGACGGGCGAGTTCGGCCTCGCGGGCCCCGACGACATCCGTGCCGTCGATCGCCACCCGGCCCGACACCCGCGCGTTGCCGGGCAGCAGGCCCAGCGCGGCGAGGGCCACCGTCGACTTGCCGGAGCCGGACTCGCCGACGAGCGCGAGCGTCTCGCCGGGCCGCACGTGCAGTGCTGTGTCACATACCGCAGATACGTCACCGGTGTCGGTCGTGAACGTGACCCCCAGCCCCTCGATCTCCAGCACCTTGTCCCGCGCGTTCATCCGCGCCCCCTCACGTCGAAGGCGTCGCGCAGCCCGTCGCCGATCGCGTTGAACGCGCACACGACGAGGATGATCGCGAGACCGGGTGGAACGATCAGCCACCAGCGTCCGGAGTACGCGGCCGTCAGACCGGCGGACAGCATCCCGCCCCAGTCCGTCTTCGGCGGCTGCACACCCAGGCCGAGATACGAGACATAGGCGACCAGCAGGATCGCGTCGGCGACCTGGAAGGTGGCCGCGACGACGATCGTGGACACCGAGTTGGGCAGGATGTGCCGGGTGATGGCCCGGCCGTGCGTGCCGCCGGTCGCGCGCAGCGTCAGCACGTAGTCGCGGCTCTTGAGCGTGAGCGTCTCGGCCCGCACCAGCCGGGACGGCACCAGCCACGACACCAGGCCGAGTACGAGGATCAGCCCGAGCGTGTCCGGGGTCGTGATCGCCGACACGACCAGCAGGATGAACAGCGCGGGGATGGCGATCCCGGCGTCCACGACCCGCATCATCACCGCGTCCACCCAGCCGCCCGCGTACCCGGCGGTCGCGCCCCACAGCGTCCCGATGACGGTCGCGAGAATCCCGGCCGCGAGCCCGACGAGCAACGAGACCCGCCCGCCGTACATGAGCCGCCCGAGCTCGTCGTGTCCGACGGCATCCGTGCCCAGCCAATGTGCGTCGCTGGGCACGAGGTTGACCTGCGTGAGGTTCGTGTGGGTCTGGTCGGTGGAGTGGAGGAGGGGACCGACGAAGCAGAACAGGAGGAAAATGGCGACGACCAGGACCCCGGCCACCGCAAGCTTGTTGCGCGCGAAGCGCGATCCTTTCAGGGGCGCGGGGAACTGCGCGATCAACCCCCACCGGCCCGCAGCTTCCATACGACCGCTCACGCCCGTCCCCCCTTCACCCGAGGGTCGACAACCCGCTGCACGACATCCGCGAGCAACGTCCCCACGACCGTCGCCACGGAGATGACCAGCACACACCCGAGCAGCACCGGATAGTCGGAAGACTGCGCCGCACTCCAGAACAGCAGCCCCATCCCCGGGTAGTTGAAGAGCTGCTCCACGACGAGCGCACCGCCGAAGAGCACCGGCACGTAATAACCGAGCATGGCGATCACAGGCGTCAACGAGTTGCGGAAGACGTGCCTGAAGAGGATCGACGCCTGCCTTGAACCCCCGGCCCGCGCCGTGCGCACGTAGTCCTCGGAGAGATTCTCCAAGGTCGATGCGCGCATGTACCGACTGAACACGGCGACCATCGACGCGGCCCCCGTGACCACCGGCAGCACGAGCGCCACCGGATCCGCGAACACCTGGCCCACGGTGTCCCCTTGCGGCGCCTGGGACGGAAACCACCGCAGCGTCTGGGTGAAGACCAGCACCAGGATCAGCCCCAGGAAGTACACCGGCGTCGAGTACGCGACGAAGCTCAGCGTGGTGATGACATAGTCCGCCGGCTTGTTGCGCCGCACCGCCTGCCACATGCCGAGCGGAATCGCGAGCAGCAGCCCGACGAGTGCGGACAGGACGGTCAACACCAGGGTTTTCGGCAGGCGTTGCTCGATCAGCTGCGAGACCGCCTCGTTGAGCGTGTACGACGTTCCCAGATCACCGTGCAGCAGGGTGCGCAGATAGTAGACGTACTGGACCGGCAGCGGACGGTCCAGGCCCTGTTCGTGGTTGAAGGCCGCGATCTGCTGGGCCGTCGCCTGCGGGCCGAGGATCCCGCGTGCGGGACCCCCGGGCAGCGCGTGCAGCAGGCAGAAGACCACGACCGTGACGATGAGGACCACCACGAGGGCCTGGGCGACCCGCCGGGCCAGATAGGCGAGAGTCTCCATGCCTCAGCTGGTCCACTTCCACTGCGCGGGGTGGAAGTTGGCGAGCGAGTCCTGGGAGAAGCCGCCGAGGCCCTTCTTGACGACGGAGATCTGGTAGTCGGGCTCCGGCAGCCAGATCACCGGCAGGTCCTTGGCGAGAGCCGCGCTGTAGTCCTGGATCGCCTGGTTCGAACTCGACGTCGTGGACGCGGAGATGAGCCGGTCCACCGCCGTGTCGGAGTAGCCGCCGAAGTTCGAGCCGCCCTTGGACTGGAAGAGCGAGTCACCGGTCGGGAAGGCGTTGAAGTACCAGCTGCCCGCCGTGCCGAAGAAGGACAGCTGCCACTTGCAGATCGACTGGCTCGTGGTGCACTGCGGGGTCTGCGACAGGACCGAGTTGACCGGCGCGGTCCTGATGGAGAACTTGATGCCGGTCTTCGCGAGCGAGGACTGGATCGCGCTCATCATGTTGTCGGTGACGGTCGAGCCGGACTGCGACAGCACCTGCATCTCGAACTTCGTTCCCCTGGCCACCCCTTCACCGCACTGGGAGGCGCCACTGCCCGGGCTCGTGCAGGTCATCACCCCGCCCTGCTCGGTCCAACCATGGCCGGAGAGAAGGGACTTGGCGGCGCTCGTCGAGAACGGGTAGGGGTTGTCCTTCTGTGCCTGCGAGAGGAAGTCGGAGGTCTGGGCCTGCGGGATCGGCCCGTAGCCCGGGACCGCCGTCCCGTTGAAGACGACCTTCGCGAGACTCGTCTGGTCGATCGACCGCTGGACCGCCTGGCGGGCGTACAGCTGCTTGAACACGGCACCCATGGCAGGGTTGTTGAAGTTGTACGGCATGTAGGTGATCGCCCAGCCCGACCACGGCTTCACCTCGTAGCCCTGCGCGGTGAAGCTGTCCTTCTGGTCGAGGTCGGTCGCCTCGATGTAGCCGTAGTCGACCGTGCCCGAACGCAGGGCGTTCTTCTCGGCGTCCGCCGTGGTGAAGGGCAGCAGGTTCACGGTGGCGATGCCCGGCTTCTCCCCGCCGTCGTACTTCTTGTTGGCGGTCAGGACGACCTTGCCCGCCGTCGAGAAGGACTTCACGGTGTACGGGCCGCTGACGGTCTTCCAGAGCGGGTTCGAGGCGTAACTCCCGATGTTCTTGGCCGCGTTGTTGAGGTACGTCCAGGTCTGCTTCGGACTGCCCCTGTCCCAGACGTGCTCGGGCAGCGGGTTGATGCTGTTCAGCTCGTTCGCCAGCATCCACTGCGGGTTGTACGCCTTGTCGAAGGTGATCGTGAAGTGGCGGTCGTCCCCGGCCTTGAAGGAGGTCCAGTTGTCGGGCGCCTTGCCGGGCGTGTAGCCCGCCCACTGCGCCTTGTTGGCCTTGATGAGGTCGAACCAGAACTTCACGTCCTCGGACGTGATGGGCTTTCCGTCGCTCCAGTGGCGGTCGCCCAGGGTGATCTTCACGCTCTTGTTGTCGGACGCGAAGTCGGCGGCCGTCGCGATCGAACCGGCCTTGTTCCAGGCGATCTTGCCGGTCGAGCCGTCGTAGGCGATCAGCGGCTCCCACAGCGTGTTCGCGATGGAGATGTTGTTGGTGTTCAGATGCGCGGCCGTGCCGATCGGCAGGATCCAGTTCGGCGTGAAGTTCGCGGGCAGCGCGTAGGTGATGGAGTCCTTGGACCCGGACGACGTGCCGCTCGTCCCGGAGCAGCCCGCGAGCAGCAGCGTGCCCGCGGAGAAGGCGACACCGGCGGCCAGGAATCTGGTGCGGGCAGGGGACATGGCTCTCCTCGCAGAAAGGGGGGAACTCAGGCGGGGGCGAGGACAGTCAACGACCCGAGTGTTCGAAGAAACAGGCGTGCAGCTGTAAAAAGCCTGTTACTGCCGTTCTGAAAAAACCACGGAGAGGCCGGAGTTGACCTACGCTCGTCGCTCCGAACGCCGTCGACGGAAGTTACTTCGTCCATGACCGAAAAAAGTCCGCCACGTCGCAAGAACGGCGTCGGCGTCTCCTCGCTGGCCGAGCGGGTCCTCGAACTCCTCGCCTCCGGACAGGCCACGACGCGGACGGAGATCGCCGGGCTGCTCGGAGCCGCGCCCTCGACGATCTCCTTCACCGTGGGCCAGTTGCTGGAGCACGGTCTGGTCGCCGAGGAGGGCACGGTGTCCTCCGCCGGCGGACGCCCGCGCAAGGTGCTGCGCCTCGGCGGCAGCGACGGCTTCGCGGTGGCGGCCGAACTCGGGGGCCGGCATGCGCATGTGGGGGTGGTGCTGCCGGGCGGCGGCCTCACCGACGTCTCGACCGTGCCGTTCCCGACGGCCGACGGACCCGAGGCCGCGCTGCCCGGACTCGCCGAGACGCTGGAGGTGCTCGCCGACCGGCACGGGCGGGCCCTGCTGCGCGGAGTCGGTCTCTCCCTCCCCGGCCCGGTCGACGTCGTGTCCGGCGTCGTCACACTCCCCTCCCGCATGCCCGGCTGGAACCGCTTCCCCGTCCGCGCCTGGCTGGAGGACCGCTTCGGCGTCCCCGCGGCCATCGAGAACGACGCCAACTGCATGGCCGTGGGCGAGCACACCGTCCAGCCCGCCGGGCGCCGCCAGTCGATCATGGTGAAGACCGGTACGGCGATAGGCGCCGGCGTCATCGCCGACGGCCGCCTCTACCGCGGTGGCACCGGTGCCGCCGGCGAGATCACCCACGTCCGCGTCGAGGCCGCCCACGACATCCCCTGCTCCTGCGGCAACACCGGCTGTCTGGAGACCGTCGCCTCGGGCGCGGCCCTCGTCCGCATCCTGCGCGAACGCGGCCTGGAGGTGACGTCCACCGAGGACGTCGTACGCCTCGCCTCCGACGCCGACCCGGAAGCGACCCGCGCGGTCCGCCAGGCCGGCCGCTACCTCGGTCAGGTCCTCGCCGCCAACGTCAACTTCTTCAACCCCGACGCCGTCTACCTCGGCGGCATCCTCTCCACCCTGGAGCCGTTCGTCGCCGCCGTACGCAGCCAGTTGTACGAGGGCTGCCATCCGCTGGTGACCGAGCATCTGGCGATCGAGCGGGCCAGCCTCGGCGCCGATGCGGGCCTGGTCGGCGCGGGCCAGTTCGCGCTGCAGCGGGCGCTGGCGCACGCGCTGCACGCCGTGACCGGCAACCACCACCCCTGACCTTCGGAGCAGCCATGTCGCCACAGCGCCCCGTCATCGCCGTCGCCGGACTCGGCATCGAGTCCTCGACCTTCTCCCCGGCCCGCACCGAGGCCCCCGCCTTCCACCCCCTGCGCGGCGCCGACGTCCTCACCCGCTACCCGTTCCTCGCCCCGGACGCCCCGCTGCGTGCCGCCGCCGACTGGCGCGGCGCCCTGGTGGGCAAGGCACGCCCCGGCGGCATGGTGACGGCGGCCGCGTACGCCGACCTGTCCGGCGAACTCCTCGACCGGCTACGGGAGTCGGGACCGATCGACGGCCTCTGGTACGACATCCACGGCGCGATGACCGTCGAGGGCCTGGACGACGCGGAGGTCCGACTCCTGGACCGGATCCGGGAGGTCGTCGGCCCGGACGTGCTCGTGTCGACCTCCATGGACCTGCACGGCAACGTCTCCCGCGAACTGGTCCACCGCAGCGACCTGATCACCTGTTACCGCATGGCCCCGCACGAGGACGCGATGGACACCAAGGAGCGGGCCGCCCGCAACCTCGTGGACCTCCTGGCGAGCGGGGCGCCGCGCCCGGTCAAGGCCTGGATCCCGGTGCCGGTGCTGCTGGCCGGGGAGCAGACCTCGACCCGTATCGAACCCGCGAAGAGCGTGTACGCGGCGGTCGAGGACGTGGAGGCGCTGCCCGGAGTCACCGACGCCGCGATCTGGGTCGGCTACGCGTGGGCGGACGAACCCCGCAACCGGGCCGCGGTCGTGGTCACGGGAGACTCGCCGGACGTCGTGAAGTCGGGCGCCGAGCACCTCGCCCGCGGCTTCTGGGCGGCCCGGCACGACTTCGACTTCGTCGCACCGACCGGGACCCTGGACGGGTGTCTCGACGAGGCGCTGGCCTCCACCGCCCGCCCCTACGTCATCAGCGACACCGGCGACAACCCGACCGCGGGCGGCGCGGGCGACGTCACCTGGAGCCTCCAACGCATCCTGGCCCGCCCGGAGTTCGCCGACCCCTCGGGCCCGACCGTCCTGTACGCCTCCCTGCCGGGGCCGGACGCCGTCGAGATCGCCGAGAAGGCCGGCGTCGGCGCGACGGTCACCGTCACGGCCGGCGCGGAGGTCGACGACCGGGACGCAGGGCCGCTCACCATGACCGGTGTGGTCCACGCGATCCGGCACGGCGACGTCGACGCCGAGCTCGAAGTGGTGCTGCGGGTGGGGAGCGTGCATGTGATCCTGACCCGGCTACGCAAGCCGTACCACCTCGAACGGGACTTCACCGACCTGGAGTTGGACCCGCGCACGGCGGACGTCGTCGTCGTCAAGATCGGCTATCTGGAGCCCGAGCTCTTCGCCCTGCGCGCCGACTGGAAGATGGCCCTCACGCCGGGCGGCGTCGACCAGGACCTGGCGCGCCTGGGCCACCACCGCATCCGCCGCCCCATGTTCCCCTTCGACCAGGACATGCCGGAGCCCGATCTCACGGCGCGGGTCGTCCCGCCCTCGAACGAGCCGCTCAGCGGCCCGGACGAGTGAGCCGCCCGTTCCCGTTCGACTGCACCGCCGAGGCGATCAACTGGTCGATCAGGGCGATGAGTACGGCCTTGCAAGACTCCCGCTCGCGGGCGTCGCACAGCAGCACCTTGACGTCGTCCGGGAGGGCCAGTGCCTCGCGGATCTCCGCGGGCGGATAGGGGTGCTCGCCGTAGAAACCGTTGACGCCCACGACGAACGGGATGTTCCGGCGTTCGAAGAAGTCGATCGCGGCGAAGCTGGACTCCGGGCGGCGCACGTCCAGCAGGACGACCGCGCCCAGGGCGCCGAGGGCGAGGTCGTTCCACATGAACCAGAACCGCTGCTGGCCCGGGGTGCCGAAGAGGTAGAGGATCAGTTCGCGGCTGATGGTGATGCGGCCGAAGTCCAGGGCCACGGTGGTGGCGTGCTTCTCCTCGATGCCGTCGAGGTCGTCGACGCCGAGGCCCGCGGCGGTCAGGGGTTCCTCGGTGCGCAGCGGCACGATCTCGCTGACCGAGCCGACCATGGTGGTCTTGCCCACGCCGAAGCCCCCGGCGATCAGGATCTTGACCGTGTCGGGTGCCGACCGGGTGATGGTGTCAGAGGCGGCCAAGACCGTCCCTCACTTTCTGCAGCAGGTCCAGGTCCGGGGTCCGGGAGACCGGGTGCGGCGGACGGGCGGTGATCCGGCCCGCCTCCAGCAGGTCGCAGAGCATGATCACGACCACGCTCACCGGGAGGTCGAGCAGCGCGGACAGCTCCGCGACGGCGATCGGCTCGGCGCAGCTGCGCAGGATGCGCTGGTGCTCGGGCTGCGGCCGGGTGGCCCAGGTCGGCGGCGGGTCCACCGCGGTCACCGTCGTGATGAGCGTGAAGTCGGCGCGGCTGGGCCGGGTCCGTCCGCCGGTCAGCGCGAACAGCCGGACCAGTCGGCCGTCCGTGTCGCCTCCGCCCACCTCACGCGCCGGAGTCGACGGTGGGGCCGATGCCTGCCCGCGGTGCCGCGCTGAGGTGCTCGCCGATCTTCTTCACCAGCATGTTCATCTGGTACGCCACCACGCCGACGTCGGCCCCCGCGTTGGTGAGGACGACGAGGTGGGCGCCGGGGCCGGCGGAGGTCAGTATCAGGAAACTGTTGGCCATCTCGATCAGCGCCTGGCGCACCGGGCCGCCGCGGAAGTCCATGCTGACGCCCTTGCTCAGGCTCATCAGACCGGACGCGGTGGCCGCGAGGCGTTCGGCGTCGTCGCGCAGGAACCCGGTGGACTTGCTGACGACCAGTCCGTCCTCGGAGAGCACGACGGCGTGGTTGACCTCGGCGACCCGCTCCACGAGTCCGGTCAGCAGCTGGTCGAGCTGGGTATGGGTGGCTGGGATGGGGCGTGTCATGGCGGTGTTCCTTCGTCAGCGGTCGGCGGGCGGAGTCGAGGATGGGGGTCCCCCCGCTCGAGCGCAGTCGAGAGTGGGGGAGGTGGTGCCTTCGGCGGGGAGGGGCTCGTCCGGTTCCCGAGATACGGCTGCTTCCTCCTGGTCGTACTGCGTTTCTGTCTCGTCGTCACGCGCCCGGAGCGTGCCGCGCTGGAAACACGCGAGCGAGGAGGCGGCCTGCTCCGCGGTGAACTCCTCGGCGTGACCGTTGTCTTCACCGCTCGGCGCGTCCTCGCGCAGCTCGGCGGCCAGGCTGGTCTGGGGGACACGGCGGGGGAGCGGTGTGATGCCGTCGCGACGCGCGGAAGGCTCCGGTGCCGGGGAGGGTGCGGTGCGCGCGGGGGCGGCAATGCGTGGCTCCCGTACGGGCTCGGTGGGCTCCTCCGCGTCGGCCGGCTCCTCCTCGGCAGGGGTGGCCGGTGCCTCCCGTACGACGATCTCGTGCGGGAGGAGCACGATCGCCGTCGTGCCGCCGTACGGCGACGGGCGCAGCGTGACCGCGATGCCGTGCCGGGTGGCGAGGCGGGCGATCACGAACATGCCGAGCCGGAGGTCGCCGGCCAGGGCCACCACGTCGAACTGCGGCTCCACCGCCAACTGCTCGTTGAAGGAGGCGTAGTCCTCCTCGGACAGGCCGAGCCCGCGGTCCTCGACCTCCACGACGAGGCCCTTGGCGACCATCGCGGCCCGCACCCCGACCGGGGCAGGCGCCGGCGAGTACGCGGTCGCGTTGTCGATGAGCTCGGCCAGCAGGTGGATCACGTCGGCCACCGCGGGCGGCGCCAGGTACACGTCCTCGTCGGTGTGCACGTCCACCCGCTGGTACTCGGCGACCTCGCCGACGGCGCTGCGCAGGATGTCGATCAGCGCGACCGGCTCCCGCCAGCTGCGCCGGGGCTGCTCGCCGCTGATGATGACCAGGTTCTCCTCGTAGCGGCGCAACTGGCTGGCCGTGGAGTCCAGTTCGTACAGGCCCTTGAGGACGTCCGGGTCGGAGTGCTCGCGCTCCAGCGCGTCCAGCTTGGTGAGCTGCAGGTTGACCAGGTTCTGGCTCTGCCGGGCGATGCCGAGGATGACCTTCTGGAAGCCGCGCCGGGTGTCGGCGAGTTCGACGGCGGTGTGCACGGCCGTGCGCTGCGCCTTGTTGAACGCGCGTGCCACCTGGCCGAGTTCGTCGCCGCCGTAGTCCAGCGGCGGGGCCGCCTCGTCCGCGTCGACCGTCTCGCCCCGGTCGAGACGGGCCACCACCTCGGGCAGCCGCTCCTCGGCCAGGCTCAGGGTGGCCTCGCGCAGGCCGCGCAGCCGCCGGGACAGGGAGCGGGTGATCCGCCAGGACATGCCCACGCACAGCAGCAGCGCGATCAGACCGCCCGCGCTCAGCGAGGCGGCGGTCAGCAGAGTGCTCTCGGCCTTGTCGGCACTGCGGTCCAGCAGCCCGGTCGTCTGGTCCTCGATCAGCTCCGTGTACCGGTCGCCGACCGTGTTCAGCGCGGCCGTCCACTGCTTCTGCGTGTCCGGCAGCGGGATCTTCCCGCCGGCGGCGGAGGCCCGGGCCGCGAGCACCTTGTCCTCGACGTCCTGGAGGGTCTGCCACTCGGAGCTCTGCAGGATCCGCTCGGTCTGCGTCTTCGCGCTGCCCTGCAGCGAGGGGACGATCTGGTCCTCGACCAGCCAGCGCCGGGTGTTGACCAGCTGCGCGAAGTCGGCCCACGTCTTCGCGCTCAGCTGCCCGGACGGCCAGGCCAGGGTGAGCCGGGCGTCCTCCTGCGAGACCAGTTCCGCCGCGTGCTCCAGCGCGACCAGCGGGCCGGCCTGCGAGGTGAGGTCGCCGTCGTCGACCTGGGAGAGCTCCTGGAAGGCGTGGATCTGGTCGTCGATGATCGAGCTGTACTGGTCCAGCGCCTGCGCGGCGGTGATGTCGGCCGGGTCGTCGACCTGGCTGCGGTAGTACTCGAGGCTGCTGACCGAGCCGAGCACCGAGTACAGCCGGTCCGAGATGCGCGAGGGTGCCTTGTTGATCGCGTCGGTCTGGCCGACCAGCTTGGCGACCGCCCGGTCCGTCTTCTTCCGCTGCGCGTCGAGCGCTGCCCGCGAGCCGTGCGGATCGGCCAGCCAGGCCGCCGACAGGCTGCGCTCCCGCTGCAGCGCGAGCGTCGCGTCCGTGCCCATGGCACCCGTCGACCGGCTCAGCTCGGTCTGCCCGCGCAGCCGCAGCCCCTCGGTGAACATCTGCGTCGTCGTCACGCCCCACATGGCGGCGAGGGTGACGCTGGGCACCAGGGCCAGCAGGATCAGGGAAAGACGTATGGAGCCGAGACGGCGCCGGGCACCTGTCCGTGGAGACATCGTCGTCCTAGGCGGTCAGCGGAGCGGAGGGGGAACACGGGGGGTGGCCGTGAGCGGGGGAGAGATGGGGTGCACAGGATGCTATCCGTACAAGTGACCGCACGTGCCACGGGTCTGCGAATCTTTCGAGACATTGACGTACGAAGTGTCGTTCAGCGCGTGCCGCGCTCCGCGTACTTCGCGATCGCGGCCACGTTGGTCTTGGTCACGAACGCCGGACCGGTGAGCACGGGGGACACACCGCCGCCGCTGATGTTGCCGTTGGTCCGGTAGAGCCACAGCGCGTCGACCGCGAGATAGCCCTGCAGATACGGCTGCTGATCCACCGCGAACTGCACGTCGCCGTCCTTGATCGCCTTCACCATGTCCTGGTTGAGGTCGAAGGTGGCGACATGGGCCTTGCTGCGGGAGGCCTTCACCGACTTGACGGCGGTGAGGGCGAACTGCGCGCCGTTGGTGACCACTTCGTCGATCGTCGGGTCCTGCCGCAGCCGGGCCGTGAGCACGGCGGCGGTCGCGTCCGCGTCGTTGCCCTCCACGTAGACGTTCTCGGTCCGGCCGCCGAAGGTCCTCTTCACGCCGGCGCAGCGGGCCTCCAGGGCGACGTTGCCGCGCTCGTGGATGACGCACAGGGCGTGCTCGGCCTTGAGGTCGTCCAGCTTGTCGCCCACCGCCTGACCGGCGACGCTCTCGTCCTGTCCGAAGTACTCGAGCAGTCCGGCGGACTGCCAGTCGGAGATGCCGGAGTTGAGGCCGACCACCGGGATGCCCGCCGCCTTCGCCGCGGCCACCGGGGCCTTCATCGCCTGCGGTTTCGCCAGGGTCACCGCGATGCCGTCGACCTTGTCGCGGACCGCGTCGCGCACCAGCTCGGCCTGGCCCGCCGCGTCGGGGTCGTTGGTGTAGGTGAGGTCGATGCCGTCCTTGGCGGCGGCGGCCTCGGCGCCCTTCCTCACCAGGTTCCAGAAGGTGTCGCCGTTGTCGGCGTGCGTGACCAGGGTGACCCTGAACCGGCCGTTTCCGGCCTTGCCGAGGGGGTCCGCGCCGGAGGCGGACGTGCCACCGGAGGCGGAACAGCCGGCCGCGAGCAGGCAGCCGGCGACGGCCAGGGCGGCGACCGCCCGGGATCTGCGGGGGACGGCGGGTGGGGGAGGAGTCTTCATGAGGGGAGCGGCACCTCGCTGTGCGGCCGAGCTGGAGGAACGGCGAGAGGGAGCCCCCGCACGACGTCCGACGTGTCGTACCCCGTCCGGGTGACTCTCGCTGGCCGGAGCCAATCGTGTGTGACCGCCGGTAGTCAAGTGATCAGCAACATTGAGTGAGTTGTCGCTGCCGCATCGTGATGATGCCTTTCCTGCCAGCAGGGGGTGTGTCTACGGCTTTCGGGCCACCGCCCCGTACATCGCGATGTCCTCGTCGCGGACCGCCCCGGCGTCCGCGGGGTCCGGACGCCACTTGTGGACCTGGACGATGCCCGGCTCGACGAGGTCGAGGTCCTCGAAGAACTCCTCGGCCTCGGCGAAGGTGCGCAGCCGCATCGGCATGTCGCGGGCCGCGTACTCGCGGGCGACCCGGCCGACCTCCTCGGGCGCGAACTCGGCCGTGCCGATGGACATGGCAAGGTAGCTGCCCGACGGCAGCGGTTCGAGGAGGCGGCGGACGATACCGACGGCGTCGTGCTCGTCCAGCAGGAAGTGCACGATCGCGATGACGGTCAGGGCGACGGGCTCGCCCAGGTCCAGGGTGTCGCGGAAGGCGGGGCTGTCGAGGATGGCCTGCGGATCGCGCATGTCCGCCTCGACGTACGAAGTCCGGCCCTGCGGCGTGCTGGTGAGCAGGCCCCGGGAGAGCGCGAGGACGAGCGGGTCGTTGTCGACGTACACGACCCGGGAGGAGGGGGCCGCCGACTGGGCGATCTCGTGGATGTTGGGCGAGGTCGGTATGCCGCTGCCGATGTCGAGGAACTGGCGTACCCCTGCCTCCTCGGCGAGCCACCGCACCGCGCGGTTCATCCAGTCGCGGTTGGCCCGCATGTGGATGGGCAGGGCGGGCCACTCCCGGCACATGGCGTCGCCCGCCTCCTGGTCGGCGGGGTAGTAGTCCTTGCCGCCCAGGATGTAGTCGTAGATCCGCGCGGCGTGCGCTGTCCCGTCCGCGGCGAAGCCGCTGTCGGCTGCAGCGGTGCGGCCGGTCGGCCGGGCACTGTCCTCGGGCACGTGGCCCCTCCCGTCACGTCGTCGCTCTCCCGGAAGCCTCGACAACCACCTTGGCCAACTGACGGGCCCCGCAAACCACTTGGGCACCAAGGCGCCGGAGTCACACGAGTCAACGGCCGGCCCTCGGCGGGATGTCGGCCTGCGGGTGCGATCGCGCCGACGGGCTTTCCTGTGCGCAGCGCGGGCGTGGTCTCGGGGCGGATGGCCTTGAGCGCGGCGGCGCAACTGCCCGAGCGACAAGGGCGGTCCCCCGCTCGCCCGCGGTGGTGCGACCACTTGGGCGACGGCGACGGTCAGCGGCTCGCCCTCGGTCGCCCAGCCGGTGTGAGGGTGCCCACCGCCTTCAGGGTGCGCAGTACCGGGGCGGTCTCCAGGGTGCGGATGGCCTTGACCGAGCCGAGGCCGTGGGTGAGGTAGTGGTAGAGGGCCGTGGTGTCGCGGCACAGGGCGTGGGCGACCAGGTTGGTGGGGCCGGTGGTGTGGGCGACGAAGGCCAGCTCGTCGTGGCCGGCCAGCGTGGTGGCCACCTCGTCGAGGTGGGCCGGGGCGACCGCCATCCACAGCAGGGTCTTGGCGCTGCCGCCCAGCACGCCCGGGTCGAGCTCGATGTCGAAGAAGATCGCCCCGCAGGCGCGCAGATGATCCAGGCGGCGCGAGACGGTCGCCGGCGACCAGCCCGTGCCGGCGGCGAGTTCACCGACGGCGGCCCGCCCGTCCCGCCGCAGCGCGTCCATCAGGGCGTGGTCGGCGGGGGTGAGCTGCACCTGCGTGTCCTGCTGCGGCCCGCCGTACCCGTTGGACCTCGGCGCGCCCAGCATCCGTTGCTGCCGTGCGGTCAGCGCGTTGGCGCTCATCCGCCACGGGGTGCGCCAGCCCAGGTAGGTGTGCAGCAGATGGTGCGCGGAGACGGCGGTGAGGCCGACGCTCGGCGGCAGTTCGTGCAGCAGCAGCGAGTGGCCGTGCGCCATGCCCAGCGGGGTCTCCAGTACGGCGACGATCTCGGTGCCGCCGCCGGTCAGGTACACCCACGAGGTGTCCGGGCGGCGCACCAGGGCGTGCGCGAGGTCGAGCGCGGT
This sequence comes from Streptomyces sp. NPDC047043, assembly GCF_040644055.1. Classification (NCBI taxonomy): domain Bacteria; kingdom Bacillati; phylum Actinomycetota; class Actinomycetes; order Kitasatosporales; family Streptomycetaceae; genus Streptomyces; species Streptomyces sp. NPDC047043. The sequence continues at coordinate 230,426 of NZ_JBEYVO010000007.1, forward strand.
CTCGGGCGCCGCGGTCAGCCGCAGCAGCCACTGCTCGTGCCCGGTGAGCTGCGGGTCGGGCAGCCCCACCACGCGCAGGGCCGCCTGCTCGCGCAGCCGTTCGTAGCGGCGGGAGACCGTCTGCGGGGACACCGCCAGCACGGCGCCCAGCTGGCTGAAGGAGGCGCGTCCGTCGATGTGCAGGGCGTGGATCAGGGCGCGGTCGATGTCGTCGAGCATGCGCACACCATCCTTCGGGCGCCCTGCCGGCAGGGCGCGGACACGGCCGCCGACGGGAAGGACCCTCCCGCAGGATCTCCCCGTCGGCGGGGGCGGTGGGGGATCACCGCCGGGGACAACGGCTGTCGGTCAGTCCCTGATCACCGACTTGCAGCGCATCAGGAACTCGGCGAGGTGCCCGTCGTGCGGCAGCCCCGGCTCCATCCGGTACGTCGGCACGTCCCCCACGTACACATTGCCGATGGACGGCTCCTGCACGAGCTCGGCCACCAGCCGGTCGTCGCTCGTGATCGCCGTAAGGACAAGGCTGTTGCGGAGAGGTCCGATTCCGGCCTCGCGGCTCCAGGGCGCCACCCACACACAGGGGAACGGCAGCTCCACGGCGGCCTGCGGTGCGTCGGGGCTCGCCACCTGGTGGACCGCCGCGCGCAGTGCGGCGCTGCCGTCACCCAGGTCGCCGAGGATGCCGTCGCCGCCGAGCCACGCCCGGGTACCGGCCGCCCGGTGCAGCAGATGCGCCTCGAGCGCCTTCGCGGTGGCGAGCGGCTGGACGGGGAAGACCGCCGCCGGATCCTCCGGAGGCAGGCTCGGTACGGCCGCCAGCCGTTCGGCGAGCGCGGCGCACAGCGGAGCCGGATCGCCCTCCACGAAGACGGCCGTCGTGTTGACGCAGCCCGTGCCGCCGTGACCGCTCACCGAGTCGGCGATCGTGTCGAGGTGCTCGCGCCAGTCGACCTCCCGGGTCAGCAGGATCTTGGACCGGCCCGGCCCCTGCGGCAGCACCGACGGGTTCCCCGCGTACTTGCGCACCACGTCCTCGCCGCCGTACACCAGCCCGAGATCCGCGCCCCGCAGCAGCGCGTCCGCGGTGGCATGGTCGGTCGGCAGCAGCGCCACCCGGTCGTCCCCGAAGCCCGCCGTCCGTAGCGCGGTGACCAGGCGGTGCGGGGTGAACGGCTCGCGCCGGGAGGGTCGTACGGCGACGCGGTAGCCCAGCGCGAGCGCCTCCGGCCACAGGCTGTGCGGGCCGGGGTGGTTGCCGGCGGCGTGCACCGCGAACACGTTCCCGCGCCGCACCCACACCGCACGCCCGGCACGGGTCAGCGGATCGTCCCACCGGCCGACCGCACCGGCCGGCCGCGCGTTGTCCACGCTGTGGTGCACCTTCCTCAGCCGCGCCGCGATCGCCGCGACGGTGGCGCGTACGACGGAGATCGGCGTCCCGCCGGCCCGGCTGACCCGGTACGCGTACTCCTCGGCCGTCAGCCCGTTCAGGGTGGCCGTGGCGAAGAGTCCGGCGGCCCGGCCGATCATGCCGATCCGCTCGTCGGGCCCGGGCGGGTCGGCACGGTGCAGCGCCTTCAGCGTACGGTCCACGAACAGCGGCGGTACGAGGCTGAGTTCGGCGCTCTCCCGGCCCGCGACGTCGGTCACGGTGAGGCGATTGCGGGCACGGTACGGCCCCCTTGGACCCAGGGCGTCGAGCGCGACCACGTCCGTGTGCGTCGCCGGCTTCTGCGTCTGGGGCATCAGTACACGCCCTCGATCACGGCCTCGTTCTCGAAGGTCGCCACCGGGGCGATGTCCGCCACCGCGTCCCCGGCCTGCCCGTCGAGCGGCTCGATCCGCGTCGCCACGTCCCGCTCGAGGTTGTTGGGAAGGAAGAACGACTTGCTGACGTGATGGACCAACACCCGCCCGCGCTCGCCGTACGCAACCCGCCGCAGCGTCTCGGGATCGACGACGGAGAAGGTGACGTACGGGCTGTACGGGTCGAAGACGCAGCCGGCGTCGTCGGGCAGACCGGGGCGCTCGCCGGCGAAGCCGAGGATCATCGTGCTGCCGTAGTTCCCGCACAGCACGGTGTCCGGGAAGACCTCCGTCTTGTACAGGTACCGGGAGTCGGGATCGAGTTGTGTGCCGCCCCAACGGATCGCCCGTACCTTCTCGTTGACGAGTTCCGCCAGGTCGTCGCGCCGGGCGATGCGTTCGAGCAGCGGGGGCGTGACCGTCAGGACGCCGATGTCCTGGGTGCGCAGTACGAACGCGGCCTGGTCGACGAGGTGTTCGGCGTACGCGTCCGCGTCGGCTCCGCGGCCGGCGGCGATCAGCTTCTTCACCCAGCGCGGGTCCAGGTCGACGGTGAAGCCGTGCCGCCCGTGCGTGGCCGCGGACCGGCGGAAGTACTCGCCCACGATGTGCGGGCCGGTCGGCACCAGGCCGAGCCAGTCGGCGCCGCGCACGAAGCCGTGGGCGTCGAGGTTGCGGTTGCTCCAGTGGAGCATCCGCTCCAGCCAGTCCCGCAGCAGTACGACCCGCTTCGGGGCGCCGGTGGTCCCGCCGCTCTCGAACACCCCGACCACGTCCGGGGACCGGCCGTACCCGCGCGGTACGAGGTCCCGCACCGGCACGTCCCGCAGCTCGGCCGTCACATCGGGGAAGAGCGTGAGGTCGTCGTGCGTCCTGATGTCGGTCAGCGGATCGAAGGGCAGGCTCTTGGCCCGCTCCAGCCAGAACGGCGACCCCGTCCCGGGGCCGAAGTGCCACTCCATGGCGGCACGGATCAACTCGTCCGGCTCGGGCCGGACATCGAGGGGAAGATCGAGGATCTCGGTGGCAGCTCGCGACACGGGGACTCCTGAACTCGACGGAGATGTAAGGCGGTTACGGAGCTACAGCTCGACGACGACGGCGCCGATGTGCCGTCCCTCGATCACCTCCAGCAGGGTGCGGGGCGCGTTCTCGATGCCCTGCACGCGTACGTGCGGGAAGATGATCTCGCCCGCCCTCAGCCAGGCGCCGAACCGCTCGGTCCATTCGTGCTTGTCGGCGAAGTCGTCCGAGCTGAAGCCGCGCATCTCGATCCGCTTGTGGATCAGCGGCAGCGAGTCCAGCTCCACCGGCGCCGACGTACCGGTGCCCTCCTCGGCCAACTGCCCGGACAGCGCGCCGATCAGCACGAAGCGGGCGCCGGGCCGGGCAGCGTCCACCGCCGCCCGCAGCTGCTCGCCGCCGACGTTGTCGAAGTAGACGTCGATGCCGTCGGGCGCCGCCTTCGCCAGCTGCTCGGCGAGCGGGCCCTCGCCGCGGACCACCACGTCGTCGTAGCCGAGTTCGGCGCGCAGCCGTTCGGCCTTCTCCCGGGAGCCGGCGCTGGCGATGACCCGCCCGGCACCCAGCCGCCGCGCGATCAGCCCGGCCATCGAGCCGATCCCGCTGCCGCCGGCGGACACGAACACCGTGTCCCCGGGCCGGAGTTCGACCCCGCGGGTGAGCGCCGCGTACGCCGTCCAGCCCTGCTGCAGATGGGCGGCCGGGTCCGGCAGCACCGTACGGTCGATCGGGCTGCACTCGGCGGCCGGCACGAGGGCGTACTCGCGCCAGCCCTGCCAGTGCTGCACCAGGTCGCCGGGCATGAGATCACTGTCCTCGGGGGCCTCGACGACCTCGCCGACCGCCGCCCCGACCAGGGTGTCGCCGGGGTTCAGCACCGGGAACGGGGTGTCCCGGGTCGCCCCCGCGATGAGGATGCGCAGGGTGGCGAAGACATGGAAGAAGAGGTTGCGCACCAGCACCTCGCCCTCTCCGGGCGGTACGACGGGTGTCTCCACGACGCCGAAGTGCTCCGGCCGGGGCAGCCCGGTCGGCTTGGCGAGCAGGCGGACTTCTCTCTGGGTGGCGGGCAGGACTGCCATGCACGCTCCTGAACAGGATGAACGTAACGGAGTGAACCCCCGGAACACAGGGGGTGACCGGAGGACTCCAGCGTGAAGTGATCACGGTCGTCCGCTCCAGTCGCGGCGGCGGACTGGAGCATTTCTTCCATCCGGGGCGTTCCGGTGAAGGAACCTGACACGGCGCGTGGGGCGGGATGCCCGGCCTGTGGTTCCGGCGGGGACGTACGCGCGCCGGGGGGTGGTGTGGGAAATCGACACCGCGGAGGCGGCCGGTGGAAGGAATCCGCCATCTCCCGGCCGTGGCTGGAGGACCCTCTTTCCCCGCCTCCACGCTGAGTCGTGGTCGGCCGGGGTGCCCCGCCCGAAGGGGACCGGCCGGCGTGTCGACAACGGTGGAGAGGAATCCCGATGACTGCTGAGCGTGTGCTGACGCCGACTCCCACGGCGTACCGATGGCGGTGGCTGGCGCTCACCGCCCTGCTGCTCGGTGAGGCGATGAACCTGTTGGACGCGACCATCGTGCAGGTCGCCGCACCGGCGATCCACGCCGACCTCGGCGGGTCGGTGTCCGACATCCAGTGGTTCACGACCGCGTACACCCTGCCGTTCGCGGTGCTGCTGATCACCGGTGGCCGGCTGGGGGACATCGCCGGCCGCAAGCGGCTGTTCGTGGCCGGCGTCACGGGATTCATGCTCGCGTCCGCCGCGTGCGCCGTGGCGCCCTCGGTGGGGCTGCTGATCGCCTTCCGGGTGGTGCAGGGAGCGGCGGCGGCCGTGATCATTCCCCAGACCATCGGTCTGATCAAGACGATGTTCGCCGGGCCGGAGATGTCCAAGGCGCTCGGCAGCATCGGGCCCGTGATGGGTCTGGCGGCCGTGTGCGGGCCGGTGCTGGGCGGTGTGCTCACCCATGCCGACCTGTTCGGCTCGTCGTGGCGGGCGGCGTTCCTGGTGAACGTGCCTGTCTCGCTGGTGGTGTTGGCGATCTCGCCGAAGCTGATGGAGAACCGGGCGCCGAAGCGGCCCACGCTCGACGTGACCGGCACGCTGCTGGCCATGGCCGGGATCGGGCTCGTGGTCTACCCGCTGATCGGTGCGGATCTCGCCGCGCTGTCGGGGTGGAGCTGGGGAGCCATCGTGGCCGGGCTGTGCCTGATGGTGGTGTTCGCGGTGCATCAGCGGGGCGTGGCGGCGGGCGGACGCAGCCCGTTGGTCGAGCCCAGCCTGTTCGGTCACCGCGGCTTCCCGGCCGCGCTGGTGACCTCGACGACCTTCTTCGCCGTCACCAACGGGCTGATGATGGTGATCGTGCTCCAGCTCCAACTGGGGCTCGGGACGGACGTGTTGAAGGCCGGCCTGACGCTGGCGCCGTGGTCGGTGGGGCTGGCGGTCGCGTCCTGGATCGCGGGTGCGCACCTGGTGAAGCGGTACGGGCACCGGATGATGTCGCTCGGTCTGGCGGTGCTGCTGGTCGGTGCGTTGGCCGCGATCGCGGTGTACCACTCGGCGGACCCGGAGAAGTACCCCACGCCGCTGCTGTTCGCGCTCGGGGTGGTCGGACTCGGTGTGGGCCTGTTCAGCCCGGCGTTCTTCACGATCGCCCTCAAGCCGCTGCAGCCGCAGGAGATCGGCTCGGCTGCCGGGCTGCTCAACGCGGTGCAGCAGCTGGGGGCCACGCTCGGGGTGGCGATCCTCGGCAGTGTGTACCTGGGCAGCGCGCACTCCGGGGACGCGGGATCGGCGTTGCATGCCGTGCAGTTGGCGTTCTGGGTGGCGGTGGCTCTGGTGGTCGTGAGCTTTGCGACGAGCCGGATGATGATCGACAGGAACGCGCCGGTGGATGCCGGGGCGGGACATTAGCCGGGCCCTTCCGAGCGGTTAGCGGAGTACGTGCGGCGGCCTTCGGGTCGCCGCATCGGCATGCGCGGACGCATTGGGGTGCCGCACCGAGGCTTTCCTCGCCCCGCCGCCCCTACCCGTCCCATCCCCAGGGGCTCCGCCCCTGGACCCGCTGGACGGTCATCCCCGAGGGCGGCTCGGTGCGGTGGGGCGTCTTGTTCGGGAGAGGTCCGTGATGATCGGGCTGGCTGCCTTGAGGTTCTGGAGGACCGGGCTGGTTTCCAGGGTGTGGATCGCGTCCAGGGAGCCGAGGCGGCGGGCCAGGTAGTGGTGCAGGTCCGCAGGGTCGCGGCACAGCGCCTGGGCCACCAGGTTCGTCGGGCCCGTCGTCGCCGCCACGAAGGCCAGCTCGTCGTGGCCCGCCAGCGTCGTCGCCACATGCTCAAGGTGCGCCGGGCTCACCGACATCCACAGCAGCGCCCGCGTGTTCGCCCCGAAGTGCCCCGTGTCGACCTCGACGTCGAAGAAGATCGCCCCGCCCGCCTGCAGATCCGCGAGCCGGCGCGCGACGGTCACCGGGGACCAGCCCGTCGCCTGGGCGAGCTCCGCGTGCGTCGCCCGCCCGTCCTTCTGCAGCGCGACCAGCAAGTCGGCGTCCCCGTCGGCCAGTTGACGCGGCACGGGCACGTACGAGGTGTCGGCCGCCTCGTGCTCCCGCAGGATCGACTGTTGCTTGTCGTCCAGTGAGTTGGCGCTGCGCCGCCAGTTCGTCGGACCACCGAGGTATGTGTGCAGCAGACAGTGCGCCGACACCGCGGTGATGTTGTTCGTGCGTGGAATGTCGCGCAGGAGAAGGGAGTTGTTCGCCGCCGCGTCCGTCGGTGTGTGGATGATCGCCACGATCTCCGTACCGCCGGATGTCAGTTTCACCCATGAGGTGTCCTGCCGGCGTACCAGCGCATGCGCCAGGTCCTGCGCGGAACTCGCCGCCGCGGTCAGGCGCACGATCCACTGCGTCTGGCCCGCCTGATGAGGGTCCGACAGCCCCACGACCCGTAACGACGCCTCCGTACGCAGCCGCCGATAACGGCGCGCGACAGTCTGCGGTGACACATCCAGCGCGGCGGCGATCTGGCTGAAAGGCGCGCGGCCGTCGATGTGCAGCGCGTGGATCAGGGCACGGTCCAGGTCGTCCAGCATGCACACATCCTTCAGTGGGGGCCTGCTCCGTGGAATAAAGTTGAAGATAGCGCAGAGCACGCTACCATCGCAGCCGCAAGGCCCCACAGAATTCCATCAGTTCACCCGGTTCAGTGCTCGGGCGGAGATGAGAGGGCTTTCCGCGCCCCATCCGCCAGGAAATCGTAAGCGATTTTGGCGAGATGTTTCACGCTTGACGATCTACCTGCGTAGATCGCGCCCTTTCCGTTGAATTGAACTCGTCTTGGGGAGGATTTTATGGTGGAGTTGAAGACGCCTTCCGTCGGGGTCGGCCAGACCGCACTGTTCATCGCCTGGATGCGGCAACTGGAAAGCGAGCGTCCGGATGCGCTGTTCCGGGATCCGCTCGCCGCGTCGATGCTCGCGGCGCTGGCCGAGGACCCGGTCCTGGCCGACGTGGCCGCCGTGATCAGGCAGACCCACACCAGCGCGGCGGGCTTCCCCACCTACTTCGCCGTGCGCACGCGCTTCTTCGACGACGAGATCCTCGCCGGTGTCCGGGGCGGGATCCGCCAGGTCGTCACGCTCGCGGCCGGCGTGGACGGCCGTACCGTACGACTGGATCTGCCCGCCGGGACCCGCTGGTTCGAGGTCGAGCTGCCGGAGATGAAGGAGTTCAAGGACGCCCTCGTCGAGGGCTCCGGCCTGCCGCTCGCCTGCGAGCGCCGCGGGGTCGCCGCCGATCTGCGCGAGGACTGGCCGTCAGCCCTGCAAGCTGCGGGTTTCGATCCGGAACAGCCGACCGTCTGGCTGATCGAGGGGCTGCTGATGTACCTCACCGACGAGGCCGGCGAGGCGCTCCTGGCCGGCGTGGGCGCGCTTTCCGCACCGGGCAGCCGGCTCATGCTGGAGCACCTCAAGGCGGCCATGCTCGAGGAGGAGGGCAGGCCCGTGCGCGAGCGGGTCGAGGAGCAGGGCGCCACCTGGCTGTCCGCCCGCGACGACCTCGAGCAGTGGCTCGGCGGCCACGGCTGGCAGGCCCGGGTGTATGCCGGCGACGACCCGCGCATCGGCCACGGGCGTACGGTCGCGCCGCTGCCGGCGTGCTGGCTGGCGACGGCGGCGCGCACCGGTCCCGGGGTCTGACGAAAACTCCGCGGGACCCCTGTCCCGGTTTTTCGGAATTAGATATTCCGCCGCCGGTGCCATTGTCGGGGACTTGTTTTCCGCCATCGCGCCGACGCCGTCCTGACGGTTGGCCGAGATGAGCCGTACGCCTCGGGTTTGCCTGAGGTGGTGAAAGGGGAAGGAGCGCCGAGTGCGATCCCGTACGGGCTCTTTCCGTGAGGTTCATCTCACCGTTAATCGAGGCAACTTCGCAGCGGGTTATGGCGTCTGCCGGAACATCTGCCGGTGAAGGTTTCGGAAATTGCACGACACCCCTCTTTTCCGGAAGGATTCGCATGTCTCACGAGACCGCACACCCCCACGGCCCCAAGGAGCCGCGCGCCCGCAGCAGCGGGCACTGCGTGGTCCTCGGGGCGAGCATCGCCGGCCTCTTCGCCGCCCGGGTGCTGTCCGGCATGTTCGACCGGGTCACGGTGGTCGACCGGGACGCGCTCCCGGAGGCGGACGAGAACCGCCGCGGGGTGCCGCAGGGCCGGCACGCCCACGCGATCCTGCCCGCCGGCACCCGGGGACTGCAGCAGATGTTCCCCGGTCTGCTCGAGGAGTTGGAGGCGAGCGGGGTCCCGGTGGTCCGCGAACCCACCGAGATGCACTTCGCACCAGGCGGCCATCTCCTGTGCCAGGAAGGCCGTTACGCCGACCCGACCCCCACCTACCAGCCGACCCGGCCGCAACTGGAACGCCAAGTGCGGCTCAGGGTGCGGAAGTTGCCCGGCGTCGAGATCGTCGACCGGTGCGAGGCGGCGGGACTGATCAGCACCCCGGACGGCGCCCGCGTCACCGGCGTACGCCTGGTCCGGCGCGACGACGACACGGAGCGGGAGCTCGCCGCCGACCTCGTCGTCGACGCGACCGGCCGCGGCGGCCGCACCACCCGCTGGCTCGCCGACCTCGGCTACGACCAGCCCCGCGAGGACAAGCTCGCCGTGGACATCAAGTACGTCAGCCAGAACCTGCGTCTCGCACCCGGCGCCCTCGGCCGCAGGAAGGTCGTGATAGTCGGCGCCGAACCGGGACGGCCCACCGGCGCCACCTTCCTCCAGCACGAGGCCGACCGCTGGATGCTCACCCTCATCGGCTACGGCGGCCACCACCCGCCGACCGATCCGAGCGACTTCCTCGAGTTCGCCAAGCCCATCCTCCCGTCGGACGTCTTCGAGGCCCTGTGTGCCGCCGAGCCGCTCGACGACCTGGTGGCCCACCGCTACCCGGCCAGCGTCCGCCGCCGCTACGAACGCCTCGACCGCTTCCCCGAAGGACTCCTCGTCTTCGGCGACGCGATCTGCAGCTTCAACCCCGTCTACGGCCAGGGCATGTCCGCGGCCGCCCTGCAGGCCGAGGTCCTGCGCGAGTGCCTCGCCGGCGGGCCGGACCGGCTCGCGCACCGCTTCTTCCGGGCGGCCGCACGCCGGATCGAGGTGGCCTGGCAGATGGCCGTCGGCAGCGACCTGTCGCTCCCCGAGGTCGCCGGGCCCCGGCCGCTCCCGGTGCGTCTGACCAACGCCTACTTCGGCGCGCTGCTGACCGCGGCGGAGCGGGACCCGGCGCTCACCCAGGAGTTCGTCAAGGTCAGCTCGCTCCTGTCGTCGCCCCTGATCCTGCTCAACCCCGTCACGGTCGGCCGGGTCGTACTCGGAAATCTGATTCGACGCCACTGAAGAGGCGCTCGGGAAACGCGGCCCGTAAAACGCGCCGCGTCGCTGAACCCTGCCAATTTCCAGCATTCCGAATTCCCGGTGAAGCGAAGAAAATCGCCCTTGACTCCCGGGTTTTCGGACCCATAGCGTGCCGAACGTCCGAGAAATTCGAAAGGAATGATTCGGAATGAGTAATTCCGTGGATCGTGCAGAACTCGTCGCACGGGCCGAAGGTCTGCGGGACCTGCTGTGGGAGGACGCCGTCGAGTGCGAGCGCGAGCGGCGCCTTTCCGACCGGGTCGTCACCGCCATGACCGAGGCCGGACTGCTGCGCCTGCAGACCCCGCGCCGCCTCGGCGGCCACGAGACCGACATGCGCACCCTCCTGGACGTCGCCACCACCCTCGGCCGCGGCTGCCCGTCCGCCGCCTGGATCGCGGGCGTCCTCAACGCCGGCAACTTCATGGCCGGCCTGTTCCCGGCCGCGGCCGGCGACGAGGTGTGGGGCGACGACCCGGACGCCCGGTGCGCACTGGTCCTCGGCATGCCCTCGCCGGCCGTGGAACCGGTCGACGGCGGAGTGATCGTCAGCGGTGAGTGGGCGTACGTCTCGGGCTGTCTGCACGCCCAGTGGGTCAGCGCCCTGATCGCCGTACCGACCGACGCGGGCCGCCCCGACGTGCAGTTCGCCCTGATGCCGACCGACGAGGTCGCCGTGAAGGACACCTGGTACTTCGCCGGGATGCGCGGCACCGGATCCAACACGATCGTCGCCGACCGGATCTTCGTGCCCGACCACCGACTGGTGCCCTACCTGCCGGTCCTCAACGGCGAGACCGACGGCGTCGTCGACCCGTCCCTGCCCTACCGCAACAGCCTGACCGGCCTGTTCGCCATCGGGCTGATCGGCGCCCTGATCGGCGGGGCCGAGGCCGCCCTCGACTTCGTCCGCGCCAAGGGCCCCACCCGCCCCGTGGCCGGCACGACCTACCGCGACCAGACGCAGTCCCCGACCTTCCAGCTCGACCTCGCCGAGGCCACCTCGAAGATCGACACCGCGAAGCTGGTCGCCGCCCGGATCGCCGACACCGTCGACGAGCTCGCCCGGGCGGGCGTCAACGCCGGCCTCACCGTCCGCGCCCGCAACCGCCTGGAGTCCGCGCAGGTCGGACGGTTGTGCCGGGAGGCCGTCGACACCCTGCTCACCGCCCACGGCTCCTCCGCCTTCAACGAGTCCAACCCGCTGCAGCGGCTGTGGCGCGACATCAATGTCGGCAGCCGGCACGCCGGCTTCGGCATGGGCATCCCCGAGCAGGTGTACGGCCGCGCCCTCGTCGGCGGCGACCCACGCGACATCAGTTTCATCGTCTGAACCGCCTCCCCCTACCACGAAGGACAGCCATGTCGGACCCCCGAATACCCACCGACCAGAACGAACTGCGCGCCCACAACCGGGCCGTCGTCGAGCAGTACATGAACACCCGTGGCGCGGACCGGCTCCGCCGCCACCTGCTGTTCACCGAGGACGGCACCGGCGGTCTGTGGACCACGGAGAGCGGCGAACCGATCGTCATCCGCGGCCGCGACCGGCTGGGCGAGCACGCCGTCTGGTCGCTCAAGTGCTTTCCCGACTGGGCCTGGACCAACATCGAGATCTTCGACACCCAGGACCCGGACCGCTTCTGGGTCGAATGCGACGGCGAGGGAAAGATTCTCTTCCCCGGATATCCGGACGGGTACTACCGCAATCACTTCCTGCATTCCTTCCTCTTCGAGGACGGAAAAATCAGGCAGCAGCGCGAGTTCATGAATCCCTGCCGGCAGTTCAAGGCCCTGGGAATCGACGTCCCGCGCATTCAGCGCGAAGGAATCCCCACCTGACGCGTCGTACCGCAACCGCGGCCCGTCATGACCCGAACGTAAACCCTCTCCGTCCACGGGGGAATTGTCGTGGGACAAGCACTGTCCGAAATCCAGAGGACCGAGATCCAGCGGGCCGAGATCCAGCGGGCCAAGGCCCTGCAGCAGCCCGAATGGCCCGACCCCGCCCAGGTCCAGCGGGTGCGGGAGATCCTCGGCTCCCGTCCACCGCTGGTCCGCTTCGACGACGTCCGCACCCTGCGGTCGCTGCTCGCCTCCGTCGCCACCGGCGAGGCGCTCGTCGTCCAGGCGGGCGACTGCGCCGAGGACCCGGAGGAGTGCACGGCCGAGCACGTACGCCGTAAGACCGCCGTGCTCGACCTGCTGGCCAGCACCCTGAAGATGCTCACCGGCAAGCCCGTCCTGCGCGTGGGGCGGCTGGCCGGCCAGTTCGCCAAGCCCCGCTCCAACAACTTCGAGCAGATCGGCGAACTCGCCCTGCCCGTCTACCGCGGGCACATGGTCAACAGCCCCGAGCCGGATCCCGAGAGCCGGCGCCCCGACCCGCTGCGCATCCTCACCGGGTACATGGCGGCCGGCGACATCGTCGAACACCTCGGCTGGCGCGCCCCCGCACTGCGCGCCTGGCCCGGCATCGAGCCCCTGGTGTGGACGAGCCACGAGGCGCTGCTGCTCGACTACGAGGTGCCCATGATCCGCGAACTCGGCGAGGCCACACGGTGGTTGGGCTCCACCCACTGGCCGTGGATCGGCGAGCGCACCCGCCAGCTCGACGGCGCCCATGTCGACCTGCTCGCGGACGTGGAGAACCCGGTCGCCTGCAAGGTCGGCCCGTCCATGACGGTCGAGGAGATCACCTCGCTGTGCGAGCGCCTCGACCCGCTGCGCGAACCCGGCCGCCTCACCCTGATCTCCCGCATGGGCGCCGACGTGGTGAGCGAGCGGCTGCCGTGCCTGGTGGCGGCGGTCCGCTCCGCGGGCCACCCGGTGATCTGGCTGTGCGACCCGATGCACGGCAACACCATCACCGCCCCCGGCGGCAAGAAGACCCGTCTGCTCACCACGATGGCCCGCGAGGTCCAGGACTTCTGCCACGCGGTCGCGGCGGGCGGCGGCATCGCGGGCGGCCTCCACCTGGAGACCACCCCGGACGACGTGGCGGAGTGCGCCGCGGACGCCTCGGCGCTCGGCCTGATCGGTGAGCGGCACACGACCTTCTGCGACCCGCGCCTCAACTCCCGGCAGGCCGTCTCCCTGGTCACGGCCTGGGCCGACGCGCTCTGACCCACGCCCACCGACGCGGCCACCCCACCGAAAGGAGCCGACCCATGGCCGGCCTGCCCCCCATCGCGTCGTACCCCCTGCCCAGCGCCCCCGACCTCCCCGAGAACGTGGCGCACTGGCGCCCGGACCCGGACCGTGCCGTCCTGCTCGTCCACGACATGCAGCGCTACTTCCTCCAGGCGCTGCCCGACCCGCTGCGCAGCCGACTCGTCGACAACGCGGCGCAGTTGCGCAAGCGCGCCGCCGCCCTCGGCGTCCAGGTGGCGTACACCGCGCAGCCCGGCCGCATGACCGAGGAGCAGCGCGGCCTGCTCAAGGACTTCTGGGGCCCGGGCATGCGCACCGACCCGGCCGACCGCGAGGTGACGGAGGAACTCGCGCCCACCGAGGACGACTGGGTGTTCACCAAGTGGCGCTACAGCGCCTTCTTCCGCTCCGACCTGCTCACCCGCATGCGGGCGGCCGGCCGCGACCAGCTCGTGCTGTGCGGGGTGTACGCCCATGTCGGCGTCCTCGCCACCGCCCTCGAGGCATACGCCAACGACATCCAGGCCTTCCTCGCCGCCGACGCCCTCGGCGACTTCTCCGAGGCCCACCACCGGCTGGCCCTGGACTACGCGGCCCAGCGCTGCGCGGTGGTCCTCCCGTCCACGGAGGTGTTCATATGAACGCGTCGCACGGCAACGACCTCTTGGGCCGCGTACTGGACCTCCAGGTACCCGCTTTCGCCCTGCTGCACCGCCCCGAGACCGGCGTCCCGGACACCGTCGACATCCTCGTCGGCGACGTGACCCTGCCCGGGACGCTGGCCGACATCCCGCTCACCGCGGGCTCCGGCACCGAGCACGACGTCCTGGTCGTGGTGCCGTACCGCAGTCTCACCGAGCGCGGCTTCACCGCCCCCGACGACGGCGCGCCCCTGGTCGCGCTGTCCGTCACCGGCCAGGACCGGGTGTCCCTGCCCGAACTCCTGCTCCGGCTCCCGGACACGCCGACCTCCGTGACCGCGCACGGCTTCGACGTCGACGACGAGCGCTACGCCGAGACCGTGCGCCGGGTCGTCGCCGACGAGATCGGCACCGGCGAGGGCGCCAACTTCGTCGTCAAGCGGTCCTTCCTGGCCGACATCGGCGACTACTCGCTCCGGGACGCGCTGGTGTTCTTCCGTCGGCTGCTGGAGCGCGAGCAGGGCGCGTACTGGACGTTCGTCGTCCACACCGGCGAGCGCACCTTCGTCGGCGCCACGCCCGAGCGGCACATCTCGGTGAGCGGCGGGACCGCGGTGATGAACCCGATCAGCGGCACCTACCGCTACCCGCCGGCCGGCCCGACGCTCGAGGGCGTCACCGAGTTCCTCGCCGATCCCAAGGAGACCGACGAGCTGTACATGGTCGTCGACGAGGAACTGAAGATGATGGCCCGTATCTGCGAGGGCGGCGGCCGGGTCCTCGGTCCCTACCTCAAGGAGATGGCCCGCCTCGCCCACACCGAGTACTTCATCGAGGGCCGCACCGACCGCGACGTGCGCGACATCCTGCGCGAGACCCTGTTCGCGCCCACCGTCACCGGCAGCCCGCTGGAGAGCGCCGCCCGTGTCATCGCCAAGTACGAGCCCGAGGGCCGCGGTTACTACAGCGGTGTGGCCGCGCTGGTCGGCCGCGACCGCAACGGCGAGCGCGCCCTCGACTCGGCCATCCTCATCCGCACCGCCGACATCGACACCACCGGCCGGGTGCGGATCGGGGTCGGCGCCACGCTCGTACGGCACTCCGACCCGCACTCGGAGGTCGCCGAGACCCGCGCCAAGGCGGCCGGCCTGCTCGGCGCCCTGGAGTCCGGACGGGCCATCCGCTACGGCAGCCACCCGGAGGTCCGCGCGGCACTGGACCGCCGCAACGACGGCATCGCGGAGTTCTGGCTCAAGGGCAGCGGTGAACGACACCCCGCAGTACCGGAGTTGACGGGCCTGAGCGCACTGGTCGTCGACGCGGAGGACACCTTCACGGCGATGATCGGCCACCAACTCCGGTCGCTGGGACTGGAGGTGACGGTACGTCGCTTCGACGAGCCGTACGCCTTCGACGGCCACGACCTGGTCGTGATGGGCCCGGGCCCCGGCGACCCCCGGGCGACCGACGACCCCAAGATCCGCCATCTCCGCACGGCGATCGGTCGACTCCTCGCCGAACAGCGGCCGTTCGTCGCCGTATGCCTCAGCCACCAGGTGCTCGGCCTGAGCCTCGGCCTCGACCTGGCCCGCCGGGACGTGCCGAACCAGGGTGTACAGCGGGAGGTCGACCTGTTCGGCAGCCGTGAACGCGTCGGCTTCTACAACACGTTCGCCGCCCGCAGCGCCGAGGACAAGCTGGACCTCGCCGGGGCCGGGCTCGTGGAGGTCAGCCGGGACCCGGTGACCCGGGAGGTGCACGCCCTGCGCGGGCCGGGATTCGCCTCGATGCAGTTCCACGCGGAGTCGGTGCTCACCGTCGACGGGCCGCGCATCGTCGGCGGCATCATCCGGGAGGTGCTCGGCCGTGCGGGTTGACATCGCCTGGTGGGACCTCGACGGCACCGGCCAGACCATCGACTCCCTGCGCGCCGACCTCGGCGACGGGGCGGTCGCCGAGTGGAACGACGTACCGGGGCTGCGGCTGAAGCTGTGGCTGGCCGACCGGGAGTCCAACCGGTGGGGCGCGGTGATGCTGTGGGAGGCGGACCGCCCGGAGGAGCTGCCGCCCAATCGGGCAGCGCGGCTGATCGGCGGCCCGCCCTCGTACCGCGGCCGCTTCGACGTCCAGGCAACGGCAGCTACTTCAGGGGATGAGCCACCGTGCACGAGTACATAGTCGTCGACGCCTTCGCGCGCACTCCGCTCGAAGGCAACCCGGTGGCGGTGTTCTTCGACGCCGCAGACCTGAGTGCCGAGCTGATGCAGCGCATCGCCCGGGAGATGAACCTCTCCGAGGTCACCTTCGTGCTGCCGCCCGAGCAGGGCGGTGACGCCCGTATCCGTATCTTCACGCCGGTCAACGAGCTGCCGTTCGCGGGGCACCCACTGCTCGGCACGGCGGTGGCGCTCGGCCGCACGCTCAAGGAGGACCGGCTGCGGCTGGAGACCGCCATGGGTGTCGTCCCCTTCGAACTCGCCGATGACGACGGGGTGTCGAGGGTGCGCATGCAGCAGCCGGTGCCCACCTGGGAGCCGTACGAACACCGCGAGGAGTTGCTCGCGGCGCTCGGTGTCGAGGAGACCGTCGCGCCCGTCGAGATCTACCGCAACGGGCCCCGGCATGTGTTCGTCGGTGTCGAGAGCGTGGCCGCCCTGTCCGCGCTCCGACCCGACCACCGCGCCCTGGGCGCCTTCCCGGACATGGCCGCGAACTGCTTCGCCGGTGCGGGCACCCATTGGCGTACTCGCATGTTCTCTCCCGCCTACGGAGTGGTCGAGGACGCGGCAACGGGCTCGGCGGCGGGTCCCCTCGCCATCCACCTGGCAAGGCACCGACTCACCTCATACGGGCGGCAGTTGGAGATCCTCCAAGGCGTCGAGATGGGCCGCCCCTCCCTGATGCTCGCCACCGCCGAGGGCGCCGGCGACACGGTCCACTCGGTCGAGGTCGGCGGCCACGGCGTCGTCGCCGCGCACGGCACCCTCCACGTCTGATCCCCTCCAGCGAGGAACTCGTGAACAGCAGCCGATTCGAAAGCCTCACCGGCGAAGTCGACCTGGACTTCCCCGAGTACGACGACCCGCCGGCCGAACCCATGGGCCTCGTCCACCAGTGGATCGCCGAGGCGACCGCCCGCGGTGTGCGCGAACCGCGCGCCCTGGCGCTCGCCACCGCCGACAGCCGGGGACGCGCCTCCAACCGCATCATCTCCGTCACCGACATCAACCAACGCGGGCTGGTCTTCGCCAGCCACTCCACCAGCCAGAAGGGCCGCGAAATGGCGGCCACCGGCTGGGCTTCGGGCCTGCTCTACTGGCGCGAGACCGGCCAGCAGCTCATCCTCTCCGGGCCGGTGTCCCGGCTGAGCCAGGCCGAGTCCGACGCGCTGTGGTCCGGCCGGCCGGTCCCGATGCACTCCATGTCCGCGGCCTCCCGGCAGAGTGAACCCCTGCGGGATGCGGCCGCCCTGCGCGCCGAGGCGGACCGCCTCGCCGCCCCCGGCACCCCGCTGCCGCGCCCCGACCGCTACGCCGGTTATCTGCTCGCCCCGGTCGCCGTGGAGTTCTGGGCCGCCGACTCCGACCGACTGCACCGCCGGCTGCGCTACGACCGCTGCGACCGCGGCTGGTGCGCCAGTCGCCTCCAGCCCTGATCGCTGCGACGGCGGGTGGTGCGCCAGTCGCCTCCAGCCCTGTCCGCTGCGACGGCGGGTGGTGCGCCAGTCGCCTCCAGCCCTGACCGCCATGACACCGGAGAGTGAGCAACCCATGTCTGCCGCAAGCGGCAAGGCCCTGACCCACGCCATGTCCAGGGTGCCCGGACCGGTGACCGTCGTGACGACCGTCGACGGCACCGGACGGCGCCGGGGGTTCACCGCGACCTCCTTCTCCTCCCTGTCCCTGGACCCGCCCCTCGTCCTGGTCTGCCTCAACAAGACCGCCAGCACCCACATCGCGTTCACGACCACCGACCGCTTCCTGGTCAACCTCCTCGCGCACGGCCAGGAGCAGGTCGCCCGGCGCTTCGCCCGCTCCGGCGTCGACCGGTTCGCCGAGGGCGACATGCAACCCTGCGAACTGGGCCTGCCCGGCTCCCCGGACGCCTGCGCCCGCGTCGCCTGCGCCCTGCACGACGTGCTCGACGGCGGCGACCACAGCATCCTCGTCGGCCGTGTCCTGGACACCCACGTCGACGACGACCGCACCCCGCTCCTCTACTACGACCGGACGTTCACCCACCCGGCCTCCGCGCTCGACGTACCGGACCCGCTCGCCTCCCTCCACCTGGCGGACTGGTGAGCGCCGCGACGGACACGGTGAACGTCGCCGTCGTCTACTACTCCGCCACCGGCCACGTCGCCGAGATCGCCCGCGAACTCGCCGACACCGCCGAGAAGTCGGGCGCCGAGGTCCGCCTCCGCAGGGTTGCGGAACTCGCCCCGCGCGAGGCCGTCGAGTCCCAGCCGGCCTGGGCCGCCAACGAGGCGGCGACCGCCGACATCCCCCTCGCCGGCGTCGAGGACGTCCTGTGGGCCGACGCCGTGTTGTTCGGATCCCCGACCCGGTTCGGCAATGTCGCCGCCCAGCTCAAGCAGTTCCTCGACACCCTGGGCGGCGCCTGGAAGAAGGGCGCACTGGCCGACAAGGTCTACAGCGGCTTCACCTCCACGGGCAGCCCGCACGGCGGCAACGAGTCCACACTGCTCGCCCTCATGCACTCCTTCCACCACTTCGGCGGCATCGTCGTCGCCCCCGGCTTCACCCACCCCGACAAGTTCGCCGACGGCAACCCGTACGGCACCGCCCACCACGACGCGGGCGGCACGCTCCCGGTCGGCGACGTCACCCGCAACGCGGCCCGCGTCCAGGCCGAACGCGTGGTGCGCATCGCGCGGGCGCTCACGACCGCCCGTCTCTGACCCCCTTCAGCCGGGCCGGAGAGCTTCCACATCCCCCGAGGAGCTCTCCGGCCCCTCACCCTCCACTCATCAGTCAGCAGCCGCTGCAACCCAGGGAGAGCCATGTCCCGCCGCCTGTTCACCTCGGAGTCCGTCACCGAGGGACACCCCGACAAGATCGCCGACCGGATCAGCGACACGATCCTCGACGCCCTCATCGGCCAGGACCCGCACGCCCGGGTCGCCGTCGAGACGCTGATCACCACCGGCCAGGTGCACGTCGCCGGAGAGGTGACCACCACGGCGTACGCGGACATCCCCGGCCTGGTCCGGGACGCCGTCCTCGACATCGGCTACGACGCCTCCCAGAAGGGCTTCGACGGCCGCTCCTGCGGGGTGTCCGTGTCGATCGGCGCCCAGTCCCCGGACATCGCGCAGGGCGTCGACACCGGCGGCGCGGGCGACCAGGGCCTGATGTTCGGATACGCCTGCGACGAGACGCCCGAACTCATGCCCCTGCCCATCCAGTTGGCGCACCGGCTCGCCCACCGCCTCGCCCAGGTCCGCAAACAGGGTGTCACCCCCTACCTCCGCCCCGACGGCAAGACCCAGGTCACCATCGAGTACCTCGGCAGCCGCGCGGCCCGCCTCGACACCGTCGTCGTCTCCACCCAGCACGCCGCCGACGTCGACCTCCACGGGCTCCTCGCCCCCGACATCCGCACCCACGTCGTCGAGCACGAACTGGCCCGCCTCGCCGACGACGGCATCAAGCTCGACACCGAGGACTACCGCCTCCTGGTCAACCCCACCGGCCGCTTCGAGATCGGCGGCCCGATGGGCGACGCGGGCCTCACCGGC
Source organism: Streptomyces sp. NPDC047043 (assembly GCF_040644055.1). Classification (NCBI taxonomy): domain Bacteria; kingdom Bacillati; phylum Actinomycetota; class Actinomycetes; order Kitasatosporales; family Streptomycetaceae; genus Streptomyces; species Streptomyces sp. NPDC047043. The sequence continues at coordinate 249,741 of NZ_JBEYVO010000007.1, forward strand.
CGCAAGATCATCATCGACACGTACGGCGGCATGGCCCGCCACGGCGGCGGCGCCTTCTCCGGCAAGGACCCCTCCAAGGTGGACCGTTCGGCGGCGTACGCGATGCGCTGGGTGGCGAAGAACGTCGTGGCCGCCGGCCTCGCCCGCCGCTGCGAGGTCCAGGTCGCCTACGCCATCGGCAAGGCGGAGCCCGTAGGTCTGTTCGTCGAGACCTTCGGCACCGCCGCCGTACCGCAGCCGGCGATCGAGCACGCCGTCCGCCAGGTCTTCGACCTCCGCCCGGCCACCATCATCCGCGACCTCGACCTGCTCCGCCCGATCTACGCCCGGACCTCCGCCTACGGCCACTTCGGCCGCGAACTGGCCGACTTCACCTGGGAGAAGACGGACCGCGTGGACGCGCTGCGGCTCGCGGCGGGGGCCTGACATGCGGATCGCCGTCACCGGCTCCATCGCCACCGACCATCTGATGACCTTCCCCGGCCGCATCGCCGACCAGCTCCTCGCCGACCGTCTCGACCACGTCTCGCTGTCCTTCCTGGTCGACACCCTCGAGGTGCGTGACGGGGGAGTGGCCGCCAACATCGCCTACGGCCTGGCCCAACTCGGCCACCGGCCCCTGCTGTTGGGGGCGGTGGGCGCGGACTTCACCCCGTACGGCGAGCGGCTCGCGGCGCTCGGCGTGGACGTCTCCGGTGTCCACGTCTCCCGCACCCGCCACACCGCCCGCTTCCTGTGCACCACCGACCAGGACGGCAACCAGATCGCCTCCTTCTACCCGGGCGCGATGACCGAGGCCGCCGACATCGACCTCACCGAGGCCCTGCGCCGGCACGGCGGCGCCGACCTCGTCCTCGTCGGCGCCGACGACCCGGCCGCGATGCTCCGGCACACGCGCGCGTGCCGCACCCATCGCATCCCCTTCGCCGCCGACCCCTCCCAGCAGCTGGCCCGGCTCGACGGCGCCGAGATCCGTGAACTCGTCGGCGGCGCAGACCACTTGTTCACCAACGAGTACGAACACGCCCTGCTGCTCGCCAAGACGGACTGGACCCACGGCGAGGTCCTGCGCCGCGTCGGCACCTGGGTCACCACCCTCGGCGAGAAGGGCAGCCGCGTCGAACGCGCCGGTGACCCCCCGCTGGACGTCCCCGCCGTCCCGGCCGCCGATGCCGTGGACCCGACCGGCGTGGGCGATGCCTTCCGTGCGGGATACCTCGCCGCCCTGGCCGCCGGCCACGACACCGTCCGCCGCGCCCGGTGGGGCTCGGCCCTGGCCACCCTCGCCCTGTCCCGCATCGGCACCCAGACCTACACCGCGACCGGAGGCGACCCGGCATGACGGCACCCGCACCCGTGGCCACCCGCCCCCGCCGGGGCCCCGCCGAACTGATCGCGGCAGGCCACCGCTCCTACTCCTTCGAGTTCTTCCCGCCGAAGACCGGCAAGGGACAACGCGCCCTGTGGAGCGCACTGCGCCGCGTCGAGACCCTCAACCCGGCCTTCGTGTCGGTGACTTACGGCGCGGGCGGCTCCTCCCGCGAACTCACCACCGAGCTCACCCGCCGCGTCGCCGAGGACACCACCCTGCGCCCGGTCGCCCACCTCACCGCCGTCGGGCACTCCACCAACGAACTGCGCGGCATCATCGGCCGCTACGCGGACGCCGGCATCCGCGACGTCCTCGCGCTGCGCGGCGACCCGCCCGGCGACCCGCTGGCCCCCTGGATCCCGCACCCCCACGGCCTGGGCCACGCCGCCGAACTCGTCGAACTCATCCGTTCCTGCGGCGCCTTCTCCATCGGCGTCGCCGCCTTCCCGGAACGTCACCCGCGCTCGCCCGACTGGGACAGCGACGTCCGCCACTTCGTCGCCAAGTGCCGGGCCGGCGCCGACTACGCCATCACCCAGATGTTCTTCCGCGCCGAGGACTACCTCCGGCTCCGCGACCGCCTCGCCGCCGCGGGCTGCGACACCCCGGTCATCCCCGGCATCATGCCCGCCACCCGCTACGAACAGATCGCCCGCTTCGCCCGCCTCAGCAACGCGACCTTCCCGGACGACCTCGCCCTGCGCCTGCGCACCGCGCAGTACGACCCCGCCGAGTCCCACCGCATCGGGGTCGACCACGCGACCGCCCTCGCCCAGCGCCTCCTCGACGAGGGCGCCCCCGGCCTGCACTACATCACCCTCAACCACTCCTCGGCCGCCATGGACATCCACCGCGGGCTGCGCCTGCCGACCGCACCGGAGGAGCCGAGGTGAGCAGACTGCGCTGGCTGACCGCGGGGGAGTCCCACGGCCAGGCACTCGTGGCGACGCTGGAGGGGCTTCCGGCCGGGGTGCCGGTCACCACGGAGACGGTGGCGGATCACCTGGCCCGGCGCCGGCTCGGTTATGGACGCGGTGCGCGGATGAAGTTCGAGCGCGACGAGGTCACCTTCCTCGGCGGCGTCCGGCACGGCCTGACCCTCGGCTCCCCGGTCGCGGTCCTGGTCGGCAACACCGAGTGGCCGAAATGGGAGCAAGTCATGGCGGCCGACCCGGTCGACCCGGAGGTCTTGGCGGGCCTGGCCCGCAGCGCCCCGCTGACCCGCCCGCGCCCCGGCCACGCCGACCTGGCGGGGATGCAGAAGTACGGCTTCGACGAGGCCCGGCCGATCCTGGAGCGGGCCTCGGCGCGGGAGACCGCGGCCCGGGTGGCGCTGGGCGCGGTGGCGCGGTCGTACCTCAAGGAGACGACCGGCGTCGAAGTCCTGTCGCACGTCGTCGAGTTGGCCGCCGCGAAGGCGCCCTACGGCATCCTTCCGACCCCGGCGGACGTGGCGAGGCTGGACGCGGACCCGGTGCGCTGCCTGGACGCGGTCGCGTCGAAGGCGATGGTCGCCGAGGTCGACCAGGCCCACAAGGACGGCGACACCCTCGGCGGTGTGGTCGAGGTGCTGGCGTACGGCGTCCCGGTCGGCCTCGGCTCGCATGTGCACTGGGACCGGCGGCTGGACGCCCGGCTGGCCGCGGCACTGATGGGCATCCAGGCCGTCAAGGGCGTCGAGGTCGGCGACGGCTTCGAACTGGCCCGGGTGCCGGGTTCGCGGGCGCACGACGAGATCGTGAACACGCAGGACGGCATCCAGCGGTCCTCCGGCCGCTCCGGCGGCACCGAAGGGGGCCTGACCACAGGGGAGTTGCTGCGGATGCGGGCGGCGATGAAACCGATCGCCACCGTGCCGCGGGCCCTGCGGACGGTCGACGTGGCCACCGGCGAAACCGCCCTGGCCCACCACCAGCGCTCCGACGTGTGCGCGGTGCCGGCCGCCGGGATCGTCGCCGAGGCGATGGTCGCGCTCGTGCTGGCGGACGCGGTGGCGGAGAAGTTCGGCGGCGACAGCGTGCCCGAGACCCGCCGCAACGTGCGGTCGTATCTGGACCACTTGGCGATCCGATGAGCGGTCCGCTGGTCGTCCTGGTCGGGCCGACGGGTGTCGGGAAGTCCACGGTCGGGCGGCTGCTGGCCGAACGGCTCGGCGTCGCCCACCGGGACACGGACGACGACATCGTGGCCGCCGAGGGCCGGACCGTCGCGGAGCTCTTCCGCGACTTCGGCGAGGCCGCCTTTCGCGCGACCGAGAAGCGGGCCGTGCACCGAGCGCTCGGCGAACACCACGGCGTCCTCTCCCTCGGTGGCGGCTCGATCCTGGACGCGGACACGCGCGCGCTGCTGGCCGGGCAGCCGGTCGTCCACCTCACGATGGGCGTCGAAGAGGCCCTGCGGCGCCCGGGGTTGACCGCCGACCGCCCCCTCCTCGCCGTCGACCCGCGCACGCGCTGGCGCGAGCTGGCCGAGGCACGCCGGCATCTGTACGAGCAGGTCGCCACGGCCGTCGTGGCGACCGACGGCCGTACTCCCGAAGAAGTCGCCGCAGCGATCGCGGTGGACGAAATCACCGCGAAGGCCGGGGCGCATGGAAGGAATCCGCGAGTTGCCGGCGCCGGCTGGAGCGGTCCGTGGGGCGCGGCCAGGCTGGACGAAGATCGATCGTTGCGACCCGAGGAGAACCGATGAAGATCTCTCGCCACCCGGCCGGCGCGCCCTGCTGGGCGGACCTCGACACCCCCGACGTCGACTCCGCCCGCGCCTTCTACGGCTCCCTCTTCGGCTGGGAAGCCCTCCAACTCCCCACCGGGTACGTGAACTTCACGCTGAACGGGGAGAAGATCGTGGGCGCGGTGAAGCTCCGGGAGGGCCAGGAGCACTCGGCCGGCTGGAGCGTCTACTTCATGTCCGAGGACCTGGCCGCGACCTCGAAGGCCGTCGAGGCCGCCGGCGGACGCGTCGTCAGCCCGCCCACCAAGGTGTCGGTCGCCGGCAGCGCCGCCGTCCACCAGGCCCCCGACGGCGCCCTGTTCGGTGCCTGGGAGCCGGACAAGCACCCCGGCTCCGGCCTCGTCCGCGAGCCCGGCACACCGTCCTGGTTCACGCTCAGGACCCCGGACACCGAGGGCGCCAAGGCCTTCTACGGGCAGGTCTTCGGCTGGAGCGCCGCCGTACCGCCGGCCGGGGGCGCCGCCGCCCACCTCACCTTCGTCGACGGCAGGGCGGAGTTCGGCGGCATCACGAGCGGGCCCGAGGGCACGGCCGGCTGGACCCTGCACTTCGGCGTCGAGGACATCGACGGCTCCGCGGTCGCGGCGGCCGCCCTCGGCGGCACCGTCCTGACGCCGCCCACCGAACTGCCCGGCGTCGGCCGCACCGCCGTACTCCGGGACCCGGCAGGCGTCACCTTCGGCCTCGTCCAGCTCACCTGACCCGGCGCCCCCCACACCGCCCCGGTGGGCCCAGCGTTCCCCACCGGGGCGGCCCCTTGATCACCTGCACGCATCCTTCGGCCCACCCGACCGGCATGGAGGAAAACCGGCAGATGTGCCGCACCGCTCGCCCGAGCCGGCGGCGGTGCGCACCATCTGGCTGTCGGCCCAGGACGTCGTACGCGACGCGCATGCGGAGGGAGGTGGTTCGCCGTGCAGAGCGAACCTCCCAGTCAGCTCCCGTGCACCCGCCGCCCCGCGTCCCGCCGTCCTGCCGAGGTGACCTGCCATGACGTACACCCAGCTGCCCGAAGACCGCCACGCCCTGCACGCCCGGCCGCTGCCCGACCGACCCACGCCGCTCGGCTTCCCCCGGGGTTCGGTCGGGCGCCGCACGACTTCCGAAGTGCTGGTGCTGGAAGAACACTTGACGATCCATCAGGCACTGGAGCGGGTGCGGCGGGAGGGCGCCGACGCCGAGACCGTGTACACCCTTCCCGTCGTGGACCGCGGGCGGCGGCTGACGGGCGTCGTCTCGCTGCGCGAGCTGGTGCTCAGCCCGCCGGACGACGACCTCGCCGACCACGTCGTCAGCGGTGCCGCGCGGGCGCACGCCGCCGACTCCGCGGAGGACGCGGCGCGGCTGATGCGCGAGAGCGACGCGCTCGCCCTGCCCGTCGTCGACGACGAGGAACGGCTCGTGGGGCTGCTGACCATCGACGACGCCGTGGACGTCATCGAGGACGCCGACACCGAGGACGTCGCCCGGCAGTCCGGGGCGGCCCCGTGGGCCGGGCACTACATGGCGGCGACCGTGTGGCAGCTGGCGCGCTACCGGGTCGTGTGGCTGCTGCTCCTGCTGCTGGCCGCGACCCTCACCGTCACGGTGACCGAGGCCTTCGAGAGCACCCTGGAGAAGGTCACCCAACTCGCCACGTTCATCCCGCTGTTGATCGGCACCGGCGGCAACGCGGGCGCGCAGGCGGCCACCGCCGCGGTCCGGGCGCTGGCCGTGGGCGAGGTGCGGGTCTGCGACCTGCCCGCGGTCGTCTGGCGCGAGTGCCGGGTCGGCGTCGTGCTCGGCGCGATCCTCGCCGGGCTGGGCCTGGTGCTGGGCACGCTGTTCGTGGGCGCGCACATCGCAGTGGTGGTCGGCGTCGCCCTGGTCGTCATCTGCGGCTGGGCGGCGACGGTCGGCGGCACCATGCCGCTGCTGGCCAAGCGCCTGCACATCGACCCGGCGGTGGTCTCGGCCCCGATGGTGACGACCCTGGTGGACGCCACCGGCCTGGTCATCTACTTCCTCACCGCCCGAGCGGTGCTCGGCATCTGACCGGCCGGTGCGTCTGCGCCGTCAGCCGTACGTCAGGTTCGAGCAGAGGTTGTCGTCGGCGGATCGCGCGCCGGCGGCGACCGAACTCGGGACGGCCGTCGGGGAGGCGGTGGCGGTGGGCGTGTTCGCGTAAGACTGCCCGAGTACGACGCTGATGCCGGCCCGGGTCACCGACTGCAGCTGGGCGCCCGGGAACGCCTTGGCGACCGTCTCGGCGGCGGCCTGCTCCCCGGCGCCGTACTCGACCAGCGTCGTGGTGTGGTCCTGCGTGGACGCTGTCGCCGTACCGGTGACCGTGAAGCCGTCCGAGGTCAGCGTGGCGGCCCCGCGGGCGGCCAGGCCGCCGACGGTGGTGCCGTTGTAGACGGTGACGTCGATGCCGGTGCCGGACACGGGGGACGCGGAGGGGGAGGGGGACGCGCCGGCCTTGGCGCCGCTCTTCTTGCCGCTCGCGTTCTTGCCGTCGATCGTGTGGTCCGCCTTGAGTGCGGCGAAGAGGTCGTCGGCGTCCGGCTGCACGACGGCCACCCGCGAACCGTCGTACCGCCAGGGGACGGTGACGAACTTGGTGTTGTGCAGGTCGATGTCCTTCAGCGACATGGCGAAGGACATGAGCTTGTCGGCGGAGCCGAGGCCGGGGTCGACGGTCAGCGACTTGGTGGCTGCGTCGGCGAGCGGCAGCAGCCTGGTCGGCGTCAGGCCGTTGCTCTTGACCTCCTTCAACAGGCTTGCCACAAAGGCCTGTTGGCGTTTGATACGGCCGATGTCGGAGCCGTCGCCGATGCCGTGCCGGATGCGGACGTAGTCCAGCGCCTTCTGCCCGGAGACGGTCTGCTCGCCCTTCTTGAACAGCAGCTTGCCGCGGGTGGTGCGGTTGGGGTTGAGGTCGTTCTCGTACACGTCGTTGGGCAGGCACACCTTCACACCTCCGACCACCGACGTCAGGCTCGCGAAACCCTTGAAGTCGACGACGACCGTGTGGTCCACGCGCAGTCCGGTGAGCTGCTCGACCGTGTTCTGTGTGCAGGCGGGGTTGCCCTTCGCGGTCTCGCCGACGGAGTAGGCCGCGTTGAACATCGTGTCCGTCCGGGTCTTCGTCCAGGTGCCGTCGGGCAGCTTGCAGGGCGGGATGGTGACGAGGGTGTCGCGGGGTATGGAGACCGCCAGGGCGTGCTTGTGGTCGGCGTATATGTGCAGCAGGAAGGCGGTGTCGGAGCGGCCCACGTCGTCCTTGTTGCCGCCGCCGAGCCTGTCGTTGCCGCCGGTGCGGGTGTCGGAGCCGATGACCAGGACGTTCTCGCCCTTGGAGGAGCCCGCCTTCGGGCGGTTGTCGGACAGGCCGCCCGAGTCGAAGGTGTTGATGTTGCCGTCCAGCTTCAGATAGAGCCAGCCCGCTCCGGCGAGCGCGAGCACCAGCAGCGACAGCACGAACGCGAGCGCGAAACGTATCCGGCGGCCACGCCGGCGTCTGCGCTCGCGGGCGGCCGACCGGGCACCGCCCTCGCCCGGGCCGCCCTGGCCGGCGCGGTGGCGCGGGGGTGCTGTCGTCCGGCTGTTGGTGACGGTCATCGGCGCCTCTTACGTCGCTGCCATGGTTGTACAGTTGCGCAATGTAGCAACCGTCGATGTGCGGGCGAGCAGCGGCAAGTGTCCCCTGCCGACGTAAGAAGAAGTTGAGGAAAGGGAGGGTGTGGCGATGCTCCGCAACGGACTGGAACCCTGGCATCTGCTGATCGTGGCGATCGTCGTGATCGTGCTCTTCGGCTCGAAGAAGCTCCCGGACACCGCCCGCGCCCTGGGCAAGTCCATGCGCATCCTCAAGAGCGAGGCGAAGGCGATGAAGGACGAGGGCGACCACCCGGCCGTCCCGACGGTCGTGGAGCCGACGGACGTGACCCGGGGCCCGGCCGCTTCCTGAGCAGAGGCCGACGACCCCGGAGGTACGGGCCTCCGGGGTCGGGTCGAATGGCGCCGCTCGGCCCGCTCGAATTGGGCCGACGCCTACAGCTGGACCGCCTCCGCGGCCCGCGCCTGCTTCCGGCGCTGCCGGCGGCTGACGCGCGGCTCCTGGTCCGGCAGCCAGCCGAAGGTGAGGCAGCTGCCGACGGCTCCCAGGAGCAGGCCGACGAAGAAGCCGCCCAGGTTGGAGGTGAGCCAGGTGCCCAGGGAGGCCAGGACGCCGATGATCGAGTAGAACAGGCGTTGCGAGGGGCTGAAGAGGATCAGCAGTCCGCACAGCAGCATCACGGTGGGCAGGAGGTAGCCGGCCAGGTTCTGCGCACCGGAGTGCATGATGACCTTCACCGAGGCCTTCTCGGTGAGCAGGATCTCCGCCCCGCCCAGGGCGAGCAGCAGCCCGCCCCAGAAAGGACGGCGGGCCCGCCACTCACGGAAAGCGGGCCGCACGCCTTGCTTCGGGGTTTCCGACATCAGCAACCCGAGTCGCTGAACGACAGCTTCAGGCCGGGAAGCTTGAACACGCCTGCCGTGGTCGCGTAGTTCGTCTGCCGCAGGTTGTCGATGTGCACCGTGTCGGCCTGCTGGCTGAAGACGCCCTTCGGACCCTTGACCCCGGCCTTGGTGAGCGTGCTCGCGTCGTTGCCGATCTCGATGTTGTTGAAGGACGCGTCGCCCGACAGCTCCGTCGAGTCGGTGGTCAGATCGGTCGCCTGCACCTTCGACGAGCCGCTGCCCGCCTTGATGAGCAGGTTCGTGCCGCCCAGGTCCACGCTCTGGCACAGGCTGTCCAGCGTCGCGCTCTTGATGGCGGAGGTGACGACCAGCACCTGGCCGCCGGTGTCGCCCGCGTTCGGGCTGTTTTCGATCATGCTGTCCAGCGCGCCGAACTGCTCGAAGCCGGTGCCGTCGAGCGACTTGGCGGTGACCGTGAAGGGCATGCCGGAGATCGAGAAGGAGACCCCCAGTGCCCCCTCGGCGGTCATGATCGCGAGGCCGGCGGCGACCGCGACGGCCGGAACGGCCATCACCGCGGCACGGCGCAGCCGGACCCGCCCGCGTCTCACGGGGTCGGGCGTGGAACCGCTTTCGGTCCCGGGGGTGTGGTCGGCGGACGGGTTGACGTCCGAGGACGAGGCCATTTCTGCTCCCATGTGCATTAGTCAGTGCGGGTTGGGCGTCAGCGGCACGTTGTCCTGGCGCGGACAGCGCACTGGGGCGCACGACTCCTCACAACTCCCGGCGGGTGTAAGGGCTTTCTCGTACTCCGCAGTAGCCGTCGAGGAAGTTACCCGTGGTTACTTTTAAGGGTCAAGGGAGTTGTGAAAAAAGAGTGTTCGTTGTGCCCCACCTGTGCGTCGGTGGTGTGCGACGACTCCCGGCAGCCTCTTGAACGATCGTCAACTCCCTTGATCCGCCTTGACGTTGACTGACCATCAGGTCTACAACTTCCCCTGGCTTCCCCCGGATCCGTGGCGCCGGATCCCGCCGCGCGGCATCGCCCGCGTTCCCGGAAACCCCCACGCCCTCCGACGGTCCCGCACGGGCACTTCCCCCCTGGTCCGTGCGGGCCCGCCTCTCCCGCCCGGTTCGGCAGGCGGCCCTCCCCACGGGTCTTCGGTCGGTCACCGGCCGGTCGTCGTTGCCGGTCCGTCACGTACGGAGAAGGCGTCACGGGCCGGCAACGGCGGACGCCGATTCGCGTCCCCCCACGCCTGTTTCATCCCAACTCTGCAGAAGCAGCCCCCCAAACCCTCAGAAGTAGCCCCCACATCTCAGAAAAGAGACCCCCGCATGCGCACTCGCACCCTCGTCACCCTTCTCGGCGCCGTCGCCGCCCTCTCGATCCCCGCGGCCGTCCCGGCCTCGGCGGCCGACACCGCGGTCCTGACCACCGGTTCGGCCGGCGGCACCGCCGTCGCGGTCGGCGACGTCCTCTCCGCCCCGCTGGCCAGCGGCACCAGCGCCACCCTCTACTCCAGTGCGACCGGCACCAGTGGCGTGAAGTGCACGTCGTCCACGTTCACCGCCACCGTCACCGACAACCCGGCCGCGCCGGGCACGGCCACCGAGTCGGTCAGCGCCCAGACCTTCGACAGCAGCAGCTGCACCAGCAACGTCGTCGGTGTGCTCGGCGTCAGCAGCATCACGGTCGACAACCTGCCGTACACCACCAGCGTGGCCTCCGACGGCACCATCACCGTGACCCCGGCGAGCGGTTCCACCATCCAGACCACCGTCAAGCTGACCACCCTGCTGGGCAGCATCAGCTGCGTCTACCAGGCCTCCAGCCTGACCGGCACGGCCAGCAACGACGACAACAGCATCAACTTCACCAACCAGGCGTTCACCAAGTCGTCCGGTTCGTCGCTCTGCTTCAGCAGCGGCTACTTCACCGCCAAGTACGCCCCGGTGACCGACAACGGCGCCACGGTCTACGTCAACTGACGCTCCAGCAGGGGTAGTTCAGCGTCGACGCAGACGCAGTGCCAGGGCGGCGCCGCCGGTGAGGACCAACACCGCAGCGGCGCCGCCCGCCAGCATGGGCGCGGACGGGCCGGAGTCGGCGGCGGACGTCGAGGCCACCGGCGTGCTGTCGGGGGCGGCGGTGTCCTTCTGCTGCGGGCTCGCCGCGGCTTCGGCGGTGCGGGAGGGAGTCGCACGGGATCCGGGAGTTGCCGAAGGGCTGCTGCTCGCGCTCTTCTCGCCGCCGTTCGGTGAGGCCGACACCGCGGAGCCACCGCTCCTACCACTGCTCTTGGCAGCCGGGAACACCACGTCCGAGCACGAGTAGTACGTGTCCGTCGTGCTGCTGTTCTGCCAGATCGTGTAGAGCACGTGGTGCCCGGTCCGGTCGGACGGCAGCTTCGCGGTGATGCGGTAGGCGCCGTTGGTCAGTGCCGGGTCCTTGACCGAGGCGAAGGGCTGCGCCGGCAGCTCGGACCAGCTCAGCGGCTTCGTCGGGTCGTAGCCGGGCTTGGTGAGGTAGAGCCTGAACGTGCCGGTGTGCGGGATCGTCGAGGCGTACTTCATGGTCATCGTCGCGCCGGGCGTCAGGTTCGTCGTCGGCCAGTCGGAGCGGGCGAGGTCGAGGCCCTTGTAGGCGGGCAGGTTGCCGCTGCACAGCTTTCCGTCGGGGATGACCTGACGGTCCCGGCCGTTCACGCCCGCCACCCGCAGATTGTCCCAGAACGTGAAGGGGGCGCCGTTCGCGGCCACCGCAGCCCTGCAGGCAGCCGTCTTCGCGTTCGCGCCGCCGTCCGGGGAGCAGGCGTACACCCGGCTGACCGGATCCGTCGGTGCGCCGTGCGCCTGTGCGGGGCCCGCCGCCCACAGGGACAGCAGGAACGGGGTCGCGAGGGCGGCCGCCAGGGCGGTGCGGTGTGCGGTCATCCGGGACATCCGGAACGTCTCCTCGGCCGGCGCGGGAACGGGTGCTCCCGTGGATTACGGGGAAACGGCCCGGCGCGTTCACCGTGTGACGTTCGAGGTGAAACGGGGCAAGGCAGGTCAACCGGCCGACGTCGAGGGTGTGTTTCCGGCCTGATCGAGGGTTTCCCCTGTATCCCCATGACCATCTCTTTGCCTATCGTTCCTGCACAGCCGACCCACAGGCAACCCCGAACGGGTTCGCGCTCGCGCCTGGCCGGCCACCGCGCCGCACCGCTTTTCGCACCACCCCCCGCCGCTTCGACGACGAAGCGATTCCCCCTGCCGCTCCGCGCTGTCCGGAGCCGGCCACGAAAGGCACGCCCGTGCGTACACCCCGAACCGGCGGACGGAAGCTGATATCCGTCGCCGCGGCCTCGGCCGCCCTCATCACCGCGGCCACGGCCTCGGTCGCCGTCGCCCAGGAACCCGCCACCGAGCGGGCCACCGTCCCGGCCGCCCAGGCCGAGGCCGCCCCCGGCACCCCGGCCGAGCGCCTCATCGTCGGCTACAAGTCCGGCGCCGAGGAGGCCAGGTCGAACAAGGCCGCCGCGGCCGACGCCGAAGCCAAGGGCAAGGAGGCCGGCGAGGACGTCGACTTCCGCCGCCGCCTCGGCACCGGCGCCGCCCTCGTCGACCTGGGCGACAGGCCCGGCACCGCCCAAGTCGCCGACGTGGTCGCCGAGTTCAAGGCCGACCCGCAGGTCGCCTACGTCGTACCGGACCGTCTGAACCGGCCGCAGGCCGACCCGAACGACACCGAGTACGCCAAGCAGTGGGACCTCTTCGAGTCGACGGCCGGCATGAACGTGCCCGGCGCCTGGCCTACGTCGACCGGCTCCGGCGTGACCGTCGCCGTCATCGACACCGGCTACGTCGCCCACTCCGACCTCGCGGCGAACATCGTCGGCGGTTACGACTTCATCGCCGACACCGCCGTATCGGTGGACGGCGACGGCCGTGACAGCAACCCGGCAGACCCTGGCGACTGGTACAACGCGGGCGACTGCGGCTCCGGGATCCCGGCCTCCGGCTCCTCCTGGCACGGCACGCACGTCGCCGGCACCATCGCCGCCGTCACGAACAACAACAAGGGCGTCGCGGGCATCGCGTACGGCGCGAAGATCTCCCCGCTGCGGGTGCTCGGCAAGTGCGGCGGCTACGACTCCGACATCATCGACGCCATCACCTGGGCGTCCGGCGGCAGCGTCTCCGGCGTGCCCGCCAACTCCAACGTCGCCAAGGTCATCAACATGAGCCTGGGCGGTGACGGCGCCTGCTCCTCGGCGACCCAGAGCGCGATCACCGCCGCCGTGAACCGCGGCACCACCGTCGTCGTGGCCGCGGGCAACGACAACGACAACGTCGCGAACCACTCGCCGGGCAACTGCAACAACGTCATCTCGGTCGCGGCCACCAACCGCTCCGGCGCGAAGGCCTCGTACTCCAACTACGGCTCGCTCGTGGACATCTCGGCGCCCGGCGGGCAGACCAGCACCGGGACCGCCAACGGCATCCTGTCCACGCTCAACTCCGGTACGAAGACGCCCTCTTCGGAGTCGTACGCCTACTACCAGGGCACCAGCATGGCCACCCCGCACATCGCGGGCCTGGTGGCACTGGTGAAGTCCGCGAACGCGTCCCTGACCCCGGCGCAGATCGAGACCGCCATCAAGAACAACGCCCGTGCCCTGCCGGGCAGTTGCTCGGGCGGCTGCGGTGCGGGTCTGGCGGACGCCGCCAGGACGGTGCAGGCGGTGAGCGGCTCCGGCGGCTCCACGGGGGGCACCACCTTCTCCAACACCACCGCGGTCGCCGTACCGGACAACGGCTCGGCGATCGAGTCCTCCATCGCCGTCAGCGGCCGCAGCGGGAACGCGCCCTCCGCTCTCCAGGTCGGCGTCGACATCACCCACACCTACCGCGGTGACCTGGTGATCGACCTGGTCGCACCGGACGGTTCGACCTACCGCCTGAAGTCCGCGAGCTCCTCGGACTCCGCCGACAACGTCAACACCACCTACACCGTGAACGCGTCGAGCGAGACGGCGAACGGCACCTGGAAGCTGCGCGTGCAGGACACGGCGGCGCAGGACACGGGCACGCTGAACAGCTGGAAGCTCACGTTCTGACGAGCGTCCGAGGACCTTCTTGGGCGGTGCCCCCGAACGGGCGGGCCGGCCGGTGCGGATGGGGCACCGGCCGGCCCGTCGTCGTCACGGCATGGTGGCCAGGACCCGGGGTCCGCGGTCGGGGGCGGCGTCGATACGGGGGAGCAGCCCGGGCACCGCGACACTGGGCAGGATGTGGGACCACAGGACCGAGATGCGGTGCGCGAGGTCGTCCCGGTCGGTCAGCGCCCGTGACATCAGCTGGATCCCGGCGAACGCGCCGACAAGCAGCTCCACGGTGTCCCTCGGCTGCACCGTGGGCAGCAACTCGCCCTGCTTGTCGGCCTGTTGCAGCAGTTCGACCAGATGGTCCGCCCACTGTCTGAACGGCCCGCTGTGATCGACACCGGGCGGCGCGGACTGGTCCACGGTCAGCCGGACGCTCCCCTTCAGCAGCGCGTTGCTCAGCAGCCGCTGCCCGAAGACGAAGGTGATGTCGATGATCTCCTGGAGCTTGCACGGCTGCGGCGGCACGGCACCGAGGGGGAGTTGCTCGTCCAGCACGGCCTGGGCGAGGGACTCCTTGGACGGGAAGTGGAAATAGAGGGCGCCCTTGGTGACGTCGGCCCGCTCCAGCACCATCGCGATGGTCGTGGATGTGTAGCCGTGCTCGTCGAAGACCGCGCCCGCCGCTTCCAGGATCGCTCTGCGCGTCCGGACGGCGCGCTCCTGTTTCACCATAAGTGCCCCTCCACCACGCCGAGTTGGCCGATGCCCCGGACCTACGCGGAACCGGTCGCACGCCCTTCGGGGTCACCTATGTCTCATTGAAAACCAACCGGTCGCCTCGTACTCTAGCGCTCACCGGCTCGGGCACCTCGCCCTCTGGTCCGTCGTCCGCTTTCAGGGGGACCGAGGGAGGGACATGTCGCACATGACTCTGACGGCCACCGTGCCCCGCGAGTTCGTGCACCGCGCGGCAGTTGCGGAAACGTTCCTGACGGGCTGGCGGCAGACCGGACCGGACCAGTTCACGCTATTCGGCCAGTGGCCGCGGGCACATCAGTTACACGTGTCGTCGGACCGGTCCGCGTACGAGCCGCTGCTCGTCGCGGAGACCGTCCGCCAGTGCGGGGCGCTCCTCGCGCACGCCGAGTACGACGCCCCGCTCGACCACTGCTTCGTCCTCCAGGAACTGCAGTTCACCACGCGTCCCGAGCACCTCGCCGTCGGTGCCGTACCCGCCGAACCCACCCTCGACGTCACCGTCGTGGACATCCGCCGGCGCGCCGGCCGTCCCATCGCGTTCGCGTACGACACCGCCGTACGCCTCGGCGGAGAGCGTGTCGCCACCGCGTACCTGGCCGTCAGCTGGACCAGCGAGTCCGTCTACCGGCGACTGCGCGGCGGCCGCACCCCGGCGAACATCTCCGCACTGCCCCTCCCGCCGGGTCTGCCGGCGACCGCGGTGGGCCGCGCCCTGCCGGCGGACGTGGTCCTGGCCCCGCCCGAGCGCCCCGACCGCTGGCAGTTACGAGTGGATACCGCACATCCCGTTTTCTTCGACCATCCACTCGATCACATACCCGGCATGCTCCTTCTGGAGGCGGCCCGCCAGGCGGCGCGGGTGCGGGCCGCCGAGCCGGGATCCGCGGCCTCCTTCCACGCCATCTTCCACAGGTACGCCGAGCTGGACCGACCCGTGTGGATCGAGGCGACGGACGGGAAGGCGAGCGACCTCCAACTGGTGGGAAGGCAGGGCGAGTCCACGGTGTTCGAGTGCGCCGTCGACGCCGCCGCACGGTGAGATATCGTGTACACGGAGTAAGAAACAAACAGCATGACCCGTTCTTTCCCGTCCCAGAAGGGTTCAGTTTCTTCCCAGGAGTGTTCGGTTCCGGTCCCAGGAGAGTTCAACCGATGGCGAGGCAGTTACGCGCCGAGCAGACCCGCGCGACGATCATCACGGCCGCAGCAGACCTGTTCGACCGCCGCGGATACGAATCGACCAGCCTGAGCGACATCGTCGAACACGCTCAAGTCACCAAGGGCGCCCTGTACTTCCACTTCGCGGCGAAGGAGGATCTGGCGCACGCCATCATGGAGCTGCAGTCCAAGGCCTCGCGCGAGGTGACGACCGAGCTGGACGGCCGGGGCTACTCCTCTCTCGAGACCCTGATGCGCATCACCTTCGGCATCGCGCGGCTGTCCGTGGAGGGCCCCATCCCACGGGCCGGACTGCGCCTGGCCACCGGGGGACTTCCCGTACGGCCGCCGCTCACGCATCCGTTCACCGAGTGGCGGGACATAGCCGGCCGCAAACTCCTCGGCGCCATCAAGGAGTCCGACGTCCACCCGGACATCGACGTGGACGCCGTCGCCCACTCCCTCGTCAGCTTCTTCGTCGGCACCCGGGTCGTCGGCCGTTCCCTCGAACCCGTGGCCCGCCAGCCCCGCCGGGTCGCCGAGATGTGGCACGTCATGATCCGCGGCCTGGTCCCGGTGACCCGCCGGGCCCGCTATCTGAGCCTGGCGGCACGCCTGGAACGGGAGAGCAGAACGGCGTAGCGGGAGACCGGATCGGCGTGCCGCAGGCTCTATGGTGAGGCGCATGTCCGACATCCCGTTCGCGCCCGTGATCCTCGGCAACGAGCCGGGTTCGTTCCCGCACAGCGTGCTCGCCGAGCGGCATCCCGCGATCATCCGTCAGGTCCGGGAGGCCTTCCCGTACGGCCCCGACCGGCACCGCGCGCTCGACGCGCTCCTCGCGAGCTGCACCAAGGGCGTGATCGAACCGCTCCCCGCCGACGCGCACGACCGGGAGCGCTGGCAGGCCTGGGGCGTGGCCGAGTACGCCGGACGTTCCTGGTACGACGTCCCCTGGCTCTGGTCGGAGAGCTACTTCTACCGCCAACTCCTCGAAGCCGTCGGCTACTTCGCCCCCGGCCCCTGGCAGGGCATCGACCCGTTCCGCCCCTTCAAGCTGGCCGAGCTCGACTCCCCGGAGACGGACGAGGAACTGGCCGCCCTCGACGCCCTGTCCGCCGAGGACCAGGACCGGGCCCTTCTGCACGGTTCCCTGTGGGGCAACCGCGCCGACCTCGGCTTCCGCCTGTCCGACGCGACCGCCGACACCAAGGAGGCCGCCCCCGGCCTGGTCGCCGACGACAGCGAGACGCTGTGGTCCCTGCTCCCGCCCTCCGGCGCGGCCACCCTGCACCTCATCGCCGACAACGCCGGCCGCGAACTCATCCCCGACCTCCTCCTCATCGCCCATCTCCTCGAGCGTGGGCGCGTCGAACGGGCGGTCCTGCACGTCAAGCCGTACCCGTACTACGTCTCCGACGCGACGACGGCCGACGTGCTCGACGCCCTGCGGAGGCTGACCGAGGCGCAGGGCGCCGCCGTCGAGTACGGCCGCCTCCTGTGGTCGGCGATGACCGACGGCCGCCTCACGCTCCGCGCCCACCCCTTCAGCGCGGCCCCGCTGCCGTACGCGGACATGCCCGAAGACCTCCGGGCGGAACTCGCCGCGGCCACGGTCACCGTCGTGAAGGGCGACCTCAACTACCGTCGCCTGGTGGGCGACCGGCTTTGGCCCCCGACGACCCCCTTCGGAGCCGTCACCGCCCACTTCCCCGGCCCGGTCGCCGCCCTGCGCACCCTGAAGTCCGACGTGATCACGGGCCTGACCGCCGAAACGGAGGCCGCGCTCGTGGCGGCAGAGGGACAGCGCTGGCGGACGGGCGGGACGCATGCGCTGATCCAGGTGCGGGCCTGACCCTCAACTCACCCGCGCCGGCAGCGACTTGATCCCGTTGATGAAGTTCGACGTGAGTCGTCCGGCCGGCCCCGCCGCCCGCAGCACCGGCAGCGCCCGCAGCGCCTCCCCGTACAGCACCCGCAGCTGCAGCCGGGCGAAGTGGGCGCCCAGGCAGACGTGCGGGCCGTCGCCGAAGGACACGTGCGGGTTCGGGGTGCGGGACAGGTCGAGGCGGTCCGGGGCGGTGAAGACCCGCTCGTCGCGGTTGGCGGATGCGTGGAAGACGACCACCTTGTCGCCCGCGCGGATGCGCTGCCCGGCCAGCTCGGTGTCGTGCCGGGCCGTGCGCCGGAAGGTGAGGACGGGCGGATGCAGACGGAGCAACTCGTCGACAGCGACCGGAAGTTCGGCCTCTCCCGCCCGGAGCAGCTCGTACGCCTCCGGGTGCTCGGCCAGGGCGAGCAGTCCGCCGGGGGCCGCGCTGCGGACGGTGTCGTTGCCCGCGACGGTGAGCAGGAAGAAGAACATCTCCAGTTCGGCGTCGGCGAGTTCGGGATCCTGGGCGAGCGTGGTCATGACGTCGTCGGCGGGGTGGCGCCGTTTGTGCGCGGCGAGCTGCTGGGCGTAGGCGAACATGTCCCGGAGCATCGCGGGGGAGCGCGGGTTGACCGGCTTGCCCGCCGCGTCCAGCACCGGCGCACCGGCCTCGCCCGGGTCCTGGTAGCCGATGACCCGCCTGGTCCAGTGCAGCAGCAGTCCGCGGTCGCTGTCCGGGACGCCCAGCAGGTCGGCGAGGTTGAGCAGGGCGTAGTCGTCGGTCACGGCGGTGACGAGGTCGACGGTGCCGTCCGCCGCGCGGGCCGTCCGCAGGGCCTGCGCGAACAGCGTGCGGGCCCGCTCCTGCGCGACGGCCGTGAAGCGGTCGATGCGGCCCGGGGTGAAGGCCCGGCTGACCAGGCGCCTCAACCGCCCGTGCCCCGGCGGATCCTGATTGAGCATCATGCGCCGGATGAAGGGCAGGTCCGCCGGATCGGGATCGCGGATCTGGGTCGCGCCGAGATACGAGGAGTACGTCGCCGAGTCCTTCAGCACGCGCACGACGTCCGCGTGCCGGGTCACCGCCCAGAACCCGGGCCCGGCCGGCCAGCCCAGCACCTCGGTCTCGTCCTGTCGGGCCACGGGGTGGTGGTCGCGCAGGACGCGGTAGTCGGCGTACGGCACGCCCGCGGCATACCGCCGCGGATCGAAGACATCCGGAACGGGTGGGGCCTCGCGCACGGTCATGCCACCATTTATCGCCCATGGCCGGGCGGGGGCAACACCTTTCAGTACGTGGAGGAGGCGTTGTGGGAAAGAGCAGGCGTGAGCGGGAGAAGGCGCTTGCCATGGGGGCGGACGCCCGATACGGCCGGTACGTGAGGTTCGCGTGCCCTGCCTATTCGCACGCCTGGATCTTCTTCGGGCCCCTGGCAGTGGGCATGGGGGTGGGCACCACGCTCGATCTCATGCACATCTTCAAGGGGGAGGGCGGCATCTGGCACGGCTGGTTCGCCCCCCCTCGCCGGGCTCCAGACCCTGTTTCTGGCCTACTGCACCCTGGTGTCCCGGATCGAGCGGCGCGCAGGCGGCCCCACCCCCGGCTGTACTGCTTCCAACTCGGCGTCGTGGTGGCCACCGGCGATGTCCTGCGGGCCTATCGGTGGACCGATCTCACCATGCACCTCAAGGCGTGGCGCACCGGGAGCGGGGAGAGCGCCGACTGGGGCACCAGACGCACCGTCGTGGCGCGGGACGGCAGCGTGGTCTCGTGTTCCCGGGGAACGAGCCGGACCGTGCCGGTTGCTACGAGGTGGAGCAGCTCCACAGGGCGGCGATGCGCGGACCCGGCAATCCCCGGCCCGCGAAGGGGTGACCGGGCAACCGCTTTCGCATTTCTCCAAAGAGTGACGGTTCAACTGGTGGCTATGTGGTGATCATGACAATTCCCTGATAGTCATGCCGCATGGCGTTACGTCGATTGCGGACGGGAATCGGGAAAACGGCGGCCCTCGCGGCCGCCCTGACACTGCTTCTCGCGGCCTGCGGTGACGACGACGGGGGCTCCACCTCCACGGGCGGCGGCGGGCACACGAAGATCACCGTCGCCGCCCTGCCGCTGACGGACTCCGCCGCCCTCTACATCGCCCGGGACCGCGGGCTGTTCAGGAAGGAAGGGCTGGACGTGACGATCCGGCCCGTGCAACAGAGCATCCAGGCACTGCCCGCCCTGGCCAAGGGGCAGGTCGACGTGATCGCGAGCGCGAACTACGTGACCTTCCTGCAGGCCGACGAGAAGGGCACCCTCGACGTCCGCATCCTCGCCGAGGGCGTACGGGTCGCGCCGCACATGATGGACGTACTGGTGCCGAAGGACTCGAAGATCAAAAGCGTCGCCGACCTCGCGGGCAAGAAGGTCGCCGTCAACATCCTCAACAACATCCAGTCGCTCACGCTCAACGCGATCCTCGACGCGAAGGGCATCGGCCGGCCCGTCTACCGGCAGATCGCGTTCCCGCAGATGGGGCCCGCGCTGGAGCGGGGACAGGTCGACGCCGTGCACGCGGTGGAGCCGTTCGACAGCGCGATCCAGGGGGAGTTGAAGGCGAGGGTGCTGCTGGACGGCGGGTCGGCGCCCGTGCAGTCGCTGCCCATCAGCGGGTATGTCACCACGCGCAAGTTCGCCGCCGAGCACGCCGAGACGGCGGCCGCGTTCCGGCGTGCCATCGAGGCGGCCTCGAAGATCGCCGCCGAGGACCCGGCGGCCGTACGGGAGGAACTCCCCAAGTACACCAAGGTGACGGCGGACCAGGCCAAGTCCATCGGGCTGCCTGCGTATCCGACGTCCGCCGACGCGGCTCAGCTGCAGCGGCTGACCGAACTCATGAAGAAGCAGGGGCTGTTGAAGAAGGCCGTCGACCCGGCGACGCTGCTGGTCAAGTGAAGGGGTGACGGGGCTGAGGCGGCGTCAGGAGCTGTGGCTCGGAGCCCTCGGGGTGCTGCTGGCCTTCGGGGTCTGCGAGGCGGTGGGGCGGGCGGGTCTCGTCCGGCGCAGCTATCTGCCGCCCGCCTCCGAAGTCCTCGTCCGCGCCGTCGAGTTGGCGGGTGATCGTGCCTTCCTGGACGGCGTGGGCGCCACCCTGTGGGCGTGGGCACTGGGGCTCGCGCTCGCCGTGGCGATCGCCGTGCCGCTCGGTCTGCTGCTCGGCAGCGTGCCGGTCGTGGACTCCGCCGTACGCGTGATCATCGAGTTCCTCAGGCCGTTGCCGTCCGTTGCCCTGATCCCGCTCGTCTCCCTGCTCCTGGGCGTCGGCATCGGGACCGAGGTCGCGCTGATCACATACGCCTCGGTCTGGCCCGTCCTCTTCAACACGATCTACGGCCTCGGCGAGACCGACCCGCTCGCCAAGGAAACCCTGCGCGTCTTCGGCTTCGGGCGCCTCGCGGTACTGCTGCGCGTCGAACTCCCCGCCACCGCCCCGTTCATCGCCGCAGGCATCCGCATCTCGGCGGCCGTCGCCCTCGTCCTCGCCGTCGCCACCGAACTCCTCTCCGGCTTCGGCGAGGGCCTCGGCATCTTCATCGCCCAGGCACAACTGGCCACGGACGGCACACGCGACGTGCTCGCGGGAGTGGTGTGGGCAGGTGTGCTCGGACTGTTGATCAACGGGGCGCTGGTGTGGGGGGAACGGCGGCTGTTTCCGTGGACGCCGCAGAGGCGGGCGGTCGAGCGCGGAGGTGGCGTCCTGAAGGAGCGGGTGCGGTCATGAAGGGGCACGTGCTGCTGCGCCTCCTGGTGTTCCTGCTCGCCCTCGCCGGCTGGCAGGTGGCGGCCCAGGCACACGGCAGCGTCTACTTCCCGCCGCCGGGCCGAATCGCGCACCGCGCCCACGAGTTGTGGTTCTCTGGGCCTGTCCGGCATCTGTTCCTGACCGGGGCGGCCGTCCGGGACGTCCTGCCCAGCCTGGGCCGGATGGCGGCCGGGTTCGGGATCGCCGTCGTCGCCGGGACGGCGCTGGGCGTGGCGGTCGGGCGCTCGCGGCGGGCGTACGCGCTGTGCAACCCCGTGCTGCAGTTCGCGCGGGCCGTGCCGCCGCCGGCGCTGGTGCCCGTGTTCGTCGTCGTCCTCGACTTCGGTCCGCCCATGCAGATCGCGTCGATCGCCTTCAGCGCCGTCTGGCCGGTGCTGGTCAACACGGCGGAGGGGGTGCGCAACACGGACCCGCTACGACTCGACGTCGCCGCCGTCCTGCAGCTGAACCCGCTCGAACGGCTCCACTTCCTGCTCCTGCCCTCCGCGCTGCCCCGCATCTTCGCGGGCCTGCGCCTCAGCCTGTCGCTCGCCCTCATCCTCATGGTCTTCTCGGAACTGCTGCCCGGCACCGCCGACGGCATCGGCTACACGCTCACCGACGCCCAGTCCCGCTCCGACCTGCTCACCGTCTGGGCGGCGCTGCTGCTGCTCGGCGTCCTCGGCTACCTGCTCAACACCGCGCTGCTCGCCGTCGAACGACGGCTCGTCGGCAGGGGAGGCACGGCATGACACTCCGCCTGGACTCCGTCGGCCAGCGCTACGGCGACCAACGCGTCCTGCACGACATCACGCTGACGGTGCCCGACGGCCAACTCCTGTGCGTGGTGGGCCCGTCGGGGTGCGGCAAGTCCACACTCCTGCGCACCGTCGCCGGACTCCGGCCCGCCCACGAGGGCACGGTCACCGTCGACGGGGCCCCGGTCACGGGCGTACCCGACCGGCTCGGCGTCGTCTTCCAGGACTACGGCCGCTCCCTCTTCCCCTGGCTCACCGTCCGCGACAACGTCGCACTGCCGCTGCGCCGCCGGGGCCTGCCGCGGGCCGGGCGGCGCGCCGAGGCCGAGCGCATCCTGGAGCGCGTCGGCCTCGACGGAGCCGGCCGCCGCCACCCGTGGCAGCTGTCCGGCGGCATGCAGCAACGCGTTGCCATCGCCCGCGCCCTGGTCCACCGCCCCTCCCTGCTCCTCATGGACGAACCCTTCGGCTCCCTCGACGCCCAGACCCGCGAGGACCTCGAGGACCTCCTCCTCGAGGTCCACCGCACCGAGGGCACGACCATCGTCTTCGTCACCCACGACATCGACGAGAGCGTGTACGTCGGCGACCGCGTCGTCGTCCTGTCCCCGGGCCCGGCCTCCCATGTCGTCCTGGACCTGCCGGTCGGACTCCCGGGCAAGCGCGAGCAGATCGCCACCAGGGGACTGCCGGAGTTCGTGGCGTTGCGGACGGAGGTGGGGCGGGCGGTGCGGGGGGCCTGACACCGGGGCGAGGCCGATCGTCCCCGCAGCCCGAGGCACCCCGTCCGCTTCCGTGCGCCCCGTCCCAACTTGCCCGTCCTCCTGCGGTGTTCGGCCGGGATCGCCAGAATCGGGGCATGGCCATCCGCGAACTCAGCTACGTGCTCCGCCGCGACCCCGACTCCGGTACCGACCGGCTCACCCCCGTCGCCCCGGTGCCCGACGGCGTGCCGGAGGACCTGATGCGGCGGATCATCGCTGCCACGCACCGCGCCGTACCCGCCTCGGAAGCCGTGCTCAGCTACACCCGCCTGCCCCACCGCGACGGCGGCGGCCTGCTGTGCAGCGCACGCCCGGACGAGGAGTCCGCCGGGCTGCGCGTCGACGCACGCTACGAGGCGGTCGACCCCGATGACACGGACGACCCCGAAGAATCCCGGCGGCGCTGGCCCGTCGACGCCTTCCGCAGGCGCAACCTGGGCGGCGGCGACGCCTTCGCGCCGGACGGCTGGTTCTGGGACGACGCACTGCTGATGAAGTTCGCCTCCGAACAGGGCCCGCGCATCGCCCCGTTCCTCGCCGACGTCCGCCGGCTGTTCGCCGACCCGGCCGGCCGCCAGATCGTGCTGGCCGAGCGCGACCAGGAGACCGTCGCCCGCTGGATCGCCCTCGCCTGCGCCTCCCTGCCCGCCGAGTACGCGCGAGCGCTGACGTTCACCACCGGCTGCGCCGACCCCGGCGCCGCCCCGCAGCAGATTGTCGGGATCGGCCCGGAGACCGACGACGAGGTCTTCGACCGGCACGACCCCTCGACCATCACCCATCTCTTCCGCGTCCACGACGGCCTCGGCGGCCCGGGCAGCAGGCCCCGGCCCGACGGCTGGGCGACGGTCGCCGCCTGGCTCTGGCAGGAGCAGGTGATCCCACGGCCCGAAGCACCCGAGGACACGACCACCACCCGCGACGCCGACTCCACCGGGTCCGGCGCCGCACCCGACGCCGGTGCCACGGCACAGGTTCAGGACCCTCAACTCCCCCCTCCCCAGGGCCCCTTCGCCCTCCTCCCCCTCGTCCGCCGGGCCCTCACCGCCCGTAGCGGAAACGCATTCGCCGCCCTTCCCGACGACCTGCTCCACGAGATCCTCGCCACCGCCACCCGCGCCGCCGAGCAGGACCCGCTCGACGAGGACACCGCGGCGGACCTCGCGGAGATCGCCCGGCGGATCGCGGCACACCGGCGGGACGCGGTCCAGCCGCTCGTCGCCGCCCTGCTCCGCCGCCAGGCGAAGGCGGCGCACCCGCAGGACGTCGTACCCGTGCTGGAGGCGGCCCGTGGCGACCTGCCCTCCGACGACGGAACCTGGCGCACCGTACGCTCCGAGTTCGGCCCGCCGCCCGAGGACGAGCTGCGCAGGCTGGTGCGCCAACAGCCGTCCCCCGCCTGGGAGAAGCCGCTGCGCGCCCTGCTCACCCCCGGCGCCGAGCGCAGCTCCACCGTGGACGACGCGGTGCTGGGGCTCGCCCGTGCGCTCAGCCGGCCCGACGACCGACAGCCCTGCGCCGACGCCGTGGCGCTGCTCGCGGCACTGGGCGACCGGGCGTTCACCCGCCGGGTCCTGGAACGGCTCGCCGAGGGCGCGGAGGACCGCCGTGTCGGCGCCATCCGCGACCTTGCGGCCTCCCCGCACGGCGTCTGGCTGCACGACCACCTCCACGGGGCGCCCTTCGTCGTACGTGTCGCCGCGTCGGCGGCGGACCTCGGCCGCCCCCCGTACGGCCGCACCGGCGTGGAACTCTGGACGGAACTCGCAAAACTGCACCTGGGCGGACAGGTGCCCGACGTGCCCGCTCTGCGGATCCTCTGGGCGCTGGCCTGGCCGACGAGGGGCGGCGTACCGCCCCACCAGGAGCAGAGCAGGATCACCGAGGTCTGCCCCCCGCGGCTGATCGTCGAGGCGGGCTGGGAGATCCGCCTCAGCCACTGGCTCAAGCACCCGGGGCAGGTCACCCAGGAGTACTACGACTTCGCCCGCGCGGTCTCCGGGTCCCGGAGGCCCACCTCGGAGCGGTCCCTGGCCCAACTGGTCGTACTCGCCCGCGACTTCGCGCGCGGGGAGGAGACGGTCGGGTCCTTCATGGACCGCGTGCACGCACTGGAGCAGGAGGCCGGACGCCTGGACGACACGGTGCGGTACCGCATCGACCGCTGGATCGCCCACGGCATGGCCGAGGCCGAGCCCGTCGAGCTGTACCGCACCCACGCCCTCGAGTACATCGCCACCAGCCATGTCGGACTCATCCGCGAGTACGGCAAGGCCGTGCGGCACGCCCAGGGCCAGGGCGGCAGGCTGGCGCCCGCGGCACTGCGCGAACCGCAGCGCGTGGCCGCTCTGTTCGTCATCTGGGACGAGTCCCACCGGGGCGCCAAGGGCGGTTGGCGCGAGCTGTCCAAGGAGCTGCTGTACGACGTCCTCGGTGCCGTGCTGCCGCACCTCGACGAGCGCGAACTCGGCAAGGTGACCGCCGTGCTGACGAACGTGGGCCAGCGTCATGTCCGGGCGTGGGACGACTGGCGCAGCGGACGGCGGTGACAGGGGGGCGCACACGGGGCGCATGTGAAACAGGTGAACATCCCCCTGCCCCGCCAATCGTCCCGGGCACCAGATCTTCGCCCGCATTCTCAACTAGACTTGCCGGTAAGGAAGTCCACGGGCCCCGCACGGCCCGGCCTCGGGGGAGAGGACCAGCGTGAGCGACACCTTCGACCTGCCGGGCGGCAGTATGGCCAGCCGCCCCGTCCACTTCATCTGGCTGCTCGACTGTTCCGGCTCGATGAGTGTGAACGGAAAGATCGCCGAGCTGAACTTCGCCATCCGCGAAGCGATCCCGGAGATGCAGTCGGCAGCCCTGTCCAATCCCGGAGCCACCCTGCTGGTGCGCGCCGTGTCCTTCGCCAGCGGCGCCAGCTGGCACATCAACGACCCCACGCCGGTGGACCAGTTCACCTGGGAGGACCTGCACACCTACGGCGGCACCGACATGGGCGCCGCGTTCCGCCTCGCGGCCGGCGCACTGCAGACGCCGCCCATGCCGCAGCGCGCCCTGCCGCCGGTGCTGGCGCTCGTCTCCGACGGCCAGCCCACCGACGACTGGCGGGCGGGACTGCGCGCCATCGACGACACGCCCTGGGGCAAGCGCGCGGTGCGGGTCGCCCTCGCCATCGGCGACGACGCCGACAAGAGCATGCTCAAGGAGTTCCTCGCCAACCCGGAGCTGGAGCCCCTGCAGGCGAAGAACCCGCGCCAACTCGCCGCCGCCATCCGCTGGATGTCCACCGCGGTGAAGGCCGCCTCCACCCCGAAGGGCGACGGCGCAGGCCCCGTACAGGCCCCGCCGCCCGTCGCGCTGGGCAAGGACGAGGACGAAGACCCCATCTGGTGACGGGCGTCGTGGCACCGGTCGAGCGGTGGGAACTGCTCGAGGGAGCGGTGAAGGGCGCGGGCAAGAAGTACAGCCAGGACCGCTGCGCCGCACGGCACGTGGCCGAGGGCCGCGCCGTCGTGCTCGCCGTGGCCGACGGACACGGCTCGGCCCCCCACTTCCGCAGCGACCTGGGCGCCCGCTGGGCCGTCGAGGAATTCGCCCTGTGCGCGGGGGAGTTCGCCCTCGCGGCGGTGCGCCACGACGAGGAGGCCGAGCGGCGGGGCGACGACAGTGTCTGGTGGAGCGCGCTCGCCGAACTGCGCGCCGAGGCCCGCCGGTTGCCCCAACTGGTGGCCCACCGCTGGTACGAGCGCGCCACCCTGCACGACTACAACTCCCCGGCGCACGGCACACCCCAGCGCGCGCCCAGGGGCCCCGACCTCACCGCCTACGGCACCACCCTCGTCGGCGCCGTCCTCACCCGCCGTCTGCTGGTGTGCTGGCAGCTGGGCGACGGCGACATCGTCGTCCTCGACGCCGCCGGCACCCCGGAAACGCCCCTGTACACCGGCCCCGACCTCGGCGACGAGACGGACTCCCTGTGCGCGCCGGAGTCCTGGCACCGCGCCCGCTGCCACTGGCAGCCGCTGACCAGCGAGGGCCCCTCGGGCATGCTGCTGTCCACCGACGGCCTGTCCAAGAGCTTCACCGACCACCAAGGGTTCCTCGACTTCGCGGCCGGTGTGCAGGGCCGGGCCCACGAGCTGGGGATGTCCGCGGTGCGCAGCCGGCTGACGGAGTGGCTCAGCCACGCCGCCCAGTACTCCGGCGACGACACGACACTCGTGGGCGCCTTCGAGGCCGTCGGCCCGGCCGCGCCCCGGCAGCACGACGCGCCACCCACGTGAGCCACGAGAGGAACCGCATGGTGAACGGCATGCTCGCCCCCGGGCAGACCCTGGTGACCGAAGAGGGGGAGAAGGTCAAGGTCGCCGACATGTTCGGCTCCGGCGGCCAGGGCGAGGTCTACCGCGTGAAGACCCGCAAGGGCGACCGTGCCCTGAAGTGGTACTACCCGCAGCTCGCCGACGGCCGGCAGCGGCAGATCCTCGAGGGCCTCATCGCCTGCGGCTGGCGCGACGACCGCTTCCTGTGGCCGCAGACCGTCGTCGTCGACGCCGACGGCCGTCCCGGCTTCGGCTATCTGATGGACGTACGGCCCGAGCGCTTCCACGACCTGCCCGCGCTGTTCCGCCGCGACCCCGCGCTCGCCGCGACCACCCAGCGCACCCTCGTGATGGCCGCCCTGCACACCGTCGAGGCCTACCGCGCCCTGCACGGCAGGGGTATCGCCTACCGGGACATCAACTGGGGCAACATCTTCTTCGACCCGCGCACCGGCGACGTCCTGGTGTGCGACAACGACAACGCGGTCTTCGAGGGCGAAAGCGCGGGCGTCGCCGGCACGATGGACTTCATGGCACCGGAGCTGGTCCGCGGCGACCGTGGCGCCCAGCCCGGCATCCAGAGCGACCTGCACTCCCTCGCCGTACTCCTCTTCCTCCTCCTGATGAACCATCACCCCCTGGAGGGCGCCGAGGCGTTGAAGATCCGCTGCCTCGACGAGAAGGCCCGCACCAAGCTGTACGGCACCGACCCGGTCTTCATCTACGACCCGAACGACACCCGCAACCGGCCGGTGCCCGAGGAGCAGCAGACCGTCGTCGCCACGTGGGGCGCGCTGCCGCCGATCCTGCAGCAGCTGTTCGTCGCGACGTTCACCGAAGGGCTGAAGAACCCGGTCAGGCGCGTCCGTGAGGGGACGTGGCTCGCGGCGCTCAGCGAGGTCCTGGACACCATCTGCGCCTGCGCGTCCTGCGGCCGCCAGAACCTCACCGAACCGGACGGCCCCGCCCCGAACTGCTGGAGCTGCCGCCGCCCGCTGACCCTGCCGCCGCGTCTGCACCTGACCACCGGCACCGCGACGGCCCGCAACCGGCCCCGGTCCATCCGCCTCGGCCCGCAGGCCCGGATGTACGCCCACCACCTCGCCGTGGAGACGGAGCGGCACGACTTCGGTGCCGTCGTCGCCGAGGTCACCGAACACCCCAAGCAGCGCGGCCGGTTCGGCATCACCAACCGCTCGCAGAACCGCTGGACGGCCCGCCGCTCCGACGGCTCCGTGCACGACGTCGACCCCGGCCGCACCGTCGCCCTGAGCACCGGCCTGCAGCTGGAGTTCGGCAGCGGCGCCGAGGCGGTCGTACGGGACTGAAGGCCCGAACAGGCGCTGAGCGCCCGGGACTTCAGCGGCGGAACGGCCACCACCTGCGCCGGACGCGGCCCCACCAGGTGAACGGCGACAGCGGCGCAGCAGGCGGCAGCAGCCGGGGCGGTACGGGGACCGCGGGAAGGTCCGCGTACGCCGCGTCGGCCGGGACGGCGATCGCGTCGGGGCGCGGCACCGCGGTGACCGTCACCCGGTACGCGTCCGGCGTCACCGGGAGCTCCACGAGCCCGTCGGCGAGGAAGCGGCTGCGGGCCACCCGCCGCTCCTCGCGGCGCCCGCCGCCCTCCCAGGCCACGAGCACCAGCACGGCGGGCTCCGGCCACTCGAACCGTACGCCCGCCCGGTCCGCGCTGATCCGATGCGCCGTCAGATCCCGTACGGTTCCCGGCCGTTCGACCACCACGGCGGGTCCGGTCAGCGCCCGGTCGCCCAGCGCGCTCACCGCCGTCATCCGCACCCGCGAGTGCTCCGGCACGGCCACCTCCAGGAACGGCTCGGGCTCCGCGGGAGCCTCGGGCACCGTCAGGTCCGTGCGCCGCGACACGTCCCTGCCCGGCCGCACCGGACCGCTCGGCCACGCCACCACCGCGCTCCCGCCCCGCTCGGGCGGACGCCAGGTGAGCGCGACCCGCTCGCCCCCGGCGACCAGCCGGCCCATCAGGTCCTCCACCAGGTCGGGCCACTCCTTGGCGGCGACGCTCACCCGCACCCCGTCGGACCAGACCGTCTGCCCGCCCGGCCCCGGATAGCCGCAGCGGATCGCATACGAGTAGGAGCCCGCGGCGAGCGGCACGTCGAGCAGGCCATCCCGCTCGCACCGCACGGGCTCGGGCCGGCCCCCTGCCGGGGCGCGTTCCACCGACACCGCGACACAGGCCGTATCGACCCGCCAGCGCAGCCGTACGCCGTCCCGCACGAGCTCGGCGACCACGTCGGCCGCGTCCGGCGCGATCACCACCGGCGGCGACACCAGCGGAACCCCGGCGATCACGCCTTGGCGCAACGGCACGACGGCGTAGCGAAGGGCCCGGCCGACGGGGGCGTCCGCGTCCGCGTGGTGGAGCGGAGCCTCCGCCTGCCCCTCCTCCCCGGGCGCGGGCACGGCCAGCTCCGTCGCGTCCCACGGTGTGCCCTCCGGGAAGCGCACCAGGCGGAAGGAGACCGGGGACTTGCCGGGCCGGGCCGCCGGCCAGTCCAGCCGTACCGTCCGTTCCTCCAGGACCGCCTCCAGGCGCGCGCCGGCGTCCGCGCGGCCGGTGTCCGCCAGCCGTGCCGCCGCGCCGAGCAGGCCCGCCTCGACCGCCGGGTCGTCCACGGCCCGGCGGGCGGCACCGAACCGGGCCTTGACCGCGGCCCGTACCGAACCGCCCGCCTCCAGCCGGGCCGCCGTGTCGATCAGCCGGTGCACCTCGTCGCGCTGGGCGCTCAACTCGCCCAGCAGCCACGTCAGTTCGGGATCGCGCCCGGTGTCGGGCACCCGCGCGGCCGTCTTCTCGGCCCGCTGCAACCGCCGGTCCGGCCATACGTCGCCCAGGTGCTCGGCGGCCTCCCGGGCCGGCCCGGCCTCGGGGAACCCGAACGCCACCGCCGCCGCCAGATACCCCGCCTCGTCCCGGTGCACCCCGAGCGCGGCGGCCGCCTCCGGAGTCGATCCGGCCGGGTCGTCGCGCAGCAGACAGCCCAACTGCCACAGCAGCAGCCGCCGTAGCCCCATCGGGTCGTGCCGGACGAACCCCTCCAGTGTGTCCACCACGGCAGCCGCCCCCGCGGCCCGCGGATCGGTGGAGGCCAGCCAGCCGGCCCGCGCCTGCCGTACGTACTCCTCGTCCACCCGCGCCCAGCGCGTGCCGCGGCCGCGGAACCACAGCCCGTCCAGCACCCGGAAGCCGTCGTCGGTGTCGGCACGCGGCAGCGACCCGAACGCCGCGTTCCCGGCCGCCGCGGGCGCGCGCAGGGCGTCCGCCACATGCCGGAAGTCCAGCGCGTCGAGCGCCTCACGCAGCTTGGTGTAGCCGCGCATCGCGGGGAAGCAGGGCAGATCGGGCAACGGCGGCCGGGGGCCCACCTCGTCGCCCGACTCGTCCCATGCCGCCCGCTGCCCGGGCCGCCACTGTGCCACGCCCTGGTCCTTCCTAGTCGCTCAACTGCGTGTAGAAGTACACGCGGACCAGCGCCGTGTCCGGTGTCTCGCTCAGGTCATGGAAGTCGTCCGTGGCCATCCGCCTGCCGAACATGTCGGACCGTGCCTTGGAGAGCAGCCCGTTGACGTTGTGCGCGTACACCGTTCCGTTCTGCCCGCCGCCGAACGTCAGCACCAGGGCCGCCGTACGGCCCTTCCACTTGGCCGTGCCGGAGCGGATCTGGCGCTCCAGGGCCTTCTTGTCCGTGCCGTGCACCCGGAACTGCTGAGGTGTCTTGGACACGCCCTGCGGCCCGGTCGGCGAGGGGCTCGGCGACGGCGACGCGGAGTCCGAGGCGCTCGCGGACGGCTTGGGCCTGGCGTTGGCCAGCGGGTCCGGGCGGTCGGCCATCGACACCAGCGCCAGCACCAGCAGCAGGTCGGCGAAGAGCCAGCCCGCGAGCACGACGGCGCCCGGACCGCGCAGCCGGCGCCTCGGGCGCCCGCTCACACCTCACCGCCGTCGGCCTGTCCGGGTCGGCCGCCGAACCGCAACTGCATGGTGCCCTGCGTCCCGAGCGCGCCGTTGCCGCCGTCGGGGTACTCGCTCGCCTGGCGCTGCGCCGGCGGGCCGCCGTTCGGCCCGTGGACGCCGTTGACCTGCCCGGACTCACCGGACCCGGGCGGTGCCTGTCGTACGGCCAGGGCGTGGATCGTCTGATCCAGCCGCGCCGCCGCGTCCTGCCAGTGGGCGGCCGCCGCGTCCCAGCGCTCGGTGGCCTCCCGCATGCCGTCGACGACGTCGTTCGTACGTCCGGCGCCCGCGGCGATGGCCAGAGCCGCCTGCTGCGCCGCCTGCGCCGCGGCCTCCGACTTGGATGCGAGCGCCTTCTGCTCGGCGACCAGCGACGAGAACGCGGTCTGCACCTCCCCGGCCGCCGACTGGAGCCGGTCCGCGATGACGCGCGCCGACTCCTTGCTGTCCTGCCGCACCTGGTCCGTGGCGCTCGTACCGGCCTTGACGGCGGCCTCGACCCGGTCGGCCGCGGTCGCGAGGCGCGGCACCTCCGCCGACAGCGCCCCGGCCGCCTGCTGCAGCGCGTCGGTGGCCTTGGCGACGGCGTCCGCGCCGTCCGCAAGCCGCTTGTGGCTGCCGTTGGCCGTCCGCAGCAGGTTCTGCAACTGCTGTGCGGCGCGCGTGAGTTCCTTCGAGAACTGGTCCGGGGAGGCGGCCCGGTGCGGGGCCAGACACAGCTGCACCCGGCTCAGCAGCGAGGCCAGCGAACCCAGCAGCCGCTCGTCACCGGCCTGCCGGTTCTCCTCCTCCCGCTCGGCCCGGGTCCGCGTGTGCGCGTGCCACACCGACAGCAGTACGAGCAGTGTGATCAGTACGACGGCCATGAGGGCCACGTTCTCGAACCGGCCCACCTCCGTCAGATGCCCGCCGAAGCCGGTCTGCCACAGCTGCAGGAAGGGACGCGTCGCCTGCTCGGGGTGCTCCCGGCTCAACTCCCCGTAGGCGCGCACCGCTTCGCGCAGCCCGAACCAGGTGACCAGCAGCGGGATGAACACCAGCACGCCGAGCACGGCCTCCAGCACGCCGTCGCGCGGGGCCCGCCGCCACCAGGGCGTGCCGGGTGGCGGGCCGGCCGGCGGGGCCGAGAGGCTCTCCGGGCGTACGAAGGCCTCCATCAGGTCGAGTTCGGCCCAGGTCTGGAGCCGGTTGCCCTGGTTCAGGTCGTCGGCGAGGGTCGTGAGTTCGGGCCGGCGCGCGGCGAGTCGGTCGGGATGCTTGTCGAGCAGGTCCGTCAACTCAGTGCTGAGGACCTTGCGGTCCAGAAAGGTCGGTCCGAGGGGATTGGCTGCGGTGGGCAAGCGCGTTCTCCTGACTCGGCACCGGATGGTCCGGTGCTTCCTGCGATCGGCCGGGCACTCCTCAGCGGGGGACGCCGCCTCTGTCCCGGTGGTTCCTGTCGCGATGGCTGATTCGCTCCAACAGGGCCTGTGCGGGCCCGTGTTCGGGATTCCACGACAGACACCGCTCGAGCGCCTCGACGGCGTCCTCGCGGCGCCCGCGCCCTTCGAGCCGCTCCGCGTGCCGGTAGGTGCGCTCGGCCAGCAGCTCGCGCACGCGCGCATTGGTGGGGTCGTGGCCGTAGGCGCAGCGCAGCCAGCGCTCGGCGTCGGGGAAGTGCTCGGGCGCGGAGGAGGCCATGGCCGCCGCGCAGTGCACGCCGATCATGGCGTCCATGACATCGGCCCCCGAGGTGCCGCTCCCGGCCGTGTGCCAGGCGGCGTGCGAGGCCTGCACCGCCTCCTCGAAGCGCCCTTCGGTCAACAGGTCCCGTGCGGCGGCCAGCCGCCGGGCGGCCTTGTGGTCGATCCAGCCCTCGGCGTCGGCTTCGGGCGCACCGGACCTCTGCGTGAGGGACTCCAGCAGCGCCCCGGCCTCGGACACGATCGCCTCCAGTAGCGCCCGGGCCTCCGCCACCCGCCCCTGCTCCGCCAACTGCCGTGCCAGCGCGACATCCAGGGGTACGGCCGACTCGGCCCCCGGCGGGGCGGCCTCCGCAGCGGGCGTCGGCGGGAGCAGTGTCACCGACAGGCGCGGGGCGTCCGAGAGGGTGTCGTCGGAGGTGTCCGAGGGGGCCGGCGCCAGCCCCTCCAGGCCCGCCGCCGGTACGCCCGCGAGCTGCGAGGCGTGCAGCAGGGCGCCCCTGGCGAGCAGGTCCTCGGGAGCCCGCACCACCTCCCGCCCCAGCCCGCGCACCCCCGAGCGGACCGCCTCCAGCCGGGTGCCGCCGCCCACCAGGAGCAGCGTGTCCACCTCCCGCCGGTCCATCGCCGTCCGGTCCAGCAGCGTCTGCGCGCGGTCGAGCGTGCGGCGCACATGCTGCCCCAGATACGCCGCCAGCACTTCGCGGTCGAACTCCAGCTGGACCGGCAGCCCGCCGCCCAGGTCCAGTTCCAGCAGCGCGCCGCCGTCACCGCCCGGTGCGCACAGCTCCTCCCGGATGCGCTCCACCCGGGTGCGCAGCCGCAGCCAGTCCGCCTCCTGCAGACGTGCCGGGTGCGCGCGGCCCCGGGCGGCCCGCAGCATGGCGGTGAGCGCCGCGTCGTCGAAGGCCCGCCCGCCGGTGCTCGACGCCGACTCGTGCCCGAGCGCCCGGTACCGCTCCCGCGCACCGCGCACCAGGCCGAGCTCGAAACCGCCGTACCCCATGGAATAGACCAGGCACGTCGTGCTGCCCCGGCCCTCGGTGTGCCCGATGACCGCGGCCATCGCGTCGCCGATCAGCCGCACCTCGTCCAGTCCGGCCCGGTGGGCCGCGTGCAGCAGGGCGGTGCGTTGCGCCGACCGGTAGCCCACCGGGACGCTGACCACGGTCAGTGTGATCCGGCCGCCGGCCTCGGCCTCGACCCGCTCCCGCACCTGTCGCAGCAGCCCGGTCACCAGCTCGTCCGGCGCCCTCGCCACCCCGCCGACCAGGACCGGACGCTCGCTGCCCAGCCGGGACTTCAGGCTCGGGAACGTCACCGGCAGCGGCCCGGCCACCGTCGGCTCGCACAGCAGCCACGGCCACCCCGCGTCGGACAGCGCCAGTCGGCGCACCGGGCCGCCGGGCCGCCCGAACACCGCCCTCAGGCCCGTGCTGCCGAAGTCGAGGCCGAGCCCCAGCTCGTGCCCCGGCACGTCCGGGCCGTGCGCCGCCGTCACGTGTCCGCCGCATCGTCGGGGACCCGCAGGATCCCGTCGAAGCGCTCCGTGTCGCGCAGCGTCGAGACCCGGCGCGCGTCGTACGCCTGTGCCACCAGGTTGGCGAGGTTGCGGCCCTGCTGGGCGGCCATGACGCGGTTGCCCTCGTTGTGGGCCTTCTTCACATAGCCGACCGCCTCGTTGATCAGGCCCGCCGTCTCCGGGGGCGCGCCGTAGGAGGCGTCCTCGGCGTGCAGGAACTGACTGGCGTAGCCGCAGTGGTGGTACATGTCGTCCAGGAGCAGCTCGGTGAGCCGCTTGTACTCGCCGCTCTCGCCCTGCCTGAGCACCTGCTCGGCCTGCTCCAGATCCCGGCGGACCTTCATCTCCTGCTGGTCCTCGACGAAGTTGCCGTAGCGCTGCAGGAACTTCTCCGTGTCCCGCTTGGCCCACTCCAGGCGCTGGCGCAGCGTGGCGCTGTCCGGGCCGAGGGCCGGGGCGGGCGGCGGGGTGCGGGGCTTCTCGCGCTTGGGCGCGGTCGGCGGGAACTGGATGCCGGTGCCGGGCACGTTGACCGAGACCGTGATGGTGCGGTTGGCGTCGTAGTTGAACGACACCTCCACACGCTGGTTGAGCTCGATCTCCTGGGACAGCTCGAACTCCACGACGCCCTGCTCGTCGTTCTTGCTCGCCACCGGGGAGTTGCCCTCGTACACCGGCACCCGGATGACCTTGGGGTCGGTCGCGTGGAACACCTTGGTGTACGGACTGGGCAGCGGATACGCGGTGCCGCTCTCGATGATCGGCACGAACACGTCGCGCTGTGTGCCGCGCACCGCGGCGATGCCCATGGCCACGCCCGTCACCTCGTACAGGCCGGTCGAGCCCACCGCGCGGGCGTTGGCCAGGCTCGTGCCGCAGGCCGAACAGACCGTCGCCGCCTCGTCGTTGACCGTCCTGCAGCCCCTGACCGGGCACTCCACCCCGTCCAGCGTCCCCGCCAGGATGCCCGCGCCGAGCGCCACGCACTCCATGGGGTTGATCTGCCGGCGGACCTTGTCCCGGCCGAACAGCGCCTCGACGGCCTCGTACACCGAACGCGTCAGCGTCCCGCCGCCGACCAGCAGCACGTCGGTGATCTGGGCGGTGGTCAGCTGGTCCTTCTCGAGGGTCGCGGTGACCAGGTCCATGGTGCGCTGGACCAGTGGATCGGTCAGCAGCCTGAACTCGGCCTGGGTGAGCGGCATGTAGACGTCGACGTTCACGCCGTCCCGGCGGAACCCGCCGGGAATGTTGACGACGGTCTCGGGCAGGGTGTTGAGCTGTTTCTTGGCGAGTTCCGCGTACTTCTTCGCGGTGAACCTGAACTGCTTGTCGTCGGACGGGTCGATGCCGCACTCCCGCTCGACCCACTCGAAGATCCGCTTCACGACCGCCAGGTCGAAGTCGTCGCCGCCCAGCCAGTCGTCGCCCGCGAACTTGCGGACCGCGAACTGGGCTGTGCCGTCAGGGCCCTTGGTGGAGTCCAGGATGGAGATGTCGAAGGTGCCGCCGCCCAGGTCGTAGACGAGGATGCGGCTGCGCTCCCCGGCCCGCTTGTCCATGCCGAAGGCGATCGCGGCCGCCGTCGGCTCGTCGATGATCTTCTTGACGGTGATCCCGGCGATCTCCGCCGCCTCCCGGGTGGCGGCCCGCTGGGCGTCGCCGAAGTGCGCCGGCACCGTGATCACGGCGTGCGTCACGTCCTCGTTGAGGTTGCGCGAGGCGTCCTTGACGAGCTTGCCGAGGATCGCGCTGGAGACCTCCGCCGGAGTGACCGTGCGGTCGCCGAACACCACATGGGCGCGCGGGTCCTCGTCCTCGCCCGGCACGATCCCGTAGCTGAGCTCGTTGCGCGCCCGGGCCACCTTGTCGTCGGTGAAGTCGCGGCCCATCAGCCGCTTCACCGACAGCACCGTGTCCTCGGGGTGCACCTCCGCCCAGTTGAGCCCCTCCTGCCCGACGAGCAGCAGCTCCGAGCCCTCCCGGCGCAGCATGCCGACCGCCGACGGGGTCAGGTTGCTCGCCTCACCGTTGGGGACCACATGGGCCTCCCCGCGGTCCGGGTCGTAGCGTGCGACCACGCTGTTGGTGGTGCCGAGGTCGATACCGATCGCCGTCATCCCTGGTCCCCCCCCCCTTGTTCGCCAACTTCCCTCTCTCATCGGCTCGTTCACCGTCCGGTACGGCGATCGTCACGCGGGCCGGGCGCAGCACCCGGCCGTCGTGGCCGTAGCCGCGCTGCAGCACCTCGACGACCTCGCCCTCGGCGGCCGACGCGGACGGCCGCACCTCGACCACGTGATGGGTGGCCGGCTGCGCCCGCTCGCCCGGGACGCCGATGGGCTCGAGGCCCTCGCCGCGCAGCGCGGTCTCGAAGCGCTCGGCGATCCGCCGCATGCTGCCGCGGTAGGCCTCGCCGTCGCGCACGGGCCCGTCGGCCAGCACCCGGTCGAAGTCGTCGAGGGTGTCCGCGCACAGCAGCAACAGCCGTTCCAGGTGCGCCCGGTGGGCGGCCTCGCGGGCCGCGAGCTCCCGCGCGTGCTCGTAGCCGAGCCGGGCCGCGGACATGTCTGCTTCGGTCATCGCATCCCTCGCGGTCACCGGTCGAACCGGATCAGGTCGTCCAGCAGCCGGGCCGCCCACACCGGAGGCGGTCCGGCGGGCCGCGCCGCCTCACCGCTCTCCTCCGGCACCTCGTCCGCCCCCGGTCCGTCGCCGATGTCGTACAGGAACAGGTCGAACAGCAGCCGGCGGCGGGTGCTGCGCAGGTCGTTCCACGCCTGCTGGGTCTGCGGCGACATCAGCCCCCGCTCGTGCAGTTCGAAGGAGACGTCCTGCATCTCGGCCTGCGTCGTCCACGGCGTGACGCCCGCCGGGGCCAGCGCCGCATAGGGCGACGTCCCGGTGGGCCCACCGGCCGGATCCTCGATCAGCATGCGCCGTCCTCCTTGTCGCGGCGGCCGTGCGGTCGGTCGTGCGAGTGGCGGAGTGTGTGGTGCAGGGGATTGTGGATCCGGGTCGAGGAAGGTTCCGTGTGGGCCGCGCGGATCACGCCGTGCTCGGCGGATGCCGCGTGGGGTGGCGTCCCGGTCGCGCGACCGGCCGGATCCTCGATCAGCATGCGCCGTCCTCCTTGTCGCGGCGGCCGTGCGGTCGGTCGTGCGAGTGGCGGAGTGTGTGGTGCAGGGGACTGTGGATCCGGGTCGAGGAAGGTTCCGTGTGGGCCGCGCGGATCACGCCGTGCTCGGCGGATGCCGCGTGGGGTGGCGTCCCGGTCGCGCGACCGGCCGGGTCCTGGATCAGCATGCGCCGTCCTCCTTGTCGCCGCGGCCGGCCAGCCTTTCGCGCCAGCGGCCGACCGCGTCCAGCAGGAAACTCCGGACCTGCGCCGACGACGGGTCCGTACGGGCCGCGCGGATCAGCAGATGCACCGCCAGCGCCACGTCGCCGTCCTCCAGCGTCCGCCGGGCCCGGTCCGCCAAGTTCCTTGCCAGTCCGGCGAGATCGTTCTCGTCCGCGGGCTGTTCCTGCGCCATGGCCCGCATCAGCTCGGCCAGCCCGTCGATGCCGATGCGCTCGGACACCAGCCGCTCCAGCGCGTTCAGCGTCTCGGCGAGGGTCTCCCGGTAGTTGTGCGCCAGCTCCTGGCGCAGACCGGTGTGCAGCAGGCCGATCGCCTCGTGCAGCACCCCCAGCTGCTCCACCGGATCGGCGGTCCGCTCCTCGAGCGTGTACACCAGGGCCCGTACGAGATTGCCGCGGGCGTGGCCCGACTCCGGGTTCAGCTCCAGTGCCCGCCGCAGGTCGGCCTCCGCCGCCGGCACGTCCAGCGGCAGGCCGTGGCGCCCGCGCGAGGAGGCCCGCCACACGCCGCGCATCGACAGCACCAGCGACAGCTGCGCGTCCAGCTGCCCGGCCAGATCGTGCGCGAGCGGCTGCAGCACCGGCTTGACCTGCTCGGCCAGCACCACCGCCTCGTCCAGCGCGGCGTCCCGCTGTTCGTACGGCGTGTCGATCAGCGCCTCCATACGGCCGAGCACCATCTGTACGATCGCCCGGTTGGTGCGGGCCTGCATACCGGCGCTCTTGGACACCAGCACCGCCTGCGACCACTGCGCCAGCGCCCGGTCCAGCCCGCCCAGGCCGCTGGTGAGCGCCGTCTGCGCGAGCGAGAGCCGCACCTGCACCGCGAGCGCCGCACCGTCCTGCACGAACCGCGCCTGCCGCCGGGTCAGCCGCAGATACGCCGGGTCGCGGCGCACGAAGTCCCGGCAGTGGTCGCAGCCCTGGACGTGCGCGGCCGGTTCCGCGCCGGGCCCCGCGCAGTCCTCGGGCAGCTCGGTGAGCGCGGCCAGTGCCGGCAGCGCCACCAGCGCCTCCTCGAACCGGTGCGCCTCGGCCAGCGCATACGCCGGTGACAGCACGGAGAAGGCCCAGCGCAGCTTCCGTACCGCGAACTCGCCCGGATCCTGGCCCTGTTGGGCGGCCGCGCTCAGCTCGGCGACCCGCTCGGCCAGCGGCACCTGAAGCCGCAGCATGCGCAGATACCGGGGCCCGCAGGCCAGCGCGACGGCCGTGCCCGGCACCGTCGGCAGCCCGCCGACCTCCTTCAGCACCCGCGCCCCGCCCAGCTCCGCCTCGAACAGCGCGGTCAACTGCCGGTAGGCCCCGGCCTGTTCGGGCCGGTCCTGGTCGGTGTGGGTCTCCTCGCCCGCCGCCAGATGCTCCGACAGCCGCAGACTGAGGTCCCGGCGCAGCCGCGCGAGGTCGTCGAGCGGCACACTGCGCTGATAGCAGCCCGCGCGTTCGGCGCGCCAGCCGTCCCAGTAGCCCTCGTCGCTCAGCACCGCCGCCCAGTAGGCGAGGGCCTCCTCCCAGGCCCGCACCGCGTGCTCCCAGGCGCCGCTGTGCTCCAGCTCCCGCGCCTGCCACAGCCGGGCCACGGCCAGTCCGTGCACCACCGTCATGTCGCCGGGCGTCTTCGCGAGCCGCTCCTCCCAGGCCGCGACGGCCGCGTCCCGCCCGCGCGCGAGCAGAAGCAGCAGCGGGGCATCCTTCGGGAACCGCTCGCACAGCGCGTCCAGCGGATCGGAGCCGTCGTCCGGGGCGAGGTGCGCGACCGCCTCGCGGACCGCGGCCGGGGCGTGCCAGCGGTACAGCAGGGCGTCCAGCTCCAGCCGTCGCGCGGGCACCCGCAGCCGGTCCCAGGCCACCCGCTCCGGCCAGGTCCAGGTCGTGCCGTCGCGCTCCATCAGCGTGAACGACAGGTTGTTCACCACGTCCATCGACGAACCGGGACCGACGCCCGCGTCCCGCAGCGCCAGATACGGGAACGTCTCGTCCCGCAGCGCGAACGGGTCCGCCACCAGCGGCTCGCCGATCGCGCCGTCCACCCAGGCCAGCCGCAGCACCCCGCGCAGCCGCACCGCCTGCGCCCGCGCACCCTCGTGGTCGCCGCCGGCCCGCTCGTAGGCCTCCGCGGCCGCCGCGAACCGGCCCTGCTCCTCCAGCAGCCGCCCCTCGCAGTGCGCGAGCCGCGCCTCCGCGTCCCGGTACGGCCCGCTCGCGCGGAAGGCGTCCACCGCCCGGTGCCAGTCCCGCTGCGCCTCCGTCAGCCGGCCCCGCGCATAGGCGGCGACCACGGGCGCGTCGGCGTGACCGCGCAGCGCGTCGGCCGTACGGCACGCCTCCTCCCAGTCGCCCTCGGCCTCGGCGTGCCGGGCACGCGCGTACCGGGCGCGCACCGCGGCGTCCGCACAGCCGCCGTCGTCGGCGAAGGCATCTGCAAGCTCCGCGTACAACTCCCGTACGGCACCCCACTGTTCGGCGGTTCCGGCGACCGCCTCGGCGACCCGCGCCCGGGCGTACCGGGTGCGCGGCGCCACGTCGGCATGGCTGCCGGGCAGCTCCTCGTAGGCGGCGAGCGCCTCGGTCCAGGCCTGGTCGCGCTCGTGCAGCCGCGCCAGCACATAGCCGTGCAGCAGCGCGAACTCCGCGTCGTCCGCGGCGTACGGCTCGAACAGGCCGCGGGCCCGCTCCAGTTCGGCCAGGCTCAGCGCGTGCTGCCCGGTGGCCTTGCGGCGCAGCAGCCCGACCGCCCCGTCCAGGGCCTCGTCCGGTACGCCGTCCAGGTGGCCGAGCACGGAGGTCCAGGTGTCCGGTCTGGCGTCCTCCTGCTGCTCGGCGACCCTTGCGCGCGCGTACTTGCGGCGGTGGCCCACATCGCCGTCCGCATGGCTGTCCGGCAACCCGCCGAAGTCCAGTACGGCGGCCTTCCAGTCACCGCGCGCACCGGCGGCCCGGCCCTGCGCGTACAGCCGCAGCGCCTCGGGCGGCTCCGGGAAGTCATGGATGTGGTCGGGCACTTCGGCGAAGTGCTCCCGGGCCGCGTCCCACTCCTCGCACAGTGCAGCGGCCCGCCCGAGGGCGTACCGCAGCCGTGCCTGCGCATCCGGTTGACCGGCCTCGGAGTACGCCTCGGCCGCCGCCGACCACTCCCCGGCGGCCTCCGCGACCCTGCCCTCGGCGAACCGCCGCTGCACCCACGTGTCCTCGTACGTGTCCGGCAACAGCCGCAGACACTCCAGCGCCCGCTCCCACTGCCCCGACTCGGAGGCGGCCACGGCACTTTCGCGCACCCGCTCCTGCAACTCCGGGACCCAGGAGCCGGGGTCGGGGTCGGGCAGGCCATGGGCCAACTCGACCGGGGAATCGGTCACTTGGTCGCCGCCGACGACCGTGACGTTCCTCGGTTCCGGCCGATGCGCTCCCGCAGTGTCGGCCTCCGGTTCCAGTTCGGCTTCGGCCGCCCGCATCGCGGCCAGCGCCTCGCACCAGGCACCGTCCTTGACGGCGGCACGGCCCCGCGCATGGTGGGCCCGCACCACGGCGTCGTCGAACCCGACGGCCACGGCGAACCGCTCGGCCGCCTCCTCCCACCGCTCCTCGACCTCGGCGACGCGCGCGGCGGCGTAGTCCAGCCAGGAGGAGAGACCGGGGGAGTGGGCGCACCGGGGGTGGGCGTGCCCGTTCGAGGCCGCGGTGCCGGCGAACGGGGCGAGGGCGACGCCCCCCGAGTCCGGGACGGCCGCATGTCCGTTGCGAGCCGCAGCCTCCTGCGTGAAGTCCTCCTGCGGTACGTCCGGGGCTGTCACGTCGGCGGCCGCGTACAGCGCCGACGCCTGCGCGAACGCCTCGTGGGCCGTTCTCCAGTCGCCGGCCGCGCCGGCCGCCCGGGCGCGGGCGTAGGCCCCGCGGGCCGTCGCGTCGTACAGCTGGGGGCAGCGCCCGAAGGCGTCCGCCGCGGCGGGCCAGTCACCGTCGTCCTCGGCGCTGCGGCCGTCCGCGTACGCCGTGCCCGCCAGCGCCGGACGGTGGTCGCGCCGCAGATCGAGGGCGTGGCCGTAGGCGGTGGACGCGCCGGCCCAGTCGCCCGCGGCGCATGCCGCTGCCGCCCGCTCGCAGGCGTCCGTCAGCGCCAGCTCCTCGGCGGCGGCCGCGCGCAGCCGCACCGTGTCGCCGAACCCGGCCGGCCGCTCGGCGAGGAGCTCCTCGCACAGCGCGAGCGCCGTGGCCCAGTCCGCCTCGCGTCCGGCGGTGTGCGCCCGCTCCAGCAGCCCGGTGAGCCGGGAGAGGTCCAGCACCTCCTTGTCCAGGAGGGGCAGCCAGGCCCGATCGCCGTCCGGCAGCGCACCTCGGACCGCGGACAGCGCGTGCTGCGCCGCCGGCGCCTCCTCGTCCGCGAGCAGCTCGCACAGCCCCTGCACCTTGGGCCAGGCCAGCTCGTACGCGGCCTCCTCCCGCAGCAGTTGCTGCTCCTTGCGGTACCGCTGGGTGTCGGTGGCGAGGATGCTGCGTACGTCCTCCCACTTCCTGCGCAGCCGCTGGAAGCGGGCCGCCTCGATCAGCTGGGCCGAATTCACGTCCCCGATGGGGTTGTTGAAGGCTCCCAGCGCCTCGGCGCCCTGCCGCAGCGGATCGTGCGCGGCGCGCTCGCCGTCGCGTACCTCGCGTGCCTTGAACAGCCAGCCGTGGCGGCATTCCTCGTGCAGGAACAGTGCGGGCGTCGCCCACTCGGTTGCGGTGTGTCCGCGCTGGTAGGAGATGGTGCGGCGGGCGTGTGCCATCGCCTCGTCGATCGTCTGGTTGGCCGCGATCTTCTTCAGCAGTGCGGGCCCGAACAGCCCCGCCGACCGGTCGCTCACCCGCCCGTGCATGGCCACCACGGCGGGCACTCCGCCCCCGATCAGCGCCTGGGCGAGCCCCGAGAACGGCTCGGTGTGCGAACTGTCCGCCCCGGAGCAGAGGTTGAGCACCGCGAGACGTAACCCGGGCGCCCGCAACAGCATGCCGCTCAGCAGGTCCGCGGGCACCAGGTCGGTGCCGCCGCCCGGGGTCTCCAGGTGCACCATGCCCTTGCCGAGCTCGGTGTCGTACGACCCGTGGGCGATCAGCAGGACGGCGGTGGGCAGGTCCGAGCGCTCGCCCAGCGCGGCCTCCAGCCGGTCGCGGGTGGCCGGCCGCACCAGCGTCGTCTCGACGGCGACCTGCGGCAAATCCCGTAAGAGAAGGGCGACTTCGTCCTCACCGACCGGCAGTGCCTCGCCGTCCGGCGAGGCGTGCACGACCAGCAGGCGGATCTTGCTCGGCGCGTCCTGCGGCGCGGGCAGCCGGTGGCCGATCGGCCCGCCCCGCAGCGACCGCACCAGCGACAGGTTGTCGTGCAGAGCCGTCGACTGGCCCGGCTCGGTGGCGGGCGCGCACAGCGCCTCCAGCGGCAGCGAGCGCAGGGCGGGCGGCAGATCGAAACGCAGGCGAAGCCCGCGCGCGGGCTGCAACTGCCGTACGTACTCCTGCGCCTCGCCCAGATACTCCGCCGCCCGCGGGCCCAGCAGCAGACCGAAGACGTCCCGGCCCAGGTCCCGCAGCCGGGAGGCGGCATCCTGGTCGCCGAGCGGCGCGTACCCCAACTCGGCCTCGACCAGGCGCTCCCAGCGCCTGCGATACGCCTCGGGCCGGCCGTCGTCCACCGCGAGCACCTCCGCGGCGCCGCCGACCCCG
The DNA here is from genome assembly GCF_040644055.1 of Streptomyces sp. NPDC047043. Lineage (NCBI taxonomy): Bacteria > Bacillati > Actinomycetota > Actinomycetes > Kitasatosporales > Streptomycetaceae > Streptomyces > Streptomyces sp. NPDC047043. The sequence goes on from NZ_JBEYVO010000007.1 coordinate 293,077, forward strand.
CTGACCGTCAGCACATGACGGTGCACGCCGACCGGGCGCACCCGGAAGCGCAGTTCCTCGTACTCCATCACTCCGGCAGTCCCCCGATCCGCCCTTGCTCCAACTCCGAGTGAACCAGGGCGAGATCGTCCTGCACCAGATCCCGGAGCTCGGCGAGTTCCGGATCCTCGGGAAAGTGCGCCAAGCCGTCCGTGAGGTGGTCCACCGCTTCCTTCAGCTTGTTCCTGGCGCCCACCAGACTTCCCGACCAGCGCATACGGGCCCCGAGGATGCGCAGGACGACGCCGAGGTTGACCTGGGCGCGGTGCAGATGCGGGTTGAGCTCGACCGCGCGGCGCAGATCGGCGGCGGGCGCCTCCAGCCGCTCCATGTCGGCGTTGGCCCGAGTGATGCCCCGCTCCGTGAGTACCCGCGCCAACTGCCCCTTCAGCCGGTCGTGTTGCCCTTCGTCGAGCAGCGCATAGGCGGCCTCCAAGGTCGCCCCGGCGGCATTGATGTCACCGCTTCGGTGCAATGCCTTGGCCGCACCGAGCGCGGTGTCGGCGACGATGGCCTCGACCTCCGCGCCCTGCCCGATCGCCCGCGCGTGCACAAGCGCCTTCTGCCAACTCGCCGCCGCCGTACGCACATCGGGCGCGACGGGAGTGAGCGCCACCTGCCCCTGAGCAAGCCGCGCCGCCATGGCCAGCGCCCGCCCGTCCAGCATCAACTGCCGGTGCCTGCCGGCCTGTCCTGCGTAGGCCGGGTTACGGGCGTCGAAGTGGACACAGCCGGGATCACAGACGGCGGCGCGGTCCGGGCGGCGAGGGGTTTGGGCGGGGTGCGCCTGCGAGTGTTCGTGCGCCGTGGTCGGGGTGTGGGTTGGGGGTGGGTTGGTTTCTACGGCGGCCGGGGTGCCGTTCGGGCTGGTGGCTGAACGGGCGCGGCAGCTCGGGCAGCGGAGGCCGGACAGGGCGGCGAGGGCCTCGCCGGGACGGTCGAGCCGGAGCAGGGCCTGGGCGAGGCCGAGGTGCGAGAAGGCCTGGCGCAGCGCCGGTGCCGCATCGCCCGCCGCGCTGACGAAGGCTCCCAACTCCGGTTCCCTGCCCAGCTCCACGATCCGCAGGGGGCCGCAGACGAGGGGCCCGGAAGCAGTCGCGAGCGGCAGCCCGCCGGCGTCCGCCAGCAGCCGCGCCGCCTCGATCTCCCGGTGCAGCAGCGCCTCGGGAGAGGTACGGCCGCCTGCGTCGCCCTCGGGCATGAGCGCCTCGAGCCGATCCTGGAGGTCACCGCGGAGCGTGACGAGATCCTTGTCCCCGACGGCCACCCCATACCGCCCGGCCGCCTCACCCCGCCGCCGCTCCCAGAAAGCGGAGTCGTGCAACAGGCCGCCCCAGAGTGCGATGCAGCGCTTCCAGGCATTTGCGGGGTCGGTCGTGCTGCCTGCTTTGCCTGCGCTGCCCGAGCCGCCCGGACCGGCAGGTCGGCCGACGTGGCTCGGGTCGGCGGTATAGGCTGGTCGGTTCGCCTGGCCTGCGTCGATCGTGCCATCCGCGGGGGTCGTGCTGCCGGCGGCCGTCGTGATGCCCTCGCTGCCGGGCTCGCCCGCGTGGCCGACGCCTGCCGTGCGTCGCGGCTCGGCCGTGTCGCCCGCACCGGTCACCGTCCTCGCGCCGCCAGGCTCATCCTCGTCGCCTGCCCCGGCCGTGCCGTTCGCCCCGCTGGTTCCGGCCGTGCTGCCCGCGCCGGTGGCGGCGGGTGCCCGGCCCGTTCTGCTGCCGCCCCTCTTGTCCTCGGTGGCCGTGCTGCCTCCACCCGCCGTGCCACCCTCGCCGGTCTCCCCGTCGGCGGGCGTCAGCGCGTGCCAAGCCATCAGCGCCAGGTTGTGGGCGAGACGGCGGTCGGTGGGGGCGGAGCGGGACGCGGACGTGAGCACGGTGAGGCCGTCGTCGCGGCGTCCGCTCAGGCAGAGGGCGACCGCGTGCGGCAGCGCGAAATCCCGTCCCCCCGGGTCGAGTTGACGGGCCCGGTCCAGCAGCGCCGCGGCTCGGCTCCAGTCGTCGTGCGCCCGCGAGCGGCCCTGCGCCCGCCCCATCGCGGTTCGCGCGGCCGCACCCAACAGCCGGGCGACGTCCCGCGCCGCCGCGCCCGACAACGCCGCCAGCACCCAACGGGCCTCCGCGTCCAGCGCGCCGACCCGCTCCGCGGACCGCAAGTCGGCGAGCGCGTCCGCGGGCCGGCCGAGCCGCACCCGGACGTACGCCCGCTGCACCAGACTCGGCCCGTCCCCGCCCCACCGCTCCACGACCTCTGTGAACCTCAACTCGGCCGTCGCGTAAGCCTCTTGGCGGTGCACCCCCTGGTGCGCGGCGGAACACCCCAGCCAGTACAACGGATCCCGGTCAGCCGGACGCAGCCGCGCGGCCCGCCGGAACTCCTTCTCGGCTCTTCCGGGTTCCCCCGCCCCGAGCATCAACCGCCCCAGCCCGACATGCGCCCGCGCGGCAAGCCGATCGGCGGAGACACCGGGTTCGCGGACGGGCCCGGGCCGGGACGTGGTACTGCCCGGAGCCGGCGCCGCGTCTGCCGCGACCGCATCGACGGACTCGTCAGCTAGGCCGTCATCCGCGCAACCGGCGAAAGAGCCCGCGCCGCCTGCCGCCCCGCCACTCCGGGCAGGCAACACATCGCCCGCCACCCCACCCGCCACACGTCCACCCACGTGGACCGCACTGCCATCCGCGTCCGCACCGGCTGCCGCCCCACGACCCGTGTTCGCAGTGGCCGCCGTCTTGCCACCCGTGTCCGTACCGGCTGCTGTCCCGGCGCCTGTGTCCGTGCCGGCTGCTGTCCCGGCACCCGTGTTCGCACCGGCTGCCGCCCAGCTGCCTGTGTTCGCAGTGGCCGCAGTCTCGCCGCCCGCGTCGGCACCGGTTGCCGTTCCGCTGCTCGTATCCGGACCGGCCGTCGTTTCGCTGTCCGTGTCCGCAGTGGCCGCAGTCTTGCCACCTGTGTCCGTACCGGCTGCTGTCCCGGCGCCTGTGTCCGCAGTGGCCGCAGTCTCGCCGCCCGCGTCGGCACCGGCTGCCGTCCCGCTGCTCGTATCCGGACCGGCCGTCGTCTCGCTGTCCGTGTCCGCAGTGGCCGCAGTCTTGCCACCCGTGTCCGTACCGGCTGCTGTCCCGGCGCCTGTGTCCGTACCGGCTGCTGTCCCGGCGCCTGTGTCCGCAGTGGCCGCAGTCTCGCCGCCCGCGTCGGCACCGGTTGCCGTTCCGCTGCTCGTATCCGGACCGGCCGTCGTTTCGCTGTCCGTGTCCGCAGTGGCCGCAGTTTTGCCACCTGTGTTCGCACCGGTTGCCGTCCCGCTGCTCGCATCCGGACCGGCCGTCGTCTCGCTGTCCGTGTCCGCACCGGCCGTAGTCTCGCCACCCGCACCCGCTGCCGTCCCGCCACCCGCACCGACCGCTGTACCGCCCCCCGCGTCCCCACCGGCCACCACCCCGTCACCCGCGCCGCGCCCGTCGTAGCCGCCGTCCTCGGGCTTGCCGTCCCCCTCGCGCTCGCCCCCGCAGGGCTCGTCCCCGCAGGGCCCGCCCCCCTCCGCACTCCCGTCCTCCAGCGGCCCCACCCCCGCGAGCACCGCCCGAAACGCCTGCCCCGCTCCCTCCAAGTCCCCGGCGGCGAGAAGGGATTCGCCCTCCTCGCAGTTCCGTAAGGCCCGCTTCAGCTCACTGGGCTGCATCAGTCCCCGGCCCCCGATCCGTGGTGCACGTCGCCGTACGGCACTTCGTCGCCGCGCCTCAGCCCGCTGCCTCGTCCAGCTCGGACCGCCACCGGCCGAGCGCACGGTCGTAGTGGAGGGGGCCGACGGTGAACCGGGTCAGATCGAGCACCGCCAGCTGCTCGTACGCGCTCTGCGGCAGGTCCCCCTCGAGGACGATCTGCAGCTCGGTCCGCGCGTCGTGGAGCACCAGCGGGCGGGGGGTCTGTTCCGGTGCTGCGCCCCCGCCGCGCCGGGTCAGCCGTCCCACGAGGTCCTTGAGCGCGCGGTAGCCGTCCTTGACCGCCTCACCGCCCAGCCCGCTCAGGAACGCCTGCAGCGGCAGCGACGCCAGGACCAGCCACTGCAGCTCGGCCGGGCCGCGATGGTCGACGGCCCGCCGCACCCGGACCGTGGGCGCCCCCAACTCGCCGAACCCCGCGGCCAGTTCCCCCTCCAGCTCCTCGGACACGTCGTGGGCGAACAGCAGTTCGGCGCGCAGCGGTGCCTCGGTCATGACGGCCTACCTCCCCCGGGCCGTTACGGCCGGTCGGCTTCCATGTGGCGCCCGAGCCTAGGGCCCCCGGATCGTGGTCCGCCACCTGAACGCCCCTGCCTTCACCCCTACTTGGCAGTACGGGCACAGTGTCCGGTCAGCCCACCCGGACCTCCTGCCACACCATCCGGTGGTCCGAGGTCACCACGGTCGTGCCGTCGCCCACGAGGCGGTACAGCGGATCGTCGGACGTCGGCCAGAACACCCCGTTCGCGCCGGGCGTCAGCCCCTTGGACGGCAGGATGTGGTCGACCCGCAGGTTCCCGGGCGCGCTGTCGTTGAAGTCGCCCGTGTCGTACGCCGGATTCCCGATCTGCGAGGCGTTCGCACCGCCCTGCAGCCGCGCCGCCTCCACGCCGCCCGCGCTCGCCGGCGGGGTGGCCGGCAGGCGCACCGCCGGGTGGTCCAGCAGCTGCCGTACGGCATGGTCGTAGCTGTCGCCGTCCAGTGGATCCGCGTTCAGGTCGCCCGCGATCACGAACCGCGCCCCGGGCCGCAGCCCGCCGCGCACACCCTTGTCGTCGTACAGGTAGGCGCTGCGGCGGCGCCCGCCCGTGTAGTCGGCCCAGAGCCGGATCTCGTCGTGGTTGCGCCGGCCGTTTCGGTCCTCGGGGCCGTCGAAGGTGGGCGGCGTCGGGTGCGACACCAGGAAGTGCACGGTCTCGTGGCCGATGCGCACGGGCACGTCCCAGTGGCTCTTGGAGGACAGCCGGAAGATCGCGCGGGCCTGGTCACTGTAGTAGCCCGGTGGCATCACGTTGTCCGGCATGTCCTTCCACAGGAAGTGCTGGAAGGAGCGCGCCGCGCGCGTGTCGAGGGGGTACTTGGAGAGCACGACCATGCCGTACTGCCCGGGGAACCAGCCGTACCCGAAGGCGTCCTGCCCGTACGCGTCCGAACCCGGCGTCGTCACCGCGCCGTTCTTCCCGTCGAGGTCCACGCCGGAGGTCACGCCCGTGTTCACCGGGCCGGTGAAGTGGTACGGGAAGTGGATCGGCCGCGAGCCGTTGTGCCCCACGGCGAGGTAGTTGCGCAGGAACAGCCCGACCGCCGTGCCGTGTTCGTCGTAGTCGAACTCGTTGATCAGCAGCACGTCCGGGTTCACGCGCTGGATGGTCTCCGCGACGTTCTGCGCCTGGGTGTTGCCGGGTGTGGACAGGTCGGTGACCAGGGCTCCCTGCGTGCCGCGGTTCAGGGAGGCGTTGAAGGTCGCGAACCGCACCGTGCGCCCGTGGCGTTGGGCCGCCGCGGCGGGGAGCGCGGCGGTGCCGGTCAGCGCGGCCCCGGCGAGCGAGGCGAGTGCGGTACGGCGGGAGAAGAGTCTGGGGCGGTGGTTCATCGGGACTCCGTTCCTGCGAGGAGAGCGAGGGAGGAGAGGCTGAACTTCGTCAGTCTGCGCGCGTAGAGATGAACGCCACAAGAGCCCGCCAGACTCCCGGATTCACCCCTGATTCACGCGATGGTGTGATCATGTCCGGGCTCGCGGATGGTCCCGGAGGGCCGCGGGTAGGGCCCGGCCATGACGCAGCAGCCCTTCGAACTCCCGCACTTCTACATGCCGTATCAGGCGCGGCTGAACCCGCACGTCGACGAGGCGCGCGCCCACTCGACCGAGTGGGCGCGCGAGATGGGCATGCTGGAGGGGTCCGGGATCTGGGAGCAGTCCGACCTCGACGCACACGACTACGGACTGCTCTGCGCCTACACCCACCCTGACTGCGACGGCCCCGCGCTGTCGCTGATCACCGACTGGTACGTGTGGGTCTTCTTCTTCGACGACCACTTCCTGGAGATCTTCAAGCGCACCCAGGACCGCGTCGGCGGCAAGGCCTATCTGGACCGGCTGCCCCTGTTCATGCCGCTCGACCTCTCGACTCCCGTACCGGAGCCGCAGAACCCGGTCGAGGCCGGACTCGCCGACCTGTGGGCGCGCACCGTGCCCTCGATGTCGGTGGACTGGCGCCGCCGTTTCGCCGTCGCGACCGAGCATCTCCTCAACGAGTCGCTGTGGGAGCTGTCCAACATCAACGAGGGGCGGATCGCCAACCCCGTCGAGTACATCGAGATGCGCCGCAAGGTGGGCGGCGCGCCCTGGTCGGCGGGGCTCGTGGAGTACGCGACGGCCGAAGTCCCGGACGCCGTCGCGGAGTCGAGGCCGCTCAGGGTGCTGATGGAGACGTTCTCCGACGCCGTGCACCTGCGCAACGACCTGTTCTCCTACCAGCGCGAGGTCGAGGACGAGGGCGAGAACAGCAACGGCGTGCTCGTCCTGGAGACCTTCTTCGGCTGCACCACACAGGAGGCCGCCGACACGGTCAACGACATCCTGACCTCCCGCCTCCACCAGTTCGAGCACACCGCCCTCACCGAAGTGCCCGCACTCGCCCTGGAGAAGGGCCTCACCCCACCTGAGGTCTCCGCCGTCGCCAAGTACGCGCAAGGACTTCAGGACTGGCAGTCCGGCGGCCACGAATGGCACATGCGCTCCAGCCGCTACATGAACGCCCGCGCGCAGTCCACCAACCCGTGGCACGGCCTGACCGGTCCCGGCACCTCCGCGGCCGACGTCGGCGCCCTGCTCGCTGCGGCCGGCGCCGAGCGGCTGCGCGCGTACACGCATGTGCCGTTCCAGAAGGTCGGCCCGTCCCGGCTCCCCGACTTCCACATGCCCTTCCAGGTCGGGCTGAGCCCGCACCTGGAATCCGCCCGCCCGCGCCTCACCGCCTGGATGCACGCCATGGGCATGCTCCAGGAGGGCGTCTGGGACGAGGACAAACTCGCCGCGTACGACCTCCCGTTGTGCTCGGCGGGCATCGACCCGGACGCGAGCCCCGAGGCGCTCGACCTCAGCGCCCAGTGGCTCGCCTGGGGCACGTACGGCGACGACTACTACCCCCTCGTCTTCGGTCACCGCCGGGACCTGGCCGCCGCCCGCCTGACCACGCAGCGCCTGTCGGACTGCATGCCCGTGGACGGCGAGGAGTCCCTCGTCCCGGTCAACGGCATGGAGCGCGGCCTGCTCGACCTGTGGGCGCGCACGACGGCGGAGATGACCCCCGACCAGCGGCGCACCCTCAAGGACTCGGTGAACGTGATGACCGAGAGCTGGGTGTGGGAGCTGTCCAACCAGCTGCAGCACCGCATCCCCGACCCGGTCGACTACCTGGAGATGCGCCGCGCCACCTTCGGCTCCGACCTCACCATGAGCCTGTGCCGGACGGGCCACGGCCCCGCCGTCCCGCCCGAGGTCTACCGCAGCGGCCCGGTCCGCTCCCTGGAGAACGCCGCCGTCGACTACGCATGCCTCATCAACGACGTCTTCTCGTACCAGAAGGAGATCGAGTACGAGGGCGAGATCCACAACGCGATCCTCGTCGTGCAGAACTTCTTCGGCGTCGACTACCCGACCGCGCTCGGCGTCGTCCACGACCTGATGACCCAGCGGATGCAGCAGTTCGAGCATGTCGCGGCCCACGAACTCCCGGTCGTCTACGACGACTTCGCCCTGTCGGACGAGGCGCGCGAGGTCATGCGGGGCTATGTGAAGGACCTGGAGAACTGGCTGGCGGGCATCCTCCACTGGCACCGGAACGTGGACCGCTACAAGGCCGACTACCTGGCCCGCCGCACCCACACCTTCCTCCCGGACCACCCTCCGGCGGCGGTGTCGATCAGCTGAGGACCGCGGCCCGTTCCACCGCGGCTCGCGCCAGCGCCCGGACCATCGGGTGCGGGTGCGAGCCGTCGCCGGCCAGCTCCGGCTGGAAGAGGGAGGCCAGGAAGAAGGGGTGGCCCGGTAGTTCGGCGATCCGGATGTTGCCGTCCTGGTCGTGCCCGGAGAAGCGCAGACCGTGCGCGCGCAGGGTGTCGAGGTGACGGGAGGGGCCGTAGGCGCAGTGGTACCGCTCGACCGTGCGCTGTGAGCCGATGACCGTGTGGGCGAGCGAGCCCGGCTCGATCGTGATCACGGCCTCGTGGCCGACGAGCGAGCAGGCCAGCGGCTCGATGAGCGGATCGTCGGCGTCGGGGTCGTTCTCGGCGTGCGCGGCCCGGTCGAGCCCGCAGACGTTGCGGGCGTACTCCAGGAGTGCGTGCTGCAGCCCGGCGCAGGTGCCGAGGAAGGGGATGCCTTCCACGCGCGCGGTGCGGATCGCCGTCAGCGCCCCCGCCTCGCTGCGGTACGGGCTGCCCGGCAGCACCCACACGGCGTCGAACCCGCGCACCGCGTCCTCGGCCTCGGCGTCCTCGGTCGGGATCCAGTACGCGTCGAGGCCGATGCGGTCGCGCTCGGCGAGGGCATCGAGCAGTAGCGGGATGCGGGTGTGCGAGACGACGTGCGGGGAGCGGTCCCCGACCAGGGCGATCTTCGCGATACGCGCTGCGGTGTGTGTCATGCCCCTCATCCTGGGCGCGACGCGAGATTCACGTCCAACGATGATTTCTGCACCCTCGATAAGCAGAGCTGATGAGGCCGGTGCATCCTGGCCGACATGGACCCGCACCTCCTGCGCACCTACGTCACCGTCGCCCGCCTCGCCTCCTTCTCCGAGGCCGCGCGCGAGCTCGGCTACACCCAGTCGGCGGTGTCCCAGCACATCGCCGCCCTCGAACAGGACCTGGGCGCGCCCCTCCTCACCCGCCGCCCCGTCGCGCCCACCCCTGCCGGCGAGCGGCTGCTCGAGCACGCGGGCCCGCTGCTGCTGCGCCTGGACGCGGCCCGCGCCGACGTCGTACGGATGGCGGCCGCACCCGAACACGGCCTGACACTCGCCACGACCCCCACCGCACTCACCGCGCGTGCCGTCGCCGCACTCCCGGCCGCGGGCGTGACCCTGCGGGTGCTGCCCCGCGAAGAGATCCCGGCCGAAGTCGCCACCGGCACGGCGGGCCTCGGCCTCGTCGACGGCCTCGCCGCCCCCAGCGACCCGCTGCGACTGCCCGACGTGGCGCCGCTGACCACGCACGGCGTGGAGGAGGAGCCCGTACGCGTCCTCCTCCCCGCCGCTCACCCCCTCGCCCACCGCCCCGGCCTGCGCCTCGGCGACCTCGCCGACGCCCGCTGGCTGGACGCCCCCGACGCGGGCCTCCCGCTGGCCCAGCTCCGCGCCGCGAACGGCGGCCACGGTTTCCGCCCCGCCCTGCGCTACGACGGCACCGACGTCCGCACCCTCACCACCCTCGCCGCCGCGGGCCACGGGCTGACCCTGCTGCCCGACTCGGCGGCGGACGTGCCGGGCACGGTGGCCGTTCCCCTCACGCACCCGCGCCTCGTGCACCGGACGGAACTGGTGTACGCAGGCTCACCCCGCGGGGCTGCGGCGACGCTGGCGGAGGCGCTGGGCGCACCCGCGTGACCTCCGGTTCCGCCCCAAGTGGACGAAGGATTCCCGCCCTTGACGGTGAGTCAGTCTCACTCGTTCGTGGCTCGTCATGCGCCGGGGCTCCGGGTAGAGCTTCACCCGGAGGAGATCATGGAACACACTGCGTTGCGCCCCAAGCCGATGCCCGGCCAGGACCCCGGCCGCGGCATCAGACCCGGTGCCCCTGCCCGGCGCCCGCACGCCGCGCGGCGGCGGGCCCGACGGCTGAGGGCCGTGCTGTTCGCCCTGTTCGTCGGCACGGTCCTGGTGCTGTCCGGGGTCGGCATCGGCACCGTGGGTGCCACGGTGATCGGCATGAGCAAGCTCGCCGACCTGCAACGACACGCACAGGTCCCGAGGCCTCCGACGCCCCCGGCCCCGCACACGCCCACCACCTCGCTCGCGACGCCGACCGTGCCGGCGGCATCCCCCGCCGCGACCCTCGGCCTTGAGGCCGTGGACGCGCAGAAGGCGGGAGCCCTGGTCGTCGGTGTCCACGTCCCCGGCCCCGCCTTCGCGGCGGGCCTGGTCCGCGGGGACGTACTCCTCGCGTTCGGCAGAACCCGCATCGACTCGGCCGCCGACCTCGCCCACGCCGTCGCCCACGCCCGCCCCGGCACCGGGATCGTCCTGACTGTCCGTCACCAGAGCGGTGGCTACCAGCAGTTGACGGCGATCCCCGGTGTCGTCACGTAACCACCCGGAAGTGGGTCGTGAGCCGCCCGTCGTCGTCCAGCACATGAAAGGCCAGCCCGACGGGAGCCTCCCGGTCGGCCACCTGCTCGCCCTCCCAGGGCAGCCGCAGCGTCCAGGTCACCCCGGGGCCGACGGCCAGCGGCCGCCCCGCGAACATGCTCGCGGCAGGCGTGTGCGCATGGCCGGTGATAAGCCCCGCGACCTCCGGCCGCCGCTCCAGCAGCGCGGCCAGCCGGCCCGCCTCGCGCAACCGGTGGCGGTCGGGCAGCGGGTGGTGCAGTGCGACCGGCGGATGGTGGAGGGCGAGCAGTACCGGGAGGCTCGCGTCCAGCTCGTCGAGCGTCGCCTCGATCCAGTCGTACGTCTCCTGGTCCAGCGCCCCGTCGTCGCTGCCGGGGATGCCGGAGTCGCACATGAGGACCGCACCGTCGTCGAAGGCGTGCGCGCTGTTGACCGGCCCGTCGCTCGCGGGACGCCCCAGCAGGGCCTTGCGATACGGCGCCCGGCTGTCGTGGTTGCCCGGGCAGGTCAGCACCGGGAACGGCGCCTCGCCCTCGCGCAGCCCCAGGATGCGGGCGGCCTCCTCGTACTCCGCCTCCGTGCCGTGGTCCGCGATGTCGCCGGTCACCAGCAGGGCGTCCACCCGCCCCGGCAACTCCCACAGGCGGTCGCGCACCCGCTCGGCGCGCTCCGTGGTCCGCGCGGTCCCGTCGAGATGCAGATCGCTGATGTGCGCCAGTACGAGCACGGTCGTACGCCTCCCCGAAAATCGACTAACGGTATGGCTTCATCTAAGCATTAGATCTAATGGCTTGGCATCCTTAACCCATTAACGCGCCGGGAAATGACTGGTCCGCTCCCACGGCCTGCGCCACGATGACCCCCATGCTGAGCTCCCTCCTCGCCTTCCTCGGCGCCTGCACGCTCATCGCCGCCTCGCCCGGCCCCAGCACGGTGCTGATCATCAAGCAGTCGCTGCGCAGCAGACGCTCCGGTTTCCTGACCGTGCTCGGCAACGAGACGGGTGTCTTCGTCTGGGGCGTCGTCGCCGCGTTCGGCCTGACCGCGCTGCTGGCCGCCTCCGAGATGGCGTACGACGTGATGCGGATCGTCGGCGCGGTCGTCCTCGTCGGCTTCGGCATCCAGGCGCTGCGGCAGGCGCGACGCGGCCAGGAGGCCGCGGAAGGCTGGGAGGGCGCGGAGAAGAGCGGCTGGGCCGCCTACCGCGGCGGGCTGCTGCTCAACCTCGCCAACCCCAAGGCGGCGATCTTCGCCATGTCCTTCCTGCCGCAGTTCGTGCCCGAGGGCGCCCCGCACCTGCCCGCCATGGTCGGGCTGGCCGCGCTCTGGGCGGTCTACGAGGTCGGCTACTACGGCCTGTACGTGTGGTTCGTGGGCCGGATGCGCGCCGTGCTGTCCCGCGCCGGGGTGCGCCGGCGCCTGGAACAGGTCTCCGGGGGCGTGCTGCTGCTCCTCGGCGTCCGTCTCGCCCTGGAGAGCTGACGGCATGACCGACGCAGCGTCCGAAAGACCCGCAGACCGGTCGCGCCGCCCTCTCCCTGCGGGCAGGATGCTGCCCGTAGTCCCTTGTGGTCCCTTCACCCGCCCCGGGAGGCCCGGATGACCGGCAGCACGCGCGCGCCCTTCACCGCCGACGACTACCGGGCCCGAATGGACCGGGCCGCGCGGGCGGCCGCCGACGCCGGTCTCGCCGGGCTCCTGGTGGCACCGGGGCCGGACCTGGTGTGGCTCACCGGGTACGCGCCCACCGCGGTCACCGAACGGCTCACCCTGCTCGTCCTCGCCCACGGACGGGCCCCCGTCCTGATCGTCCCCACGCTGGAGGCCCCGGACGCCGACCAGACCCCCGGTACGCCCGCCCTGACGCTGCGCGACTGGACCGACGGCAAGGACCCCTACGCCGCCACCACTGCCCTCCTCGCCAGCACCGGCCGCTTCGGCATCAGCGACAACGCCTGGGCGATGCACCTGCTCGGCCTGCAGCGGGCGCTGCCCGACACCGAATACGCCTCCCTCACCGAGGCCCTGCCGATGCTCCGCGCCGTCAAGGACGCGGCGGAACTGGACCTGATGGCGGCCGCGGGAGCGGCCGCGGACGCAGCGTTCGAGGAGATCCGGAAGGTTCCCTTCGCCGGCCGCAAGGAGTCCGACGTCGGCGCCGATCTCGCCGATCTGCTACGGCAGTTCGGGCACTCCCAGGTCGACTTCACCATCGTCGCCTCGGGACCGAACGGCGCCAACCCGCACCACGAGGTCGGCGACCGCGTCATCGAGAACGGCGACATGGTCGTCCTCGACTTCGGCGGCCTCAAGGACGGCTACGGCTCCGACACCTCCCGCACGGTCCACGTGGGAGAGCCCACCGACGAGGAGCGCCGGGTGCACGACCTCGTGCGCGAGGCCCAGGAGGCGGGCTTCCGGGCGGTGCGGCCCGGCGTCGCCTGCCAGGAGGTCGACCGGGCCGCCCGCGCGGTCATCGCCGACGCCGGGTACGGCGAGTACTTCATCCACCGCACCGGGCACGGCATCGGCGTCACCACGCACGAGCCGCCGTACATGATCGAGGGCGAACGGCAGCTCCTCGTCCCCGGCATGTGCTTCTCCGTGGAGCCCGGGATCTATCTGCCCGGCCGGTTCGGCGTGCGCATCGAGGACATCGTCACGGTCACCGAGAACGGCGGCCGCCGTCTCAACAACACCGACCGCGAGATGGTCATAGTGGACTGAGCGAGCACCAGGAGCCCCAGCACACCCCCGAGTGACTACGGCGCGACCATGACCCAGGCACCGACACCCACCGCGGACACCGTCCGCCGGCTGGTCAGTTCCCTGCTCAAGGACGGCGCGGGCACCGCCGCCGGACTGGACGTGCGGCCCGTCGCCGAGGGCGGCGAGCACTCCACCTGGTGGGTCGGCAGCCGCCATGTGCTGCGCCTCGCCCCGGACCGCGAGGCCGCGCTCCGCCAGCGCCGCGAACTGCGCCTGCGCGACCTCGTGCGCCCGCACCTGCCGGTCGCCGTGCCGACCAGTGTCGCGCACGGCGAGTGGGCGCCCGGCCTGACGTACACGCTCGACACCAAGGTGCCCGGCGGCACGGCCGAGGAGCACGACGTGTCCGCCGTCGGCGAGGCCGACCTCGCGGGGCTGCTCACCGGGCTGCGCGAGGTGCCCGTCCGACAGGCCGAGACACTCGGTGTCCCGCGCACCGCGCCGCGCTCCCTGGAGGCGCTGCGCCGGGCCGCCGAGCGCGCCGCCCAAAGGCTCGCCGCGGCCGACGAGTTCGACCCCGCCCGCCTCCACCAGCTGACCCTGCCGGCCGCCGTCCAGCTCGCCGCCCAGCCCGGCACCGCCGTCCTCGTCCACCACGACCTCAGGGGCGAGCACCTCGTCGTCAGCGCCGACGGCCGGGTGCGCGGCGTCCTCGACTGGACCGCCGCGGCCGTCGGTGACCCCGCCGAGGACATCGCCGGCCTCGCGACCGCGGTCGGCTCCCCGGCCGCCGTCCGCGCCGCCACCCTGGCCGGCTACGGCGCCCGCCCCTGCCTGCGCGGCCTCTGGCTCGCCCGCTGCGACACGGTCGTCCGCCTCGCCGAACACCTCGCCGGCCACGCCACCGGCCCCCTGCCCCTGCTCGCCCTCCGGCTCCGCCGCGCCTGGGAGGCGATCCTGCTGGAGAGGGTGACGGAGTTCAGGGAAGACGACCCGGACGACGGCCTCTAGAGCCGTTCACCCCTGCAGCAGCACCACACTCGACTCGCCCGGTACGTGCAGCACCCCGTCCGCGCCGGGTGCCTCCACCGGCTCCCAGGCGGCCAGCACGCGCGCGTGCCGCGGGCCGAGCGGAATCGCCGCCGGTTCCTTCGCGAGGTTGACGGCGACCCGGACGTCCCCGCGGCGGAAGGCCAGCCAGCGCTCCTGCTCGTCGTACGCCACCTTGATGTCGGCGAGGTCCGGGTCGGTGAGGTCGGCCTGCTCGTGGCGCAGGGCGATGAGGCGGCGGTACCAGGCGAGCACGCGCGCGTGCGGCTCGCTCTCCGGCTCCGCCCAGTCGAGGCAGGAGCGCTCACGGGTCGCCGGGTCCTGCGGATCCGGTACGTCCTCCTCGGCCCACCCGTGCGCCGCGAACTCCCGCCGCCTGCCCCGCCGTACGGCCTCGGCGAGCTCCGGATCGGTGTGGTCGGTGAAGAACTGCCAGGGCGTGCCCGCCGCCCACTCCTCGCCCATGAACAGCATCGGCGTGAAGGGTGCGGTGAGCGTGAGGGTGGCCGCGCAGGCGAGCAGGCCCGGGGAGAGGGTCGCCGAAAGGCGGTCGCCCTGCGCGCGGTTGCCCACCTGGTCGTGCGTCTGGCCGTACCCCAGGAGCCGGTGGGCGGCCACCCGCGCACGGTCCAGCGGGCGCCCGTGGTGGCGGCCCCGGAAGCTCGAGTACGTGCCGTCGTGGAAGTAACCGCCGGTGAGCGTCTTGGCGACCGCGGCCATGGGGGCGCGCCCGAAGTCCGCGTAGTAGCCCTGGGACTCACCGGTCAGCGCGGTGTGCAGGGCGTGATGGAAGTCGTCGTTCCACTGCGCGTCCAGCCCGAACCCGCCCTCCGCTCGCGGGGTGATGAGCCGCGGGTCGTTCAGATCGGACTCGGCGATCAGGAACAACGGCCGCTCCAGGTCGGCGGCGAGACCGTCCACCGCCGTCGAGAGCTCCTCCAGGAAGTGGTACGCGCGCGTGTCCGCCAGCGCGTGCACCGCGTCCAGCCGCAGCCCGTCGATCCGGTAGTCCCGCAGCCAGGCCAGAGCACTGTCCAGCAGATACCGCCGGACCTCGTCCGACCCCGGCGCGTCCAGATTGACCGCCGAACCCCACGGCGTGTGATGCGTGTCCGTGAAGTACGGCCCGAACATCGGCAGGTAGTTGCCCGACGGCCCCAGATGGTTGTGTACGACGTCCAGGACCACACCCAGGCCGAGTTCGTGCGCCCGGTCGACGAACCGTTTCAGCCCCTCGGGTCCGCCGTACGGCTCGTGCACGGCCCACAGCGACACGCCCTCGTAGCCCCAGCCGTGCCGCCCCGGGAAGGGGCACAGCGGCATCAACTCGACGTGCGTGACGCCCAGTTCGACAAGATGCCCGAGCCGCTCGGCGGCCGCGTCCAGGGTGCCCTCACGCGTGTACGTGCCCACGTGCAGCTCGTACACCACCGCGCCCGGCAGCGGACGTCCGGCCCACTCGCTGCGCCACTCGTACCGCCCGTGGTCGACGACCGCGCTGAGCCCGTCCGGGCCGTCAGGCTGCCGGCGCGAGCGCGGGTCCGGCAGCACCGGGCCGTCGTCCACCGCGAACCCGTACCGCGAGCCGTCCCGCGCCTCGGCCTCGCCACGCCACCAACCCTCCCGCTCCGGATCGCGCTCCAACGCGCGCGTGGTGCCCTCGCACTGGAGCGTCACACGGCCGGCCTGCGGTGCCCACACCTCGAACTGCACGGACGGTTCCCCTTCGTCTGCTCACCGTGATGTAGCCCGTCCATGGTGCTTCAAACGAGATCAAATGGCTTTTGAATCTTCCCTTTTGCGGCAGGTGTCGTCCGGTACGCGTGCGTGGCGGCCGTTTTCTCGTTTTCTGGACACCCGGGGTTCACTGACCGACAATCACGAACGTGACGTCGTCCTTCGAGTTCAACACGTACCCCGCGCGGCTCTCCGACGCGGAGCGCGACAAGGCGCTGCAGGTGCTGCGTGACGGCGTCGCCATGGGACGGCTGTCGCACGACACGTTCATCCGCCGCATGGAGCTGGCCCTCGCCGCCCGTCGCTCCGACGAACTCGCCGTCCTCACCGCCGACCTGCCCCAGGAGAGCCGCCTCTCGCGCATGGTGTTCGGCACCGTGGAGGCGATCTCCGGCTTCACCGTACGGCTGCGCAGGGCCTGGCAGTCCGAGCGCCTCCCCAAGCTGCTGCTGCCGCACCCGGGCAACGGTCACCCGCTGCGGATCGGTCGCGATCCGGCCAACGGACTGCGCCTCACGCACGAGACCGTCTCCCGCGTGCATGCCGAACTCAGCCGCCAGGGCGGCATGTGGGTGCTGAGGGATCTGGGCTCCACCAACGGCACGACGGTGAACGGCCGGCGCGTGATCGGAGCCGCCGTCGTCCGCGAGGGCGACCAGATCGGCTTCGGGCGCATGTCCTTCCGGCTCGCCGCCGACTGAACCATGACTTAGCTTTGGCCTGAGCATGACACCGCGTTGACCTGCTGGGATGGCCCAAACCCCTTTCTCTTCCATGGTGTTGACGTACTCCGCAAGTCGTGACTGACTGTGCGTACGCCATGTACATCAGGTGAACCGACGGCGCCACATTGTGGAGGTGTGCCCTGCCGCCCCACCTCCGCTACCCGACCGTCGACGAGCTGGGCGGGCGGGCGGCAGCACTCGTCGCCCGGCGACCCCGGGACGCCCGCCTGCGCCGCGTCGGGACCTCGCGCGCGGGCACTCCCATGTGGCTGCTTTCCGTCGGTCGCGGCAGCCGCCAGGCCCTCGTCGTCGCCGGGCCGCACGCCAACGAACCGGTCGGCGGCGGCACGGTGCTGCGGCTGGCCGAACGCGCCCTGGCCGACCCGCGGTTCACCGAGGGCGCCGACGCCACCTGGAACCTGCTGCTGTGCCTCGACCCCGACGGGCTGCGCCGCAACGAGGGCTGGCTGCAGGGCCCGTACACGATGGGCCGGTACTTCCGAAACTTCTTCAGACCGGGCTTCCTGGAGCAGCCCGAGTGGCTGCCCGACGGCGCGGCGGCGGCCGCCCTGCCGGAGACGCGCACCCTGCTCGACCTCCAGGACGAGCTGCGGCCCTTCCTGCAGTGCTCGCTGCACGGCGTCGACGTCGGCGGCGCCTTCGTCGAACTCACCCACGACCTGCCCGGCCTCGCGGGCCGCGTCGCGAACACCGCCGCGCGCCTTGGCATCCCCCGCGAACTCGGCCCCTACGACACCCTGTACTGGCCGAGCCTGGGCCCCGCCGTCTACCGCATCCCGCCGCCCCGGCCCGGCGACCTGGCCGCGGCCATCACCGAGGCCGCCGTCGAGTCGACCTGGTTCCACCCGCACCGGCACGGCACCGTGACGGCGGTCGTCGAGGCGCCCATGTGGGGCGTGGCCGCCGTGGAGGACGGCTCCGCGCCCGCCGACGCGGCCGCCGTGCTGCGGACCGTCAGCCACACGCTGCGCCGCGACGCGCGGCTGCTGGAGGTGCTCCTCGCGCGTCTGCGGCCGCATCTCGCGGGCGCGCCGGAGGCGGCCCGTCTGCTCGCCCCGGTGGACGACTATTTACTGGTCTGCCCCGGCCTCGCCGACACCTGGGACCCCGACATCGCCGACGGGGCGCGCCCGCTCCCGCCGCTCAGCACCGCCCATCTGGCCGCCCTGCGCATCGCCGGACGGCGGCTGGCCCTGCGCACCGCGGGACTGCTGCACCAGCTCGTCACGGCCGCCGGCCGCGACCCGTCCGGTGTGCTGCCGGACCTGGACCGGCTGATCGAGGAGTGGTGCGCCGACTACCGCGAGGGCTGCGGGGCGCGCTGGATACCGGTCGCGCGCCAGGTCGAGTACCAGTCCGGGGTGGTGCTCGCCGCGTTCGAACTCGCCGGGCAGTACGCGCCCGCATGCTCCCGTTCGGGTGAGTCGGGCTGGGGTTCCGAGGCCGCCGTGCCGATGCATCGGGAATGACGATCAGCACCACAGCGAAAGCGGTTCGGGGCGGTCTGCTGGCCGCCTCAGTACTCCTCGCCGCCGCGGCCCAGGCACAGGCGGCGCCCCGGCAGCCCTTCCAGGACAGCAACTACCTCTATCTGACGGTCACCAAGGGCGGCATCCACTCCGACAGCACCCTGCTGCTGTGCGACCCGCCCCTCGGGCACAGGCGAGCGGCCGAGGCGTGCGCGCAGCTGACGGCCGTGGAAGGCGACATCTCCCGCCTCCCGCAGAAGAAGGACGTCTTCTGCCCGATGATCTACGCGCCCGTGGTCGTCCAGGCGCGCGGGGAGTGGGGCGGTCACCGGGTCGAGTACACCCAGACCTTCTCCAGCGGGTGCGTCATGGCCGCGCGCACGGGGTCGGTGTTCGCGCTGGAGGGCTGACGCCGGTACCGCCGACGACTTGCACGCGCGCGTGGGGGCTTCGGCCTCACGCGCGCGTGCTCGTCATGGACCCTCCCTCACGCCGCGCGTTCGCGCGCGTGCAGTGCCGCCGCCACGACCGTCCGGGACTGGTGCTCGACCTGGTGCTCCAGCGGCACCCAGCGGGCACGGAAGCGCGCCGCGAAGGCGTCGCTCCAGGTCGCCACGAGCCGCTCCAGACGCGGCGCCGCAAGGTCGTCGGCCTCCTGGAGGATCCGCAGCAGCATCGCCGCCGCCCGCAGCGGCAGCCGGCGGCCGAACGCGTCCACGCTGCCCACGTACGCCATCGTGTCGTCGGCGGGCGGCGTGTGCATCCAGTCCGCGGCCAGGCCCGGAACCAGCTCCAGCGCCCACTTCGCGGCCCGCAGCAGCGGCCCCTCGACGCCCTCCAGACGCGGCAGCGCCTCGGCGAGGACCCGCTCCACCTCCAGCCCGTCCCGCAGCAGGCGGCGCCCCAGCCGGCGTATCGCCGCGGCCGGCGCGGGATGCGGAGCCGGGTCGTCCACCAGGTCGCTCGCCCACATCGGCACCTCGACCACCGCGGTCAGGCCGCCGTACCGGTGGGTGTGGTACCAGGTGCTGTGCCGTGCGTCGTCCGGCATGCTCGGGTACGCCGCGCCCGCGCCGGGCGAGGGCATCACATGCACCCCGGGCCCGGACGCGGCCCAGCCCGCGGCGTCCGAGGCGCCCGTCTCCACCGGGATGTGCAGCTCGGCCGCGGACTTGGCGAACGGCTCGGCGAGACCCGGTATGTCCTTGGTCAGCTGCACCCAGCTGCCGCCCAGATCGGTGCCGTGCAGGGTCACCTGGAGGTAGGGGCGCAGCTCGTCGATGACCCGGGTCAGGGCGCGCGTCTCGGGCGGCAGCCGGTGCGGTGGCAGCACCGACGGCGACCACTCCGGCTGCTCCTCGGCCGCGGGCCGGAAGAACCCGAGGTGGTAGTCGAAGAGGCTGCGCGGTGCCGGGGTGCGGTGCAGGCTCGCCCCGTCGGGGTCCGCGCACAGCAGGAAGTGCCAGGAGGTGCCGGACCTCAACTCCCGTTCGCACAGCACCCGTTCGGCGAGTGCGAGGAGTGTGGGACCGCCGGTCGGCTCGTTGGCGTGGGCGCCGGCGACGACGAGCACGGCACGCCGGGCACGGCCCACGGACAGCAGGTGCAAGGGTCTGCCCGCCCGGGACACGCCCACTTGTCTCAGCACGCACAGGCCCGCTCGCCGGGCAGCCAACGCCTGCGCGGACGACACGAGTTGGGTCACGGTGGGGTAGCGCAGCTGCGGCAGGAGACTCACCCCCGACACGTCCGCCCGGCTTCGCAATCCGCAGTACCCCACGGCCGCCTGCAACTGTCAAGGTCAGGGCGGGGGAGGCTCCAGGGGGCGCCCAGATGCATTTGCCGCGGGCAGCAAGGGCGATTTGCTGCCGGTCGGGGCGCGGAAGCCGTACGTCCGGGGCGCAGGCGTGCTGTCGACGCCTGCTTCAGGGGTTGAGTCGTCGCTCATCACCATGCGCCGACCGGTCGGCACATACTCCGGGAGCGCACGCGGGTGCGCGCCGGCGCCCGGGACGATTCGGCAGCGCGCGACGAACACGCGTGCCCCCGGGGTGAGTTGGCCGCCGGCCGACCGCGCCGGTGCGAGTTGTCTACGCCCTTGCACCGACCCGCTCCAGCAGCACTACGGGCAGCCGCCCGAAAAGCTCCTCCACGCGCGCGTGCCCCGTGAACTCCCGCTCCGGAGCCAGTACGTCGGACCACCGCCCCGGCGGCAGCTCCAGCCGTGTGTCCCGCCAGCCGCCCGCCTCCGCCAGCCGCAGCGACAGCCGGGTCACGGCCGTGACGACCTCCCCGGAGCGCGCGAACGCCACACAGTGGCCCGCCGCGGGACCCTCGGCGGTCAGCGGGGCGTACGTCGCCGCGTCGCCGAACGCGTCGGGCCGGCGTGCGCGAAGCCGCAGTGCCGCCGCGGTCACCGCGCCCTTGGCGCCGGGATCCTCGGGCGGAAACCGCACCGGCCGCCGGTTGTCCGGGTCCACCAGCGCCAGGTACTCGCCCTCCGTGCCCTGGTAGACGTCCGGCACGCCGGGCATCGTCAGGTGCAGCAGCGCCGTGCCCAGCACGTTGGCGCGGATGTACGGCTCCAGCGCGGCGCGCAGGGCGACTACGTGCTCGCCCGGCGCCCCGCACGGTCCCGTCGCGACGAACGCCGCCACCGCCTCCTCGTAGGCGGGCTCCTGCTCCGTCCAGCTCGTGAACAGCCCCGCCTCCCGCACATGCTTCAACAGGGCCTGCTGCACGCGCTCTTCGTCCGCCGTGCCGAGCCCGAACACGGTCTGCCAGGCCGCCCACGCCATCTGCGCGTCCGGCACGCCCTCCCCGGCGCGCGTCACGTCGGCGAGCACGTCCGCCCAGCGGCCGGGGCACTCGGTGAGCACGGCCAGCGCCGCCCGTACGTCGGCACTGCGCTTGGTGTCGTGCGTCGACGCGACCGTCCCGGTCGCCGGCCAGTCGCGCTGCAGGCGCGCGCAGTAGGCATGGAAGTCCTCCGGGGCCACCGCCGGACTCCCCGGGTTGCCGCCCACCTCGGTCGCCGACAGCAGCGGCACATAGCGGTAGAACGCCGTGTCCTCCACGGACTTGGCGCGCAGCGCTGAGGCGGTCTGCGCGAACCGCGCCCGGAACTCCACGTGTTCGGGCCCGTCACCGTGCCGCCCGAGCACCAGATTCCGTACGACGTCGACCGCGCCCGCCTCCTCCGGCACGACGAAGGCGAGCCGGGCCTCGGCGGCGGCCTCCTCGGTGACGACGGCCGCGGCGTCCCCGGAGGCGTACGGCCGGTAGACCTCCATGCGGACGAGAAGCTCCTGCAGCGCCGTGCGCAGCGCCCAGGGGGCGCGGTCGCGCAGCGCGGGGTCCGGCGCGGTGGCGCACAGCCGGCTCGCCACCCGGGTCAGCCGGTCCACCTCGGCGGCCAGCTCGTGCGTGATCACCTTGTACGCCGCCCGTCGCACCGTCGCCGCCCAGTCGCCGCCGCGGTCGGTCTGCGGGGCCGCGAACCGCCGGTACTGGCCGAGGAGTTCCCCGAACCCTGCCGGGTCCGTGAAGACGCCGTCGACGTGCCGCAGGGCGTCGTAGCCGGTGGTGCCCGCGACCGGCCAGGAGGCCGGCAGCGGCTCCCCGTCCGCGAGGATCTTCTCCACTACCGTCCAGCGGCCGCCGGTCGCCTCGTGCAGCCGCCGCAGATACCCGTCGGGGTCGGCGAGCCCGTCGGGATGGTCGATGCGCAGCCCGTCGACCACGCCCTCGTGCAGCAGCTGAAGCAGCTTCGCGTGCGTGGCCTCGAACACCTCCGGGTCCTCGACCCGCACCCCGATCAGCTCCGAGATGCTGAAGAAACGCCGGTAGTTGAGCTCGGTGCGGGCCAGTCGCCACCACACCGGGCGGTACCACTGCGCGTCCAGGAGCTGCGGCAGCGGCAGCTCCTCGGTGCCCTCGCGGAGCGGGAACACGTGGTCGTAGTAGCGCAGGACGTCACCGTCGACCCGCAGCTCACCGATGACCGAGCCGAGCGGGCCTCCCAGCACCGGCAGCAGCATCTGGCCGCCCTGCGCCTCCCAGTCGATGTCGAACCAGCGCGCGTACGGCGACTTGGGGCCCTCCCGCAGCACCTCCCACAGGGCGCGGTTGTGGCGAGGGGCCATGGCCATGTGGTTCGGCACGATGTCCACGACGAGCCCGAGACCGTGGTCCCGCGCCGTGCCCGCCAGCGCACGCAGCCCCTGCTCGCCGCCCAGTTCCTCGCGCACGCGCGCGTGGTCCACGACGTCGTAGCCGTGCCCCGAGCCCGGCACGGCCTCCAGCACGGGCGACAGGTGCAGGTGCGAGACGCCGAGCGAGGCCAGATACGGCACGGTGGCCGCCGCGGCCGCGAACGGGAACTCGGGCTGCAGCTGCAGCCGGTAGGTGGCCGTGGGCACCGTGGGGTCGGGTCGCTCAGGTGTCATGCAAACCTACGTACCCGCCCTGCCGTCCTTCGTGTCATCGTCCCCTCCACGGGTGCACGCGCGCGTGGCTAGCTTCGAGTGATGGGGAGCACGGGGCGAACGTACAAAGACGTCATCGGTCTGACCGGGCCGCTGCTGCCGGTCGTGTCCTTCCTGGGACGGCTGCCGACGGCCACGATCCAGTTCGGCAGCGTGCTGCTCGTCGCCCGCACCAGCGGGTCGCCGGCCGCCGCGGGACTGACCGGCGGGGCGCTCGCGCTCGGGCAGGTGGCCTGCGGCCCGCTGGTGGGCCGGCTCGCCGACCGGCACGGCCAGCGGACGGTCGTCCTCGCCTTCTCCCTCACCAACGCGCTCGCGATCACCGCGCTGACCTGCGGTGCGCTGGCGCAGCCACCGGCACCGTGGCTGGCCCTGCTCGGTGCGGCGGCGGGCGCGACGGTACCGCTGATCGGCCCCTTGGGCCGCGCTCGGCTGGTGGCGCTGGCCCGCCGAGCCGGAGCCTCCGACACGACGATCGGTACCGCGCTCTCCTTCGAGAGCACCCTCGACGAGATCTCCTTCGTCCTGGGCCCGGCTCTGGTCGGCCTGGCAGCGGTCCTGGCCCATCCCGCGTTCGCCATGGCGGCGGCGGCCGTCCTGGTGGCCGTGTGCGGCACGGGCTTCGCGCTGCATCCGACGGCGGAGGTGGCGCCCCCGCCCCGACCCACACCCGTCTCCACCCCACGCCCCCGCACCCCGCGCTCGGTCCACTCGCTCCGTGCAGCCCTCGCCCTTCAGGGCGCGATGTTCGGGGCATGCCAATCCGGCATCGTCGCGCTCACCGAGCGGCTGGACCACTCCGACCAGGCCGGACTCGTCTACGCCGCGATGGGGGTGATGAGCGCTGTCGCGGGGCTCTCCATGGCGGCCGTGCCCGCGCGAGTCGCTCTCGCCACCCGGTGGCGGTTGGCGACCGCTGCCGCGCTCGTCCTCTCTCTGCCCCTCCTGTGGACGCACAGCATGGTCGGCCTGTACGCGGTCGTGACCGTCCTCGGAGTCGCCTACGCCCCGCATCTGATCACGGTGTTCGGGCTCACCGAGCGGGCGGTGCCGCCCACCCGGCTGGCCGAGGCGATGGCCGTCGCGACGAGCGCGATCGTCGGCGGCCAGGCCCTCGCCGTCGCGGTGACCGGCCGCCTCGCCGAGTCACACGGCCCCGCGGCCGCCTTCGCGGCGGCGAGCCTGGCCGCCGCACTCGCGTGCGCGATCGCGCTGATCGCGCGCCCGAAGCCGTACACCGACCGGACCACCGAACCGACCCCTAGACCGGCCGCTGCAGCACCGTAAGGCTTCGGTCCACCAGTGTCAGCCGGTCCCCGGCCTGCACCTTCGGGCCGGTGTCCGGCGGTACCCCGTTCGTGCGGGCGGTGTCGACCACGACCTGCCACTGGCGGCCGTGGTTGACCGGCACCACGAAGTCCAGCGTCTTGGGCGAGGCGTTGAACATCAGCAGGAACGAGTCGTCGGTGATCCGCTCCCCGCGCTGGCCCGGCTCGGAGATCGCGTTGCCGTTGAGGAACACGGTCAGTGCCGAGGCCGGCGCCGAGTCCCAGTCCCGCTGGGTCATCTCCTTGCCCTCGGGAGTGAACCAGGCGATGTCCGACAATTCGTCATGTGTTCCTTCCACGGGCCGGCCGTGGAAGAAGCGGCGCCTGCGGAAGACCGGGTGGTCCTTGCGCAGCCACACCATCGCGCGCGTGAACTTCAGCAGCTCGCCGACGTCCGAGTCCTCCTCCTCCGCGTCGGGGTCCAGCCACTTCACCCAGGCCAGCTCGTTGTCCTGGCAGTACGCGTTGTTGTTGCCGCGCTGCGTGCGCGCGAACTCGTCGCCGTGGCTGATCATCGGCACGCCCTGGGAGAGCATCAGCGTGGCCACGAAGTTCCGCATCTGGCGCGCCCGCAGCTTCCGCACCTCGGAGTCGTCGGTCTCGCCCTCCGCACCGCAGTTCCACGACCGGTTGTGGCTCTCGCCGTCCCGGTTGTCCTCGCCGTTGGCCTTGTTGTGCTTGTTGTTGTACGAGACCAGGTCGTGCAGGGTGAAGCCGTCGTGGCAGGTCACGAAGTTGATCGAGGCCAGCGGGCGGCGGCCGTCGTCCTGGTAGAGGTCCGAGGAGCCCGTCAGCCGGGAGGCGAACTCCGCGAGCGCCCGCTGCTCGCCGCGCCACATGTCGCGCACCGTGTCGCGGTACTTGCCGTTCCACTCGGTCCACAGCGGCGGGAAGTTGCCCACCTGGTAGCCGCCCTCGCCGACGTCCCACGGCTCGGCGATCAGCTTCACCTGGGAGACCACCGGGTCCTGCTGCACCAGGTCGAAGAACGACGACAGCCGGTCCACCTCGTGGAACTGCCGGGCCAGGGTCGCCGCGAGGTCGAAGCGGAAGCCGTCGACGTGCATCTCGGTGACCCAGTAGCGCAGCGAGTCCATGATCAGCTGCAGGACGTGCGGGGACCGCATGAGCAGGGAGTTCCCGGTGCCCGTGGTGTCCATGTAGTAGCGGGGGTCGTCGGTGAGGCGGTAGTAGGAGGGGTTGTCGATGCCCCGGAAGGACAGCGTGGGGCCCAGGTGGTTGCCCTCGGCCGTGTGGTTGTAGACCACGTCGAGGATGACCTCTATGCCGGCCTCGTGCAGCGCCTTGATCGCCGACTTGAACTCCAGGACCTGCTGGCCGCGGTCGCCCCAGGAGGCGTAGGCGTTGTGCGGGGCGAAGAAGCCGATCGTGTTGTAGCCCCAGTAGTTGTTGAGGCCCATGTCGACCAGCCGGTGGTCGTTGACGAACTGGTGGACCGGCATGAGCTCCAGCGTCGTCACGCCCAGCTCCACCAGATGCTCGATGATCACCGGGTGCGCGAGGGCCGCGTAGGTGCCGCGCAGTTCCTCCGGCAGCCCCGGGTGGCGCATGGTGAGGCCCTTCACATGGGCCTCGTAGATCACCGTCTCGTGGTAGCCGCGCCGCGGGCGGCGGTCGTCGCCCCAGTCGAAGTACGGGTTGACCACGACGGACGTCATCGTGTGCGGCGCCGAGTCCAGGTCGTTGCGCTTGTCGGGGGCGTCGAAGTGGTAGCCGTAGACCTCCTCGCCCCAGCGGATGGAGCCGCTGATCGCGCGCGCGTACGGGTCGAGCAGCAGCTTCGCCGAGTTGCAGCGCTGACCGCGCTCGGGGGCGTACGGGCCGTGCACACGGAAGCCATAGCGCTGTCCCGGCATGATGCCGGGCACGTACGCGTGCCGTACGAAAGCGTCGCTCTCGCGGAGTTCCACCGCCGTCTCCGAGCCGTCGTCGTGCAGCAGACACAGCTCTACTCGGTCCGCGGTCTCGGTGAAGACCGCGAAATTGGTGCCGGCGCCGTCGTACGTGGCACCGAGCGGATACGCCTCGCCAGGCCAGACCTGCATGGATACGACTCTTTCAGGTGGAGCGCGCCCCCGGGGGTGCCTTGGCGTCGAGTGTCCCCGAAAGTGATGGAACCACCTATGACTTACGTCCCTCTTACCGATCGACCAGTGCATACGCAGTATGCCGAACCAGTGGGGCAAACACGTACTCCCGGGGATGAAGGGGGAGTAGGGGGAAGATGTGCGCAAGATAGTGCACCGCCATCTGGGCAAGGTGGTGGCCGGTGCGGCCATAGCGGTGGCCGGAACCGCCGTGATGGTCGGAATCACACTGCCGGGGACGGCGGGAGCCGACGAATCGGGGGGCGCAAAGGCAGGCGCCCAGGCGGCGCAGCAGGCGGGACAGGGGCAGGACGGCGCCGTCAAGCCCGGCGTCGTCGAGCAGGCGCCCGCCGAGGGTGACAAGGGCAAGGGCAACGACCCGCTGACCGACGACGAGACGAAGCGGGCCGAGCAGATCGCCGCGAACCGGCAGCTGCTGAACTCCGCGGAGAACGTGGACGGCAAGCGCGGCCCGCAGCGCCTGACCGTCGATCTCGCGGACCCCGAGAACGACGAGACGGACGACCCGAACGCGCCGCGGCGCGCCGACGTGACGTTCTACGACTACAAGAACGACACCCTCGTCACCAAGACCGTCAACCTCGACACCGGCAAGGTCGAGGAGACCGGCACCCAGCACGGCGTGCAGCCGCCGATGAGCCGTGCCGAGAACGCCGAGGCCGCGAGCCTCCTGATCGCCGACCCGCTCGGCGCGGGCCTGAAGGCGGACTACAAGGACGCCACCGGCAAGGAGCTCACCTCGCCGGACCAGCTGCTGCTCAACGGCGCCGTGTACCGGGCCACGCCGGGCGCACAGCCCGCCGTGCTCGACAAGTGCGGCGAACACCGCTGCGTGCGGCTGTTCCCGAAGGTCGTCAACGGGCCCTGGATCGACGCCAGGTACCTGGTCATCGACCTCAGTGCCCGCAAGGTCGCCGAGCTCCACCGCGGCTGAGCCGCCCTCCGTTCACTTTTCCAACTTGCTCCTCCTGTAAGGGAGTCACTTCGCCCATGCGCGTCAACAGAATCAGCCGTGCCCGCACGCGGGCGGCCGTGGGCCTGTCGGTGGCCGCGCTGGCCGCCGGTGCGACCACCGGTGCGGGGCCGGCCGCCGCCCAGCCGAAGACCGCCGGCGCGGCGGCGGCCGAGTGCAGCACCGCGTACAAGATCGAACAGAAGCTCTCCAGCGGTACCACCTGGCGGATGTGCTGGCGCTACGACAGCAAGGCCGGCCTCGTTCTCGACAACGTCTCCTACCAGCCCAAGGGCGAGAGCGCCCCGATCAAGGTCCTCAACAGCGCCCGGCTCGCCCAGATCGACGTCCCCTACGACGACGGCAGCGTCGAGTACGACGACCTGACGGGCTTCGGCTTCGCCCAGGGGCTGGTGAACCTGGCGCCGGGCGAGTGCCCCGGCGGCACCATCAAGTCCGTCAAGGTCCCGGACGCCATCGACCCGGCGCACCCGAACGTCAACGGCCTGTGCACCACGACCCGTTCGCGCGGCCACGCCTACCGGATGCAGGGCGACACGGCGAACAAGGTCTATCAGGCGCAGGGCAAGGACCTCCTCGTGTACACGGTCAACCAGGTCGGCTGGTACGAGTACATGACCGAGTGGCGCTTCCAGGACGACGGCACGGTCAACATGAACGTCGGCGCCACCGGAAGCCTCTCCTGGGAGGACTACGACGCCGGCGACGGTCGCGGCTGGCCCATCGGCAAGGGCGCCAAGGCCTCCGCCACCAGCCACAGCCACAACGTCTTCTGGCGGCTGGACTTCGGCCTCGACGGCTCCTCCAAGACCAAGGTCGAGCAGTACGACTCGGCGGTCAGCGCGCCCGCTCACGGCCAGGAGGCGCCGACCAACAAGACCACCCGCACCAAGGTCACCAAGGAACTCGCGGGCGACGCCAAGACCTACCGCTGGTGGCGGGTGGTCAGCGCGACCGGCAAGAACAAGGACGACCACGCGCGCTCGTACGAGATCGTGCCCGGGCCCACCACCAGGTACCCGGGACGCAGCTTCACCAAGCACGACGTGTACTTCACCGAGTACAACAAGTGCGAGCAGTTCGCCAGCAACAACCCCGGCAACTGCCCCGCCGGAGCCGGCAAGTCGGTCGACAAGTGGGTGAACGGCCAGACCCTCACGCACCCGATCGTCTGGATGAACGTGGGCTTCCACCACATCGCCCGGGACGAGGACCAGCAGCCCATGCCGGTCCACTGGCAGGGCTTCGCGATAGCCCCGCGGGACGTCACGGCTATGAATCCGCTCACTCCGGACGAGCTCTCCTGGCAGAACGGCCACTGGGAAGCACGTAGTTGAGAAACGACCCGTCCATCCGGCTGCACCGCCGACCGCTCCCGGAGTACCCTTCCTTGATCGTTGACACGGGGAGTGCTCGGGGGAGCGGAAGGCGGTGCGCGGGTGGGGTCGGGAGGGCTGGAGTTGCCCCCTGGTGACGAGGGTCACGAGGGGAACTCCGCAGACGTCCCGCCCGGCACGGTGTCCCTGGCCAGGCCCATGGCGACGAGTTCCATAGGGCCGGAGCTGGACTGGGATGCCGACGCCTGGCGTGAGGTGCGTACGCGCGCGCAGCGAGCCGGCCGGGCCTACATCTGGCTGAACCTGGTCGAACAGCGGCTGCGCGCGGTCGTGGCCGCCGTTCTGCGGCCCATCTACGAACCCGTCCACGGCGACGACTGGGTGGTCGCCGCAGCCGGGCCGGCCGGCCAGGAATGGGTGCAGCGGGCGGTCGCGGTACGCGAAGTGAGCCGCCGCAAGGGCTATTTGCTCGACCCGGCCGACGACAACGTCCTCAGCTTTCTCACGCTCCCGCAGCTGCGCGAGCTGATGGTGCAGCACTGGCCGTGCTTCGAGCCGTACGTCGACGACCGCCGCGACGTCGAACTGGCCCTGGACGAGCTCGAGGTGACCCGCAACGTGGTCTCCCGCAACCGGGCCCTGTCCGAGGCCGTGCTGGGCCAGGCCGAGCGGGCCTCGGCGAAGCTGCTCGACATCCTCGGCGCCGGCGGTGACGTGCCGTCCGCACGCCGGCTGCCCGTCGACGCGGTGGAGGACCTGGTCGGCGACCGCTACGCCGACGTGGTCGCCGTGCATCCCGACCGGGTGCGGCTGCTGCGCCAGTTCCCCGCCGAGGACATCTTCGGCGGCGCCCGCCGCCTCGACGCCGTGGGCATCGGCCTCAACCTGCTCGTGCAGAACTTCTCCGGACGCCGGCTGCTGCGGCTGGCCGAGGCGGGCTGCCGGGTGCGGCTGCTGTTCCTGAACCCGGCCTCCAGCGCGGTCAAGCGGCGCGAGCGCGAACTGGGCATGAAACGCGGCGAGTTGAGCCGCTCCGTCGAGATGAACATCCTGCACATGCGCCGCGTGCGGTCCCGGCTGCGCGACCCGGGCGCCTTCGAGATCCAGGTCTACGACGAGACCCCGCGCTTCACCGCCTACCTCGTCGACGGCGACGGCTCGGACGGCGTCGCCGTCGTGCAGTCCTATCTGCGGCGCTCGCGCGGTATGGAGGCGCCGGTGCTCGTCCTGCGCAACGGGAGCCGGGTGGTCAAGTCGGACGACATGGACCCTGGGGTCGACAGTGGACTCTTCCCCACGTACCGCGAGGAGTTCGAAACGTCTTGGGTGGATTCGCGCCCGGTGTCCTGAACCGTCCCCCGGTGCCGTCCCCGCGGTAAGCGGAACGCGGTCCTCGGATTGTCAGTGGCACATGGGAAGGTGGAGACCACTGGGGGAAAGCACCACCAAGAAGGGGGGCCGCCGATGGGCTGGCACCAGGAGCTGCTGATCGGCTTCGACCTGGAGACGACCGGGACCGATCCGCGCGAGGCGCGCATCGTCACGGGGGCCGTGATCGAGGTCAGGGGCGGGCAGCCCATAGGGCGCCGGGAGTGGCTGGCGGATCCGGGAGTGGAGATCCCGGCGGACGCGGTGGCGGTGCACGGGATCAGCAATGAGCGGGCGGCCGCGGAGGGCCGCCCGGCCGACGAGGTGGCGAACGCCATCGCGGACGTCCTGGTGACGTACTGGAAGACGGGCGTCCCGGTCGTCGCCTACAACGCGGCCTTCGACCTGAGCCTGCTCTCCGCCGAACTGCGCAGGTACGGACTGCCGTCGCTGCGCGAGCGCCTGGGCGGCCTCGACCCCGCCCCGGTCATCGACCCGTACACCATCGACCGCTGGGTCGACCGCTACCGCCGCGGCAAGCGCAACCTCGAAGCGGTCTGCACGGAGTACGGAGTCGCGCTCGAAGCCGCCCATGACGCCTCCGCCGACGCCCTCGCCGCGGCCGGCCTGGCCTGCGCGATAGCGGCCCGCCACCCCAAGATCGCGGCCCTCGGCCCGGCGGAGCTGCACCGCCGTCAGATCGAGTGGTACGCCGAGTGGGCGGCGGACTTCCAGAACTTCCTGCGCGGCAAGGGAGACACGACGGCGGTCATCGACGGCACGTGGCCGCTGCGCGAGCCGGCCGACGAACCGGTCTGAGTCAGGCGCGCGGTCACACCGGGGCGGGGCTCGCGATGCGTTCGACCCGCGGCCGGGCCAGCAGCTCGTAGGCAGGGCCCGAGATCATCAGTGAGCGATCGAGCCGGGCCGCGTTGAAGTACAGCCGCGGCTGTGCGACGACAGCCGGGTCGGCGACGACTTCGAGCGCGGGGTCGAAGCTGAAGGGCAGCACGGTGCCG
Source organism: Streptomyces sp. NPDC047043 (assembly GCF_040644055.1). NCBI lineage: Bacteria > Bacillati > Actinomycetota > Actinomycetes > Kitasatosporales > Streptomycetaceae > Streptomyces > Streptomyces sp. NPDC047043. The sequence continues at coordinate 323,801 of NZ_JBEYVO010000007.1, forward strand.
GGGACGGCACGGGCCGCCGCGCGGCCGAGTCCGGATCGCTGAACCCGGCATACCGGGCCGCGAACAGGGTCCGTACGGCTGCCAGGTCCACGCGCCGGTCCCCGGGGACGACCGCGAGGACATGACGTGTCGTGCGCCGGTCCACCTTGACCCGCAGCACGATGCACTTCGCCGCCTCGGACACGGGGTGCCCGCGCAGGGCGCTGACGGCCTCGGGGGTGTGGTCGATCAGCCGGTAGTCGACGGCGGAGGCGTCGAGCAGGGCGATCAGACGCTGGTTGGTGTCGTGGTCGCGCATCGGATGTCCTCTTCATGCGGTCCGTCGGGTCGGACGTCGATCCTGCGTGGGGCAGCTGTGCGACGGGCGCGTTCCACGGACTGGCCCCAGTAGGTGCCGGCGACGATCAGGGCCGCGCCGAGGGCGGTGAGCGCGGTGAGGTGCTCGCCGCCGAGGGCTATGCCCACCGCCGCGGCCCAGACCGGTTCCGTGCCCAGCAGCAGGCTGGCCCGGCTGGCGGAGGTGCGCTGCACGGCCCAGGTCTGCGCAAGGAAGGCGAACACGCTGCAGAACAGGGCGAGATAGAGGAGCTGCGTCCAGGTCGCCGTGCCGGCCCGGGCGAGCGTCGGCAGCCCGCCCACGGCCGTCGGCAGGAACAGGGCCGTGCCGACGAGGGTCTGCACGGTCGTCAGATGCAGCGGCCGGACGGCGCGGCCGGCCGTGAGCCGTCCGACGAGCGAGACATGGATCGCCCGCACCAGCGCGGCGGCGAGCATCAGCAGATCGCCGGAACGGGGAGCGTGGAATCCGTTGCCGGACATCAGCAGCCCGACCGCCAGGACGCACACGCTTGCGGCGGCGAAGAAGGAGGGAGGCAGTCCACCGCGCCGACGGTCGAGGAGCGGGGTGAGCACAATGGTGAGGCTGATGATCAGCCCCGCGTTGGCGGCACTGGTGTGCGCGACGCCGTACGTCTCCACGACCAGGACCGCGGCCTGGGTCAGGCCGAGGGGAAGCCCGGCCCGCAGCTCGTCACGGGTCCAGCGGCGCGGTCCACGGCGGACGGCGACGAGACCGAGACAGGCGAGCGCGGACAGGGCGTATCGCGCGAACAGCACCAGCAGGACGGGGAGAGCGGAGGTGGCCGTCTGGGCGGACAGATAGCTCGAGCCCCAGACGAGGGCGACAAGAAGGAGTACCGCATCGGTACGGCGGACGTCGGACATGTGCCCACGGTGCACCGGGCCGTCGATGAAGCCCAGTACCACTTGCTTCAATGATCTTTCAGTATCCCTACATCGGCTTCCTACACTGGAGGGATGGACGAACGGCAGCTGCGGATCCTGCGGGAGCTCGGCGAACTGGGCAGCGTCACCGCGGTCGCCGAGGCGCTGCTGGTCACCCCGTCGGCCATCTCCCAGCAGCTACGGCTGCTGCAGCGCTCGATCCCGGTGCCGCTCACCGAGCGCAGGGGGCGACGGCTGGTGCTCACCGACGCCGGTCGGACACTGGCCGGAGCGGCGGCCGAGGTGGAGACGGCCCTGGCGCGTGCCCGGCACTCGGTCGAGGACTTCCTCGGGCGGCCCGACGGCGAGGTGTCGGTGGCGGCGTTCCACAGCGCGGGCGCGGCGTTCTTCCCGCTGCTGGTCCGCGCGCTCGCCGGGCCCGGCGCACCGGTGCCGAGGCTGGCCGACGAGGACGTGGCGCAGGAGGACTTTCCCCGGCTCACACGTGCGTACGACCTGGTCCTCGCCCACCGCCTCGACCACGCCCCGCTGTGGCCGGACACGGTGACCGCGACCACGCTGCTGCGCGAGCCCCTCGACGTGGCCATGCCGCTCGGCCACCCGCTCGCCGCCAAACGCGTGGTGACCCCGCGAGACGTGGCGGACCAGCCCTGGATCACCGTCCACGACGGCTTCCCGGTCATGGCGACGATCGAGGCCATCTCGGCGGCAGCGGGCCGCCGCCTCCATCTGGCCCACCGCATCAACGAGTTCGCGGTGGTGGCCGAGGTCGTGGCGGCCGGAGGCGGTCTCGCCCTGATGCCGCGCTGGACGGTGCGCCCGCATCCCGCTCTCGTCCTCAGACCCCTCAGCGGCGTGCAGGCGAGACGCCACATCGACGCCCTCTGCCGCCCGGAACGCACGGCCCGCAACGCGGTTCGCACGGTCCTGACGGAACTGCGGCGGGCCGCGCGGACGATTCAGAACCGCGACGCCCAGAGGCCCGGGCCGGACGCCGCCGACACCGCCGCACGACCGGGCCGGGAGCAGTGACCCCGATCCCCCGTCACCCGTGATCCGCCGGCCGGAAGGCCGCCCGCCGGTGTGCTGGGCGTCGCCTCGGCCGGCTGGACCGGCTGGCCGCGCTGGACTGGTCGGGCGCGCTGGTCACCCTGAGCGCCTGCGGCAGCGGCCGCCACCAGGTACGGCACGGCGACGAACTCATCGGCCTCGGCCGCGCCCTCCTGTCCGCGGGCGCGTTCGTGTTCCTTCGGGGCGTGAGCCTGCGTGCCGCTCAGAACGGATACCAGCGCACCGACTCGTCCCCGTCCCGCAGTGACGCCACCCTGCGTTCGAACTCGGCCAGGGCCTTGGGGTTGGTCGGTGCGTGCTGGGCGACCCAAGCGCAGCTCGCCGTCTCGCGGGCCCCGCGCAGCACCGAGCAGCCCGACCACTCGCGCACGTCCCAGCCGTAGAACTCGGTGAACTCGTCATAGGCCGCCGCAGGCAACCCGTACCGGTCGCGGGAGAGGGCCATGACCACCAGGTCGTGCTCGCGCAGGTCGGCGGAGAAGGTCTCCAGATCGACCAGGACCGGACCGTCCGGGCCGACGTGCACATTGCGGGGCAGCGCGTCGCCGTGGACGGGACCGGGCGGCAGATGCGGGGTCAGCGCCGCGGCGGCCGCCGCGAAGCCGTCGCGGCGCTCGCGCAGATACGCCGCGTCCGCGGGAGCGATCGCGTCGCCCGCGAGCCGCAGCCAGCGTTCCACCCCGCCCAGCAGCTCGCGGGGCGGCAGTTCGAAGGCATCGACCGGGGGAGTGGGCAGTGCGTGGACGACCCGTAGCAGTTCGGCCAAATCCCGCGGCTCGGCCGGCCGTACGGAATCCGGCATCCGGTGCCACACCGTCACCGGGTGACCCTCGATCAGCAACGGCTTGGGCTCCGCCGCCCGCACCGCGGGCACGCCCGCCTCGGCGAGCCAGAGTGCGATGTCCAGCTCGCGGCGCGCCCGGTCCAGGAGTTCGGCGTCGCGGCCCACCTTGACGACCAGGTCACCCGCGGCGAACACCGCGTTCTCGCCGAGGGCGAGGAGCCGCGCGTCCCGTGCCGGGCCGGGCAGTACCCCCGCCGCGGCCAGTACGTCCCGCGCCCGTGCCTCGTCCATCGCCGTCCTCCCAGGTCCGCGTATGCATCGGTGAACGGCGTCGAGATCGCGCCATCCACCGGCCCAGTCTCGCATTCGCACAGGTCGGACCGTGTGCGCGCGGTCTTGACGGTGCATACCCCCTTCACGACCATGACGGAGGCCGGCCGGGTCCGGACGTCACGAGCCGCGCAAAGGAGCCGATACGTGACCTTGGTGACCGCGACGAGGCGGTCCGCACAGCGCGCGCCACGCGCCGCCGGCGACCGGCGGCTGCCCGACCGCGGGGCCTGGTTCCTGGTGCTGCCCGCGCTGATCCCGATCCTCGTGCTGAGCGTCGGACCGCTGCTCTACGGCATCCTGCTCGCCTTCACCGACGCCCAGTCCGGCCGCACCCAGTCCACCCGGTGGATCGGCGGCCTCAACTTCCAGGACCTGCTGCACGATTCGCTGTTCTGGGAGTCGTTCCGGATCGGGCTGGTGTGGGCGGTCGGCGTGACCGTGCCGCAGTTCCTGCTCGCGCTCGGCCTCGCGCTGCTGCTCAACGAGGACCTGCGGCTGAGATGGCTGGCCCGCGCCCTGGCGATCGTCCCCTGGGCCATGCCCGAGGTCGTCGTCGGCATCATGTGGACGCTCGTCTACAACCCGGACGCCGGCGTCCTCAACGAGACGCTGCACGACCTCGGCCTCGGCGACGGCCGGGACTGGCTCAGCGGCCTCGGGACCGCCCTGCCCGCGGTGATCGTCGTCGGTGTCTGGGCCGGTATGCCGCAGACCACGGTCGCGCTGCTCGCCGGACTGCAGAACACGCCGCGCGAACTGCACGAGGCGGCCGCGGTCGACGGCGCGGGCGCCTGGCGCCGCTTCCGCACGGTCACCTGGCCCGCCCTCAGACCGGTCGCCCTCGCCATCACCGCGCTCAACCTGATCTGGAACTTCAACTCCTTCGCCCTGGTCTACGTGCTGACCAACGGCGGCCCCGGCGGCCGCACCCGTCTGCCCATGCTGTTCGCCTACGAAGAGGCCTTCCGCTACGGGCAGTTCGGGTACGCGGCGGCGATGGGCTGCGTGATGGTCGCGGTGATCTCGTTGCTGCTCGCCGTCTTCCTCGTGGGCCGGCTCAGGGGAGGTGACGACACATGAGGACCAGGACGACCACCCGGGTCGGCCAGTACGCGGCCCTGCTCGCGTATCTCGTCTTCCTCGCCTTCCCCTTTCTCTGGCTGCTGTCCACCGCGTTCAAGTCGCCGCGCGAGCTGGGCAGTCTGCACCCCGGCTGGATCCCCCGGCAGCCCACCCTCGACAACTTCCGGCAGGCCTTCGACGAGCAGCCGCTGCTGCACGCCGCGGGCAACTCCCTGCTCGCCGCGGCCGGGGCGGCGGTCGTCGCCGTGGTGATCGCGACCCCGCTCGCCTACGTCATGGCCCGCCGCCGCACGCCGCTGACCCGGGCGGCGACCGGCTGGGTGGTCGTCAGCCAGGCGTTCCCGCTGGTCCTGGTGATCATCCCGCTGTTCCTGGTGCTGAAGAACCTGCGGCTGATCAACTCGCTGTTCGGGCTGATGCTGGTGTACGTGGTGTGGGCGCTGCCGTTCGCGCTGTGGATGCTGGCCGGTTACGTGCGGGCGGTGCCCGCCGAGGTCGAGGAGGCGGCGGCGGTCGACGGGGCCGGGCGGGCCCGTACGCTCGTCTCGGTCGTGGTGCCGCTGCTCGCGCCGGGGATCGCGGCGACGGGGCTGTTCGCGTTCGTCACCGCGTGGAACGAGTTCTTCTTCGCGCTCGTCCTGCTGAAGACACCGGAGAAACAGACCCTGCCGGTCGTGCTCACCCACTTCATCGGCGCGGAGGGCGTCGCAGACCTGGGCCCCTTGGCGGCCGCGGCCTTCCTCGCGACGCTGCCCTCGCTGGTCGTCTTCGCGGTCATCCAGCGGCGGATCACGGGTGGCATGCTCACCGGGGCGGTGAAGAACTGATGCGCACCAGAGCCGGCGCGGTCCTCGCGGCCGTCCTGATCCTGCTGCTGGCCGGCTGCACCGGCGGCGGCCGCAGCGGCTCGGCCAGCGGGCGGATCACCCTGCGCTTCCAGTCGCTGGCCTGGCAGCAGGAGTCCGTCGAGGCCAACAAGGAGCTGGTGAAGGAGTGGAACGCGAGCCATCCGGACGTCAAGGTCGAGTATGTCCAGGGGAGTTGGGACAGCGTCCACGACCAGCTGCTCACCTCCTTCGAGGGCGGTGAGGCCCCCGACATCATCCACGACGCCTCCGACGACCTCGCGGACTTCGCCTACGGCGGCTACCTCGCCGACCTGCGCGACCTGCTGCCCGGCCGCCTCAAGTCGGACATACCGCAACGGAGTTGGGAGACGGCGACCTTCGGCGACGGTATCTACGGCGTGCCCTTCCTCCAGGAACCGCGCGTGCTCATCGCCAACGCCACCTGGCTGAAGAAGTCCGGCATACGGATACCGACCCCCGAACAGCCGTGGACCTGGGCGGAGTTCCGGCAGGCGACCGAGCAGCTGAGCGGCAAGGGGAAGTACGGCGTCGCCTGGCCGCTGAAGGAGCCCGTCTCCGCCACGCTCAACCTCTCCCTCTCGGCGGGCGGACAGCTCTTCCACCGAGGCGCGGACGGCAGGGTGACGATCCGTTTCGAGGCCGCCGACCAGGTGGTCCCGCGTACGATCCACGACCAGGCGAACACCGACCACAGCGCCTCGCCCACCACCCTGGGCAGCGGCGGCTCCGACACCCTGCCCGGCTTCTTCGGCGGCAAGTACGCGATGGTGCCGCTCGGGTTCTCCTACCGCCAGCAGATAGTGCAGCAGGCGCCGAAGGGCTTCGACTGGCAGGTGCTGCCCGCCCCGGCGGGCGCCGACGGGCTCACCCAGGGCGTCAGTCCGCAGACCCTGTCCATCGCCGAGGACAGCCCGCACAAGAAGGAGGCCGCCGAGTTCGTCGACTTCCTGCTCCGGCCGAAGAACATGGTGCGGCTGGCGCTGGGCGACTGGATGCTGCCGACCGGCACCGAGGCGCTGAAGGACCCTGCCCTCCATACGGCCGAGAACGGCTGGGCGACCGGTACGGCCCTGGCGCAGCAACTGCGGTCGGCGCCCGCGCAGTCCGTACGCGGCTACCCCGAGTGGAAGGACAAGGTGGCGACACCCGCGTTCCAGGAGTACTACAGCGGGGCCATCGGCCTCGGCGAGCTGCGCAGACGCCTGGAGAAGGACGGCAACCTGGTGCTCGCCCGCTACCAGCGCTGACCGGCGGCTCCCGAAATCCCGTTGCCCGGCGGACGGCCGCCCGCCTGGCGTGCCGTCCGTGGCAGCTTGCAACGCGATCATCATCTCCGGTCACGGCCGGGGCACCACGCACTCCATCCGGATGCGGCGTGGCCCCGGTGCCCTGACCGGTCCGGGAAGCCGCATCCACTGAGCCGCGCCTGCTGAGCGCCGCACAGCACCACCCTTTCCTCCTGCTTCCTCCTGCCGGGTGGACGCGGCGTTCCGGGCGGCGGATCTGGACCCGCGGGTGCTCGTGGGGGAGGTGCCGCCGGGGCGGTGGCCGCGGCTGCACGAGGTGCTGATGGCGTGACGAATGAGGTTGCACGAGACGTATCGTCTCGCCTAGTTTCTTGGACATGACCAGTCGTGCACACATCGCCATGTTCTCCATCGCCGCCCACGGCCATGTGAACCCCAGTCTCGAGGTGATCCGCGAGCTGGTCGCCCGTGGCCATCGGGTGACGTACGCGATTCCGCCGGCGTTCGCGGACAAGGTCGCCGAGACCGGTGCCGAGCCGAAGCTGTGGAACTCCACGCTGCCGGGGGCCGACGCCGACCCGGCGGAGTGGGGCAGTGAGCTCCTCGACCACGTCGAGATCTTCCTCGCCGACGCGATCCAGGCGCTGCCGCAGCTGATCGAGGCGTACGAGGGCGACGAGCCGGACCTCGTCCTGCAGGACATCACCGCCTACCCGGCCCGTGTCCTCGCCCACCGCTGGGGCGTGCCCGCGATCTCGCTCTCGCCGAACCTCGTCGCCTGGGAGGGGTATGAGGAGGAGGTCGCCGGGCCGATGTGGGCGGAGCCGAAGAGCACCGAGCGCGGAAAGGCCTACTACGCCCGTTTCCAGGCCTGGTTGGAGGAGAACGGGGTCGATCTGCATCCGGATCCGTTCGCGGGGCGGCCGGACCGGTCGCTCGTCCTGATCCCCAAGGCGCTGCAGCCGAACGCCGACCGGGTCGACGAGAGCGTGTACAGCTTCGTCGGCGCCTGTCAGGGCGACCGTGCGGCGCAGGGTGACTGGGAGCGGCCGAGCGGTGCCGAGAAGGTGGTGCTGGTGTCGCTGGGCTCGGCCTTCACCGACCGGCCCGCCTTCTACCGGGAGTGTGTGCGGGCCTTCGGGGATCTGCCGGGCTGGCATCTGGTCCTGCAGATCGGGCAGCGGGTGGACGCGGCCGAGCTCGGGAAGGTGCCCGCCAACGTCGAAGTGCGGTCCTGGGTGCCGCAGTTGGCGGTCCTCAAGCAGGCCGACCTGTTCGTCACGCACGCGGGGGCGGGCGGCAGCCAGGAGGGTATGGCCACCGGTACGCCGATGATCGCCGTACCGCAGGCCGTGGACCAGTTCGGCAACGCGGACACGCTCCAGGGGCTCGGTGTCGCGCGCCGTCTCGCCACGGAGGAGGCCACCGCCGAGACCCTGCGGGCGACCGCCCTCGCGCTGGTCGGTGATCCTGAAGTCGCCCGCCGTCTCAAGGAGATCCAGGCCGGGATGGCCCAAGAGGGCGGTACGGAAAGGGCGGCCGACCTCATCGAGGCCGAACTCGAGCGGAGGCGCGCATGAGTGAGGGCCCGTTGGTTCCCCCGGGAGACCAACGGGCCCTCGTCACAGGAGGGTTCGGACCCTCTGTCGAAGGAGGGTTCAGACCCTCAGCCGCTCACCCTGCTCGGGCACCGAGTGGGTGATGACCTCCGCCGACTCGTCGTGCGTGAGGTCCGGCAGCCGGTTCAGCCACTTGGGCAGGTACCAGTTGCGCTCGCCCAGCAGCGCCATCACCGCAGGGAGCAGCACGCCCCGGATGATCGTCGCGTCGATGAGCACCGCGGCCGCGAGGCCGACGCCCATCTGCTTCATGGACTGCATGGACAGCGTGCCGAAGATCGCGAACACGGCGACCATGATGACCGCGGCGCTGGTGACGACACCCGCCGTGGTGACCACACCGTGCTGGATCGCGTCCTTCGTCGTACGGCCCCTGAGGCGCGCCTCGCGGATCCGGGAGACCACGAACACGTGGTAGTCCATGCTCAGCCCGAACAGGATCACGAAGAGGAACAGCGGCAGCCAGGTGATGATCGCGCCGACGCCCTCCGCGCCCACCAGCGAGGCGCCCCAGCCGTGCTGGAAGACGGCGACGAGGATGCCGTAGGCCGCGCCCACGGAAAGGAGGTTGAGCAGGATCGACGTGATCGCGACCGTCAGCGAGCGGAACGACAGCAGCATCAGCGCGAAGGCGAAGACGACCACGAACACGAAGACCGGGACGACCGCGCCGCCGAGCTGGTCGTTGAAGTCGTGCGAGCCGGCGACCTGTCCGGTGATCGGCGCCTGCAGGCCGTCCACCTTGCCGAGCGTCGCGGGCCGCACCTCGTCGCGCAGCTTCTCCAGACTGGCGCCCGCCTTGTCCAGGTCGGAGCCGCCGACCAGCGGGACGTAGACGTAGGCGATGTTCTGCGCGTCGTGCAGCTTGATCTCGACCGGGCCGCGCGAGGCGCCCGAACTGATCGCCCGCTCACGGAAGTCGGCGAGTGCGGACTTCACCTCGGGGGCGTTGATGTCCTTCGCCTTGACGACCACCTCGGCCGGCTCGGAGCCGCCCGGGAAGGCGTCGTTGACGCGGTTGTACGTCTGCACGATCGGCAGCGAGTCGCCGAACTCCTGGTCCAGGGTGAGGTTCTGGGTCTTCATGCCGATCGCGGGAGCCGCGATCGCCAGCAGCGCACCGGCCGCGACCAGTACGGAGACCAGCGGCTTGGCGAGCACCCCGCGCAGCACGGCCGTCCAGAAGCGGCTCTCTCCGCCCGTACGGGCGGCACGGCGCTCCATGGCCTTGCGCAGGAACGGGATCCGCCCCTTCTCGACCCGCTCGCCCAGCAGCGACAGCAGCGCGGGCAGCACCGTCACGGAGCCGACCATGGCGACCGCCACGACCATCAGCGAGGCCAGGCCCATCGCCTCGAACTCGGCGAGACCGGTGAACAGCATGCCCGCCATCGCCACGCACACCGTGACACCGGAGACGATGATCGCCCGGCCACTGGTCGCGGCGGCGACCCTGAGGGCCGTCCGGGCGTCCCGTCCGGCGGCGCGCTCCTCGCGCTCGCGGCGCAGGTAGAACAGGCAGTAGTCGACGCCGACGGCCAGACCGACCAGCAGCATCACGGAGTTGGCGGTGTCGCTCATCGGCTGCAGATGGCTGACCAGGCCCATCAGGCCCATCGTCGCCATGATCGCGGTGACCGCCAGTGCCACCGGCAGCAGCGCCGCCACCAGCGCGCCGAAGGCGATGAGCAGAATGCCGAGGGCCACCGGCACCGCGGAGAGCTCGGCCTTCTGGAAGTCGTCCCCGAACGCGTCGTCGAACGTCTTCTGCATGCTGGCGCCGCCGATCTCCTCGATCCGCAGCGTCCCGTGGTCCTTCTGCACCCCGTCGACGGCCTTCAGCACGGGCTCCACGCGGTCGCCCGCGGTCTCGGCGTCGCCGCGCATGTCGAACTGCACCAGCGCGCTGCGCCCGTCCTTGGAGATCGTGTCCGTGGTGTACGGCGACTTCACGTCCGTGACCTTGCCGGTCCCGTCGACAGCCTTGACGACCGCGCCGACGGCCGCCTTGAACTCGGCGTCCGTGGCCTTCAGGCTGCCGTCCTTCGCCTGGATCAGGACCGTCTCACTGGCCGGCTCCTCGATCCCGGCGTCCTCGATGATCTTGGCGGCGGAGTGTGTCTCGCCCTTGAGCTGGTCGCTGTCCTTGACGTCGACGCGGCCCGCGGCCGAACCGAGCCCCATCGCCAGGACGACGAACAGCACCCAGATGCCGACGGCAGCCCATCGGTGCCGGGCGCTCCAGCCACCGGCCCGGGCGGCTATGCCCCGCACCCGCGAATCTCCGTTCCCCATGACGGGCTTGCCCCCTTGACTCCGGTGGCAGCCCCCTGCCGCCACCTTTCGCTTCGAAGGTATGGGCGGGATAAGGCCATCTCGTCGTGCTGCCCGGTGAAGTGCTGCGGCCCGAACTCATCCCGTCGGACCCGGCGCTCTCACCGCTGGGGAGGACGACGGCCCCTTACATCTATCCGGGCTACCGGGCGGTAGTGATCAGGGTGGCCGCCCCATGCCGGGCCGTGTCGGAGTCGTGTCCGGTCCGTCGGCATCGCTCCGGCTTTGTTATTACGAAACCTTGTTGAACAAGTCACAGGTGCGTGTAGGTGTTGATCCGGGCCCGTGGTTCGACCAGAGTTTCGCGCAGTCCGCCCGCGCGGACACGGCCGTCGTGCCCACCCCCACGGGGCACGACGGCCGCCTTAGGGTGTGCGCCATGACGACGACGTATGCGGCACTGCTGCGCGGGATCAACGTGGGCGGCAGGAAGAAGGTCCCTATGGCCGAGCTGCGGCAGCTCATGGACGGCCTCGGCTACGACGGCGTACGCACCCATCTGCAGAGCGGTCAGGCAGTCTTCGCCTCCGACCACGGGGACGAGGAGTCGCTGGCCGCCGAGCTCGGGCAGGCGATCCAGCACCACTTCGGTTTCTCCGTCGACGTGATCGTGCGCGACCACGCGTATCTGGCGGCGATCGTGGAGGCGTGCCCCTTCCCGGCCGCGGAGCTGGAGGCCAAGGAGCTCCACGTCACGTACTTCTCCGCGCCGGTCGACGCGGCGCGCTTCGCGGAGATCGACCGGGAGGCGTACCTCCCCGAGGAGTTCCGGCTCGGCGATCGCGAGCTGTACCTCTACGCCCCCGACGGCCTCGGCCGCTCCAAGCTCGCCGAGCACCTCGCCAAGCCCCGCATCAACAAGGGCCTGATCGCCACGACCCGCAACTGGAACACGGTCGTGAAGCTGGTGGAGCTCACGGCAGAGTGACCGTGCGGAGGCCGAGGTAGGGCGCCAGGGAGACGATCTCCCGGGGCGGGGCCAGCCGGGGGTCCTCGGACAGGAGGCGGGCCTCCTCCTCGGTGGCGGCGGCGAGGGTGTCGAGGAGGCCGAGGTCGTCGGCGGACACCGGGGCGTCCTTCTCGACCCCGGCCAGCGGAAGCCAGCCGTCCCACGGCAGGGTCTCGACGCCGTTCCGGCAGGCCAGGTCGAGCACGAGACTGTGCCGGACGAACCAGGCGCCCCGCAGGCTCTCGTCCCACGACAGCCCGAACGTCCCCGGATCGGCCGCCCCGCCGCGCACGGCCCGCCAGGCGTCGCCGGACACCACGAACCGGTCCCGCGGCACGTCCAGCGGATCGAAGTCCAGGCCGTACCCGGGATGCAGCACCTGCGGGTCCGCCAGCCGCCAACTCCCGTCCGCCAGCCGGTACTCGGTGACCCAGTGGTCCTCGTGGAAGCCGTCGACGAAGTACGTGGCGAACCCGCCGCGTACCCGGGCCGGCGTGCCCGTCGCCCGCAACAGCGAGACGTGCAGCAGCGCGAAGTCCCGGCAGGTCCCCACGAGACGCTCCTCGTAGGCGCGGGGTTCGATCAGCGGCCGGTCCGAGCGCTCGCGCAGGATCCGCAGGATCTCGCTGACGTACCGCGACTCGGCGTCGTGGTGCAGGCGCTCGCGCGGGATCTCGTGTCCGAGGAGTTCTCCCTCGCCCCGGTGAATGATCAAGTGCCGTACCAGATGGGCGAGTTCGCCGGGATCGCGCGGCAGCCCGCCGATGTCCAGGTTCCCCGGCTCGCTGTACGGCGTCTGCTTCAGGTAACCGATGCTGTCCATGCCGGGACCCTCGACCCTGCCCCAGGGGCAAGGTCAACCCGGCGCTTCATGCAACGTACACACGCCTGTGCGAGGCTCCTCCCATGCGCTACATCATCATCGGAGCAGGAGCCGTCGGCGGTTCGATCGGCGGGCGGCTCGCGGGGGCGGGGCACGACGTGGTTCTGGTCGCGCGGGGTGCGCACCACGCGGCGCTGCGGGACGGCGGGCTGCGGCTCAGGGTGCCGGACGGCGAGTACACGTACCGTCTGCCGACGGTCGAAGGGCCGGACGGGCTGGGCGAGTTGAGGGCCGACGATGTGCTCGTCCTCGCCGTCAAGACGCAGGACACGGTGGCCGCCCTGCAGGCCTGGGGCCCGGCGCCGGTCGCGGGCGGCGGGACGGCGGCCGAGCGGCTGCCGCTGTTCTGCGCCCAGAACGGGGTCGAGGGCCAGCGCCTCGCCCTGCGCGTCTTCCGGCGGGTGTACGGCGTCTGCGTCTGGCTGCCCTCGACCTTCCTCGAGCCCGGCTCCGTCTCCGCGGGCGGCGCCCCCCTCACCGGCATGCTCCACCTCGGCCGCCATCCGCACGGCACCGACGAGACCGCCCGGCTGGTCGCCGCCGACCTGGAGAAGTCGCACTTCGAGGCTCCGGTCGTGCCCGACGTGGCGCGCTGGCAGTACGCCAAGCTGCTGGCCAACCTAGGCAACGCACTGGAGGCCGTCGCCGGACCGATCGCCGGCGACAAGGCCGGGGAGCTGTACCAGAGAGTGCGCGCCGAGGGCGAGGCCGTGCTCGACGCCGCCGGCATCGCGTACGCGAGCGTCGAGGAGCAGCGGGCGCTGCGCGGCCACAAGGTCGACCTCGTCTCCCTCGACGGCGCCCCGCGCGGCGGCGGCTCCTCCTGGCAGTCCCTGACCCGAGGCACCGGCAACATCGAGGCCGACTACCTCAACGGCGAGATCGCTCTGCTGGGCCGCCTGCACGGCGTCCCGACCCCGCTCAACGACCTCCTGCAGCACCTCGCCAACACGTTCGCGCGCGAGCGCCGGGCCCCGGGATCGATGCCGGTAGAGGATCTCGTCCGCCTCGCCGACGAGGCTGTCGCGTTTGTTCAAGAGTCCTGAGCGGGCTCTTCCTAGCGTGGGTGCATGACGTACGACGACCCGAAGCACCTGCACACGTACATGACCGAGTGTGCCGCCGAGGCGGCCCGCGTGGCGCGCGGCGTCCCGGCGGACCGCCTCGGCGACTCCACCCACTGCACCGACTGGGACGTCCGCGCCCTGGTCAACCACTGGGTCCTCTACACCTCCCACGGCCTGGAGCACCGCGCCCTGCGCAAGCAGCTCCCCGAGGAGCTGACCGCCCGCGACTTCACCGCCGACCCCGACTGGCCCGCGGCCTACGCCGCCCAGCTGGACCGCGCCGTCGCGGCCTGGGCCGATCCCGCGGCGTGGCAGGGCGAGGTCGACCTCGGCATGGCGAAGATGCCCGCCACCCAGATCGCCTCGATGGTCATCAAGGAGATGGCCGTGCACGGCTGGGACGTCGCCACCGCCACCGGCCAGAAGTTCCGCATCTCGGACGACGCGGCCCGCTTCGTCCTCCACGTGGTCGACGAGCACGGCGACCTCTACCGCCAGTACGACGGCTTCGCCGACCCGGTGCCGGTGCCGGACGACGCGCCCGTGTTCGACCGCGCGCTCGCCTCCAGCGGACGGGACCCCGAATTGGGTCAGTGAACCAGTCCGTGATTGGGCCGTGTTACTGCGCCATTCGATTACTAGCGTCGATGGCATGACTGGCAACGCACCCACTCGCGTCGACTTCTGGTTCGACCCCGCCTGCCCCTTCGCCTGGATCACCTCCCGCTGGCTGCTGGAGGTCGAGCGCGAGCGCCCGCTCGACCTCCGCTTCCACGCGATGAGCCTCTACCTGCACAACATCGGCAACGAACTCCCCGACTGGTACCGGGAGTTGGTCGACAGGTCGATCGGCCCGGTGCGGGTCGCCGTGGCGGCGGCAGAGCAGCACGGCGAGAAGGTCCTGCGCGACCTGTACACGGCTTTCGGCACCCGCATCCACGAACGCAAGGCGGACTCCGCCGACAACTTCGCCGTCGTGATCGCCGAGTCCCTGGCCGAACTGGGCCTGGCGGCGGACCTCGCCACCGCCGCACACGACCCGTCGTACGACAAGGCCGTCCATCGCAGCCACGAGGCGGGCGTCGAGCCGGAATCCGGTGGCTATGTGGGCACGCCCACCATCCATGTCGACGGAACGGTGTGGTTCGGCCCTGTGCTGCGGGCGATCCCGCGGGGCGCCCGCGCGGCCGCACTCTTCGACAGCTTCCGCGTGCTGGCGACGTACCCGGACTTCTTCGAGCTGAAGCGCACCCGCACGGGATCTCTTCGCTTCGACTGATCCGATGATTCCATACGAAAGGGAGGCGACTTCCGTCGTTTTCCGTCCCGTTCATTGACTGGGGTTCCCAAATGCTCCTACCTTTCCCGGCGTTGGGTACAGGCTGATCCCACGGGAGGGGTACATGCCCACGCACCGAAGAGCCGCCCTCGTCACCCTTGTCACCGCCGTGCTGGCCCTCGGGGTCCCGGGCCTCGCGGCCCCGGCCCAGGCAGCGACCTCCGACCTCTACGTCTCACCTGCCGGAAACGACCACGCCGACGGCAGCGCACGACATCCCGTCCGCACCCTGCAACGGGCCCGCGACCTGGTCCGCGCACGGACCGCCGACCTGAAGTCCGACCTCACGGTCCACCTCGCCTCCGGCACCTACCGCCAGGCGGGCCCGCTCGTCCTCGACGCCCGCGACTCCGGCGCGAACGGCCACCGGGTGGTCTGGCAGGGCACCGGCGCCACCGTCGTCAGCGGCGGCCGCCAGGTCGTCGGCTGGCACCAGGTCCCCGGCCGGAAGGGGCTGTGGTCCGCGCCCGCGCCCCAAGGGCTCGGCGACACACGGCAGTTGTACGTCGACGGAGTGCGCGCCCAGCGGGCCCGCGGTGCCGTGCCCGTCGACCTGACCCAGACGGCCACCGGCTACACCGCCTCCTCGGACACGATCGCCCACTGGAAGCACCCCTCCGACGCCGAGTTCGTCTACACCAGCGGCGAGGCCCTGTGGAACATCGAGCGCAACGGCCTCGGCCAGTGGACCGAGCCGCGCTGCCGCATCGCCTCGGCCGAGGGCACCACGATCACCATGGTCCAGCCCTGCTGGGACAACTCCAACAAGCGGGTCGAGTTCCCGGACATCCCCGGCCGCACCGTCAGCATGGTCGGCCCGGGTCACCTCACCAACAGCGGCAAGGCGACGTACGTAGAGAACGCCTACGAACTCCTCGACCAGCCCGGTGAGTGGTACCTCGACAAGAGCGCGCGAACCGTTTACTACCTGCCCCGCAAGGGCGAGGACCTCGCCCGCGCCGACGTCGAGGCCGCGGCGGCCGAGAAGCTGGTCGACGGCCGGGGTACGGCGGACGCGCCCGTGCACGACATCGTCTTCCGCGGCATCCAGTTCAGCTACGCGACCTGGCTGACCCCGTCACAGCCGGAGGGCTTCTCCGAGATCCAGGCCGGCTACACCATCACCGGCGACAAGGGCTGGGCGACCCAGGGCCTGTGCCAGTACGTCGAGGGCGGGACGTGCCCGTTCGCGTCCTGGACGAAGATGCCCGGCAACGTGTCGTTCGCGTACGGGCAGCGCATCGAGTTCACCCATGACGTCTTCGCCCATCTCGGCGCCTCCGGACTGGACTTGGGCACCGGAAGCAAGGACTCGTCCGTCAGGGGCACGATCTTCACCGACATCTCCGGCAACGGTCTGGAGATCGGGGGAGTGGACGGGCAGACGCCCGCCTCCGGCGTGCAGGTGACGAACAATCACCTCTACGGGCTGCCCCGCGAGTACCACGGCGGAGTCGCCATCCTCAACGGCTACACCCAGCAGAACACCATCGCCCACAACCAGATCGACCATGTCGGCTACTCGGCGATCTCGATGGGCTGGGGCGGCTGGCCCGACAAGATCGGCGACGCGGCCACCCCGAACCCGAGCCACGACAACACCGTCCGCGACAACCTGATCTTCGACTACATGCAGATGCTCGACGACGGTGGTGGCATCTACACCCAGGGCCTGACCGGCACCTCCATGGCCGACGGCGAGAAGGTCGCCGGAAACGTCATCCACGACCAGTGGGGCCTCGGCAAGAACGTCTACACCGACAACGGCTGCACCTACGAGACCGTCGAGGGAAACGTTCTCTACAACGCCTCGTACGCAAACGTCGCCTCCCGCCACACCGACTACCGCGACGACCTCGGCAACAACGACCCGACGCTCGTCAAGGACAACTGGTGGGAGGAGGGCACGGCCGACGGCGACAACAAGGGACTGGTGACCACCGGGAACCGGATCGTGTCCGCGGTCTCCGACGTACCGTCAGAGGTCATGGCGAATGCGGGACTTGAAGCCTCCTACAAGGATCTGCTCGACCGCCGGATCGGCGCCCTGTCCGTACCCGAGGCGCCGTCCCGCGTCGGCACCAGCACGGCGGGCGCGGGCGCCCTGTACGTGACCTTCAACCCGACCTTCGCGGACGGCGGTTCACCCGTGACGTCGTACACGGCACGGGCGTACGACGCGAGCGGCAAGCAGGTCGGCCAACAGGGCGTGTCCGCCGCCGAGTTCAGGCGCACGGCGTTGGTCCGGATGGGTGGACTGCCGTCGTCGGGCGGGCCGTTCACCGTGACGGTCACCGCGAGCAACGCGCACGGCAACAGCGCCGCATCGCTCGCCTCGCTGCCGCTGACGCCCACCGCCGCGAGTGTCCTGCCGCCCGTACCCACAAGTCCCAAGCTGCGCACGGCATCCACGGCGGCCACCCTCGCCTGGACCCCGCCCACCGCGACCGGCGATGCGAAGATCGTCGGCTACCGGGTGACCGTCTCCGACGGGCGCTCCCCGATCGATGTCACCGGCCGGGACGTCCTGGTCACCCAGCCCTCCGCCAAGGGCATGTTCCGGGTGATCGGCGGACTGAAACCAGGCACCGCGTACACGGTGACCGTCGCCGCGGTGACGGCGGCGGGCACCGGGCCGGCGGCCACGGTGACGGCCACGACCAAGTCCTGAGTACTCAGGCCGCCTCGCCCCGCCACTCCCCGTCCCGCCGTGCCCAGTGCACGGCGGGACGCACCGTGAGCCCCGCCGCCGCGAACAGCACGGCCAGTGCCGCCCACCCCGCCCCACCGTGCTGGATCGCCGTCACCGTGACCAGGGCCGGGCCCGCCATCATCCCGGCGGACATGCCCGCGCCGAACACGCCCTGGTAGACGCCGTGGGCACGGGAGTCGGCGAGTTCGTAGCCGAGGGTCCAGCCGCCCGCCGCCATCAGCACCTCGGAGAAGACCTGGACCACCGCGCCGACGGCCAGCGCGAGCACGGCCCACACGGGGGAGAGGCCGGCCGAGACGGCGTACACCGCGCAGGCCGCGGCCAGCAGCAGTCCGGCCCAGCCCATCGCCCGTACGGCACTGGGGACCTGGGAGGCCCGGCGGGCGACGCGCACCTGGAGCAGGGCCACCAGCGCGCAGTTCACGATCATCAGCAGGGCGGCCGTCCAGCGCGGCGCCTCGGTCCGCTCGACGATCCACAGGGGCAGACCGACCTCGGACAGGGTGTACTGCACGACCAGCACGGCATTCAGGACGGTCACCGCGAGGTACGGCAGATCCCGCACGGCACGCCAGCGGTCGCCGACGGGAGCGTCGGCCGCGACCCGCTCCTTCACGTGGGGGGCGAGCGGCAGCCGCCGCACCATCAGCGCGGGCGCCACGAACGACAGCGCGTTCACCAGAATCACCGTCACATACGCGCCCTGCGTGTCGAGTTGCAGCGCGATCGCCCCGAACGCACCCCCCAGGCCCATCGCGACATTCGTGACCATCCGCAGATACGCCCTCGCCTCCACCCGGGTCGCCGCCGGCAGCACATCGGCGTAGATCGCGCCCTGCACCCCGCGGCTCGCCATCTGCAGCCCGGTTGCGCACACGACCGCCACGAGGAAACCGGCGTACGACTGCACCAGGACGTAGGCCGCCGTGGCCACCCCGGTCCCCGCCCACAGCAGCGCCCCCACCTGCCGGGCGCCCCACCGGTCCGCGGCCCGCCCGGCCGGTACGCCCGCCGCCACACCGACCAGTCCGGCCACCGTCAGGCCGAGCCCGACCGCGGTCGCGTCGAGGCCGACGATGCGGGTGAAGTACAGGACGCCGAGGGGGAAGTAGAGCCCGTTTCCGAGGGAGTTGAAGAGCGTCAGCACGGTGGCGCGGCGCAGGGCCGGGTCGGCGGGGAGGAGACCGGCGGCCCGGGTGGCCCGGTCGGGGCGGGCAGCGGTCGTACTGTCGCCGTCCTGTTCGGAGGCCGGTGAGGCGGGTGTCGTGGTCATGAGAACAGCGAAGCCGGTGGTGCATGTCCGCCGACAATGATTTAGCGTGGCGCTCAATGATCGAGTTCCGCTTCGATGTCGGTGACCTCGCGACCACCTCCTTCGCGTACTCCCCGCTGCAGGAGGCGGTGTTCTCGCTGCGCTGTCTGCACGACCCGGCCCGCTACCCCCACCACCGGCCCTGGCTGCGTCGCATCCGCCCCCGACTCGACGCGCTCGACGGCGAGTTGCTCGCCGCCCTCGCCGCTCCCTGGTTGTGGGTGCCGGACTTCCTCACCCCGCGCCCAGAACGCGCCCGCCCGGCCTTCCCCGACGAGCTCGACCGGCTCCGTGCCACACAACCGGACGTCGTCGTCGCCGACTTCCACGCCACGTACCGGACCGCGGAAGCCCTGCCGCCCGTCGTGGCCCGGGGCCTGACCGACCCGGCCGCCTTCCTCACGCGCATCACCGACGCTCTCGACGCCTACTGGCACACCTGCCTCGCCACGGACTGGTGGCCGCGCGCCCAGAGCATCCTGGAGTCCGACCTCGCCCACCGCAGCCGGGTACTCGCCGAACAGGGTGCCGGGGCGCTGTTCGCGGGACTCGACGACCGCCTCACCTGGACCGACGGTCAACTACGCCTGTCCACACGGGACTTCATGCTCCAGGCCCCCTGGACCGACACGAGCATCGCGGGACGCGGCCTGGTGCTGCTGCCGACCCTGTTCGCCCGTGGTGCCCAGCCCCTGATCGACCCCCTGCGCCCGCCGACCCTGATCTATCCGGCGTACGGCCGCGCCACGCTCTCCGAGACCCCGCCCCCGCCCACCGACACGGCACTGGTACGACTCCTCGGCCGCCCCCGGTCCCGACTGCTGCTGCTCCTCGCGGAACCCGCCTCCACCACGGAGCTGGCCCACCGCCTGCACGTCACCCCGGGCGCGGTCAGCCAGCACCTCGCGGTTCTCCACGACGCGGGGCTGCTGAGCCGCACACGCAGTGGCCGGGTCGTGCGGTATGCGCGCACTCCGCTCGGCGACGACCTGTGCCGTGATCCGTAGGCGCGGGGCCGGGGAAACGCCGGACCAGGGCCTGTCCGGCGGATCAGCTCGGCGTCGCGGGCCCTGGCACGCGCTCCCCCACTGCCTTGAAGGCGTGGGAGGACCCCAGCGGCGTTGGCGGCACTCTCCCCCACTCTCGGCTTCGCTCGAGCGGGAGGGGCACCCATCGCTCCGCGTCGACTCCCTCCTCCGCCTTGCAGCCGACCTGATCCGCCGGACGGACGCTAGGCGCCGAGAGCCGCCAGCACCGGCCTCCGCGCCGCGTCGTACCGCTCCAGCAGCAGCCGCGCCACCTCCGGTGCCGGGCCGAGCACGTCGGCGAGTACGTCCGCCTCCGCCGCGCCTCGCGCGATGCGGTCCGGCAGGAAGCCGGGGGCCAGGACGTACGGGGCGACGGCGATGCGCTCGCAGCCCAGTGCCCTGAGCTCCCGCACGGCGTCCTCCGTGCGCGGAAGAGATGCGGAGGCGAACGCAGGTCGCACGGCGCACCAACCGGTGTGCCGCCACTCCCGCGCGATTTCTGCGATCACTGCGATCGCCTCCGGGTCGGTGGACCCCGCCGAGGCCAGTACGACCCCGGTCGAGGACTTGTCGCCGGGGGCCAACCCGGCCTCGTACAAACGCCGTTCGAGCGCGGACAGGAGCAGCGGCGACGGGCCGAGCACCTCCGCCTGGCGGATGCGCAGCTGCGGCGGCGCGTCCCGCAGGACGGCGGGGATGTCCGCCTTCGCGTGGAACGCGCGGGTCAACAGAAGGGGGAGGGCCACGACTTCACGGACGCCCTCCGCCGCCAGGGACTCCAACACCCCGTGCACGGACGGGATGTTGAAGTCCAGGAAGCCCGTCTCCACCCGTACGCCCGGGCGCAGCGAGCGCACCCGGCGTACGAGGGCGTGCACCGTCGCGGCGTGCCGCGGATCGCGGCTGCCGTGGGCGATGACGAGGAGAACGGGCTTCGTGTGCATGGGACTTCAGCTCTTCACCAGCAGACCGCGGCTGCGCAGGACCCGTCGCTCCAGCGGGCTGAAGATCAGCAGGTCGATGGCGATGCCGACGAACAGGATCAGGATGATGGCCTCGAAGACCATGGCCATGGAGCTGTTGGTGCGGCCGTTCTCCAGCAGTGCGCCCAGGCCGACGCCCAGGTCGGGGGAGACGGCGATGATCTCCGCCGCCATCAGCGAGCGCCAGGAGAAGGCCCAGCCCTGCTTCAGACCGGCCAGGTAGCCCGGCAGGGCCGCCGGCAGCACGATGTGCCGGGCCCCGTTCAGCCCGGTCGCGCCCATCGTGCGGCCCGCCCGCAGGAACAGCGGCGGCACCTGGTCGATGCCGGAGACCAGGCCGTTGGCGATGGAGGGGACCGCGCCGAGCAGGATCACCGCGTACATCGCCGAGTTCGACAGACCCAGCCAGATCACGGCCGCCGGCACCCAGGCCACCGAGGGCAGGGACTGCAGGCCGGACAGGATCGGGCCGATCGCCGCACGGATGAACTTCACGCGCGCCACGACCAAGCCGAGCGGGGTGCCGATCGCCAGGGCGAACAGGAACCCGAGCAGACCGCGCGAGACGCTCGTCCAGATGTAGCCGAGGAGATCGCCCTTGAGCCAGGCGTCCTTGAACTCCGCCCCCACGTCGGCCGGCGAGGGCAGCTTGGTCGGATCGTCGACGATCTTCAGCGAGATCAGCCCCTGCCAGACGACCAGGATCACCGCTATCGCGACGATCGGCGGCAGGATCTTGTCGACGAAGGTCTTCCGGAAGGGAGTACGGCCGGTGGTCGAGGTCTCCAGGGCGTCGAGGCCGGCCTCCAGGCCGCCGAGGCCGCTCGAGTCCTTGGCCTCTGCCGTCTCGGTGGTCTCAGTGCTGGCCATGACGCCGGATCTCCCCACGCAGTTCTTCGGTGATCTCAAGGGACAGTTCGGCCACGGGGGCGTCCTCGATGCGGCGCGGCTGCGGGATCTCCACCGTCCACTCGCGTGCCACCCGGCCGGGCCGGGACGAGAGCAGGACGACGCGCTGCGCCAGCCGCACCGCCTCGCGCACGTTGTGCGTGACGAACAGGACCGACAGCGCCTTCTCCTGCCAGATCCGGGTCAGCTCGTCGTGCAGCACGTCGCGCGTGATCGCGTCCAGTGCCGCGAACGGCTCGTCCATCAGCAGGAGCCGGCTCTCCTGGGCCAGGGCGCGCGCCAGCGCGACGCGCTGCCGCATACCGCCGGAGAGCTCGTGCACCCGCTTGCCGTACGCGCCCTTGAGCCGGACGAGTTCGAGCAGTTCCTCGGCGCGGTCGCGCCGGTCGTTCTTCGGAACTCCCCCGAGCTTGAGGGCGAGTTCGATGTTCTTGCCCGCGGTCAACCACGGGAAGAGGGCGTGCTCCTGGAACATCAGGGCAGGACGCCCTTCGGTCTTGATGCTGCCCGCCGTCGGGTCGTCGAGACCCGCCACCAGGTTGAGCAGCGTGGACTTGCCACAGCCCGAGGCCCCCAGGAGGGTGACGAACTCGCCCGGTGCGACATCCAGGGTGATGTCGTCTAGGACGAGCTGCTGCCCGGCAGGTCCGGCGAAGGACTTCGAGACGTGCTCGATACGCGCGGCGTACTCCACCGACTCGGCGCGGTCGGCCTTGGCGATTGCGGTGGCCATGGTCGTCACCTCCTGGGAACTCTCGGGATCCGGGACTACTGGGCGCCGAGACCGGCGTCGTCGACCGTGCTCTCGCCATCGGCCTTGAGGACCGTGTTCAGGGCCGTGAGGTCGTAGATGCCCTTCAGCAGCGGGTCCTCCAGCAGACCGGCCTTGACCGCGTGCTGCGCCTCGGTGTTGAGGGTGGAGGCCAGCGGGTCATTGGTGAACTGAATGGACTTCCACGCCGGGTCCAGGACATCCGCCGGCAGGGCCTTGCCGGAGTCCGCCTCCAGCTGCTTGTTCGCCGCCGCCTTCGCCTTGTCGGGGTTGGCGTTGATCCACTTGTTGGACTCGACCGAGGCCTTCAGCACGGCCTCGACGGCCTTCGGGTGGGCCTTGAGGAACTTCTGCGACACGATGATGTTCGTGATCACGAACTTCTTGTCCGGCCACAGCGACGACTCGTCGAGCAGCACCTTCGCGCCCTCGGCGACCAGCTTGGACGCGGTCGGCTCCGGCACCCAGGCGCCGTCGACGGAACCGGCCTTGTAGGCGTCCGGGGTGATCTTGTTGTCGGTGCGGATGACCGAGACGTCGCCCTTGCCGCTCTGCGCGTCGACCTTCCAGCCCTGGTCCGCGACCCAGTTGAGGAACGCCACGTCCTGGGTGTTGCCGAGCTGCGGGGTGGCGATCTTCTTGCCCTTGACGTCCTTCAGGGACTTGATCTTCTTCGGGTTGACCACGAGCTTCACGCCGCCGGACGCCGAACCGCCGATGATGCGCAGGTTGGTGCCCTTGGACTTGGTGTAGCCGTTGATCGCCGGGGACGGGCCGATCCAACCGATGTCGATCGCGCCGGAGTTGAGGGCCTCGATCTCGGACGGGCCGGCGTTGAAGATCTGGTAGTCGGCCTTGGTGGCGCCGAGCTCCTTCTGGAAGAGGCCCTGCTCACGGCCGACCAGTGCGGTCGCGTGGGTCAGGTTGCCGAAGTAGCCGATCTTGACGGAGGAGAGCCCGTCGATCTTCTTGGAGCCCGCGGCGACCTTCTCGTTCGAGTTGGTGTCCTTGGAGTCCGACCCGTAGCCGCAAGCGGCGAGCGTGAGGAGCGGAAGTGCGGCCACCACGGCGATGCCGCGGCGCAGGAAGGTGGAGCGGTTGACAGGCACGGGAGGTGTTCCTCTCGGAGGCCCGGCGGTCACGGTCTTTCAGGTCGTGGCCGGGAGGTCGGCAGGTCTTCGTCGCTTCCGGGACGTCGGGTGGGGGGACGGGGCGCGCAGGCAGTGCGCGTACGTCAGCACGCACATCGCGCCACTCCGCCCTGCCCGCTGCCGAGGTCACCGCTGCCGACGCGGCCGCCCTCCTTGGCGAACGTGGAGAAGTAATCGGTGGAGTTCATGTCAGAAGTCCCACCCGTCGTCCTCGGCCTCGTCCTTGACGGGCTCGGGGGACGCGAACGACTCGCCGACCATGCCCGCGGTGAGCGTGGTGCCGTCGCTGGGGTCGATCAGGATGAACGAGCCCGTGCGGCGCGAGTCGGCGTAGGAGTCCACCGGCAGCGGCTCCGCGGTGCGGATCTTCACGCGGCCGATGTCGTTGGCGACGAGCTGTCCCGGGTGCGGGTGCAGGGACAGGTCGTCGAGCGTGAGACGGGACGGGATGTCCTTGACGATCGCCTTTACCGTGCGGGTGCCGTGCTTGAGCAGCACCCGGTGGCCGACGGTGAGCGCCTGGTCGGCGACGTGGCAGACGGTCGCCTCGATGTCCTGCGTGGTCGCCGGGGCGTCCTTGCTGGGCACGATCAGGTCGCCGCGCGAGATGTCGATGTCGTCCTCCAGCAGGAGGGTCACCGACTGCGTCGTCCAGGCGACGTCGACCGGCTCGCCGAGCAGATCGATGCCGGAGATCTTCGAGGCGCGGCCGGACGGCAGGACCGTCACCGCCTCGCCGACGTGGAACGAACCGGCGGCGATCTGGCCCGCGTAGCCCCGGTAGTCCGGGTGCTCGGCGGTCTGCGGCCGGATCACGTACTGCACGGGAAGGCGGGCGTGGCAGTGGCTCAGGTCGTGGGTGACCGGGACCGTCTCCAGGTGCTCGAGGAAGGTCGGGCCGCCGTACCAGTCCATGTTCGCGGACGGGTCCACCACGTTGTCGCCGGCCAGCGCGGAGATCGGGATCGCGGTGATCTCCGGGACGCCCAGCTCGAGCGCGTACGCCGTGAACTCCTCGGCGATCGCGGCGAAGACGGACTCCTGGTAGTCGACCAGGTCCATCTTGTTCACGGCGAGGACCACGTGCGGGACACGCAGCAGGGCGGCGATCGCGGCGTGGCGGCGGGTCTGCTCGACGACACCGTTGCGGGCGTCGACCAGGATCACCGTCAGCTCGGCGGTGGAGGCACCCGTCACCATGTTGCGGGTGTACTGCACATGGCCGGGCGTGTCGGCGAGGATGAACCGGCGCTTGGGCGTGGCGAAGTAGCGGTAGGCCACGTCGATCGTGATGCCCTGCTCGCGCTCGGCGCGCAGACCGTCCGTCAGCAGCGCCAGGTCCGGGGCCTCCTGGCCGCGGTTGCGGGAGGCGTGCTCGACGGCCTCGAGCTGGTCGGCCAGCACCGACTTGGAGTCGTGCAGCAGCCGGCCCACCAGGGTCGACTTGCCGTCGTCGACGGAACCGGCCGTGGCGAACCGCAGCAGGGTGGTGGCCGAGAGCTCCTCGGTCGTGATCGTGCTCATGCTTAGAAGTACCCCTCGCGCTTGCGGTCTTCCATCGCGGCCTCGGACAGCTTGTCGTCGGCACGCGTGGCGCCGCGCTCGGTCAGCCTGGACGCTGCGATCTCGGCGATGACCTGCTCCAGTGTCACGGCGTCCGAATCGACGGCGCCCGTGCAGGACATGTCGCCGACGGTCCGGTAGCGGATGAGCCGCTTCTCGACCGTCTCCGTGTCCTTGGGCCCGCCCCACTCGCCGGCGGTCAGCCACATGCCGCTGCGCGCGAACACCTCACGCTCGTGCGCGAAGTAGATCTCCGGCAGCTCGATGCCCTCGCGGGCGATGTACTGCCAGACGTCCAGCTCGGTCCAGTTGGACAGCGGGAACACGCGCA